>DATFTB010000001.1:0-3293 GCA_035262325.1 Candidatus Acidiferrum sp.
GACAACGCGGCAAAGGAGCTAAACATCAGCCGCCAGGCGGTAATCAAGACCCTGATCCGGCAAGCGCTTGACCAGCATTATTTGGCGACAGCACGCCACCCTGCTGCGAGGCAGCGGTAGACTAAGCCCACCTTCATCTTCCTTTGGTACCAATTTGAGCTCTCTGCGAGGCAATCCAAGTACAAAATCTCGTCGAGAGCTTGCACAGAAAAATGGCGTTCCCGGGCTGATCATTCCGGTTCCCTTCCCTCGCTGCGTTTTGCACGCGGGCGGGCGACTTTCCGCTGACCGATGCTCGCTTCTTTCTGAAATGAAGCATGCCACTTCGCAGCAGCCAATTTGCTCTGGTTTGATCGGCTTGGGCCGGTTCGAGTGGTGCCACCAGGCGCGAAAAGGGCGCTTGACTCTGGACTATACTCCAGGGTGTAGCTTCTAGAAAGGAGCCACGGCAATGCAAATTGGAATTGTGGCAAAGAAGATCGGGCTCAGCATCGACGCGATTCGATTCTACGAGCGCAACGGCTTGCTGCCGCGACCGCCGAGGACAGAGGGAGGTTTCCGTCGATACGGGGACAGCGACGTAGAAACCCTGGCCTTTGTTCGCCGTGTGCAAGGTCTGGGATTCAAACTGAGCGAGATTCGGGACCTCTTGCGACTCCGAGGAAATCGCTTACAGCCCTGCGCCCCGGTGCAGTGCCGCTTGCGAGCGAAGCTCGCGGACGTGCAGCGAAAACTGAGTGACCTTCGGAAGCTGGAACACGAACTCCAATTGGCGCTGCGTAGTTGCAACAAAGAACTGCGGAAGCGGGACGCTCATTGCCCAATCTTGAGGGAGAGAAATCTACACAGACCGGAGAGCGAACAGTGAAAGTGGAAGTCTTGTATGTGGCGGATTGCCCGTCGCATCCTGCGGCGGTGAAGCTGGTCAGAGGCGTTTTGGCTGCAGAAGGGGTCACAGCGGAGATCGATGAAATTCTTGTAACTGACGAACGAATGGCCGGTCAACTCAAGTTTCCCGGCTCGCCGACCATCCGAATCGATGGCCGGGATGTGGCTGGACAGTCCCAGACGGCAAAGAATTTCGCCCTTAGTTGCCGTCTTTACCCAGGGTCAAAGCAGATCGGTCTTCCGTCAGCAGAGATGGTTCATCGAGCGGTCCGGGAAGCACGGCAAGGGCAATAGCGGTGAGACAAGGAACAGGCATCTCGGCGTCGTTGGGAGCGATCGTAAGTTCCGTCACAACGATTAGTTGCTGTTTGCCTCTCGGTTTTGCGGCGGCCGTGGGCACGGGTGCTGCGAGTGCCTTCTTCACAACGCTGCGTCCTTGGCTCTTGGGAGTTTCGGTCGCGCTGATCGCGCTCGGCTTTTGGCAGCAGCGTCGCGCGAAACGATGCGCCGTCCGAGGAAGGATGCTTGGCAATGTTCTGTTATGGGCCGCGGTTGCCGTTGTGTCGAGCATGATTCTGTTTCCTCAGGAAATCGCAGCCTTCATAGCTGACCAGCTTGGCGGAGCATGGAAACAATGAAGGGGAGGGCCATCTTCGTAGGAATCGCACTGCTCGTTGTGCTGATGGCGGCGGCGTATTTGTGGGGGCCTTCATCGGTGCCTTCAGGCCAGGAGCCTCTCGTTACACTTTCCAATGCGAATTTCACGAAGTTTGAAAGAGCCTTTGATGCCGACTCGAACGTGCCCCGGATGGTGTTGCTGCTATCGCCCACTTGACCCGGTTGTCTGCGGGGGTCTTCCGCAGCGGAGCAACTTCTTGCGCATTACCCTGACAGGCAGGTGCGCGTGCTCGTCGTTTGGGAGCCGATCCTCGCGACGGATTGGCGGCCGCCGAGCAAGAGTACACTCGCTAGAATCTCCGACGGCCGAGTGCGACAGTTTTGGGATCCGCAGCATCTTGTCGCAGTGGAGATCGCTCGGATCGCAGAGCAGAAATCGGTCCAGTCAGGACCGGACTGCTGTGTCAAGAAGGGTTTCCATTGGGATGAGGTCGCTCTTTATGGGCCGCACGCACGCTGGGGTGATGGACCGACGCCGGTGTATTGGAACGGTCCGGTGTTTCGAATTGCTTCGGCGCTGGAGAAAGCCTTCAACGAACAACCGTGATAGAGGAAGTGGGTAAGTTAATCGCGCAGTCGAAGTAAGGCTCACAGTGAAAGAAAAGGACGTAACCCCGGGCGCAGGAAGCCCGTGCTGCAAAGCTCCTGGTGGGGCGGCGAACGCAATTACTGCGGACCGCAGGGCTTGCCCCGTCTTTCTTGCATCCTTTCTTGACTTCGGGCGTCTAATATTCGTAAAGTCAAGAAAGATGCTTCGTAAATCCACCTTCGTTTTGTCGGCGCTGGTCGCGATACTGCTATTGCAGTTCGCCGACTGCATGTCGGCCATGCCGGAGGACCCGCAAACTATGCAGTGTTGTGGCTCAATGCCTTGTGATCGGTCCAACCAGAGCCATGAGTGCTGCAAGACGATGGTTTCTTCGCAATCGCCCAGCGTGTTGCCGGCATCGCATGTAACACTCCATCCACCGGCCATGATGGTGGCAGGGGTTTTGGCGCCACAAGCAGCCCTAGCGTTCTCTCATACAGTCCATTCCGATTTCGCAGTGCCCGAATACTCTCCTCCAGAACTCTACACGCTTCATTCCTCTTTCCTAATCTGATCCACACCTGAATTTCGTCGCCGCGCACGGGTGTGTCTTTCTGATTCCCTTTTCGGGCAGACCCGAGACCAGTGCTGGCTGCGAACCTTTTGCACCCGAGGCGGTCGCATTGCCGTCGTTCCGGGCGGACGCAGTCAACCGTCGGACGCGCGCTGCACTTGCGGCCTGAGGCCGCTTTAACGCTCAACTTTTCAGACACTTCGCCGGTGCTCGGCTCGCGTCTCTTGGAGCGTCAATCGCACCCAGAAGTGACCAGTTCAGGAGAAGGAATATGCCTTTGCTCACCAACGAAAAAACGCCCCTGCACAGTTTCTGGGGCGCGCTTGTTCCGACCCTTGGCGCCTTGCTGTTGTTCTCACTCTTCGGAATGCAAGCACTCGCGCAAGAGCCCCTGACACAGTCCGCGCAATCGGCGATACCACTCGCTGACCTGCTTCAGGAAGCAGAAAAAAATAATCCGCAGATCGAGGCCGCGCGGCAGGGCTGGCAAGCCGCCAAGCAAGTTCCCACGCAAGTCTCGACGCTGCCCGATCCGGAATTCCAGATTCAGCAGGTCAATGTCGGCAGCCCGCGGCCGTTCGCGGGCTACACCAACAGCGATTTCGCCTATATCGGGCTTGGCGT
>DATFTB010000002.1:0-7168 GCA_035262325.1 Candidatus Acidiferrum sp.
GAACACCACGATGTACGGCACGCCCACCTGGCGGGCCAGCAGAATGTGCTCGCGGGTCTGCGGCATCGGCCCGTCGGTTGCCGCAACGACAAGAATCGCGCCATCCATCTGCGCCGCACCCGTAATCATGTTCTTGATGTAATCCGCATGGCCCGGGCAGTCCATGTGTGCGTAGTGGCGGTTCGCCGTTTCATACTCAACGTGCGAAACCGCGATCGTGATACCGCGCTCGCGCTCTTCCGGCGCGTTATCAATCGTGTCGAACGCGCGGAACGCCACCTTGGGATTGTGCTTGCTCAGCACCTTGGTGATCGCCGCCGTCAGTGTCGTTTTGCCGTGATCGATGTGCCCGATCGTGCCAATGTTCACGTGCGGTTTACTGCGCTCAAATTTCTCCTTTGCCATATGCTTTCATCCTTTGCGCCAAACGCTTCTCCCAAAATCGCGCCTGGCCCCCGAATCCTGGAGCGGGGGACGGGATTTGAACCCGCAACCATCACCTTGGAAGAGTGAGACTCTACCGTTGAGTTACCCCCGCTCGATTCCAACCTTTCCGTTCGCTCTGCCTCTCGAAACCGAATTTCTGGAGCCTGGGACCGGGATTGAACCGGTGACCTCGTCCTTACCAAGGACGCGCTCTACCAACTGAGCTACCCAGGCCGAACCCGATCCTCCAAACACATCTCGTTTCGCAGCGCACACATTTCCATCCGTCACCCTGCCGCGCTCTGTACCGCGTTCGAACATCGCGTTGGCGATTATCCTGCGGTTGTTTTGTCTATCGCTGACTGTTGCCGCCCAGACGGTCCCTTACCACTACTTTATCTCGCCGCGGGCTGGATCCTGGTGGACGGGGAAGGATTCGAACCTTCGTAGCCCGCAAGGAGCGGCAGATTTACAGTCTGCTGGTTTTAGCCACTCACCCACCCGTCCGCGAAAATCTGTCGACACCTGCGCCCAGTCATCGTGCGGCGCTCAAAATTGTGTCGGAAGCAACAACGAGCGAAAAACACAAAACGGACTCGTGTCTAAAGACACCAGCCCTTTCATGTTACCATGTCGGGATTCGCTCCGCCCTCACTCCGCTCGTTCAAATCTGGTGGAGCTGGCGGAGGGAATTGAACCCCCGACCCTCTGATTACAAATCAGATGCTCTACCAGCTGAGCTACGCCAGCGCCGCTCAAACCGGACAAGAATAACAGATTGGACACGACTATTGCAAGAGATGGATTCCAAATTGCTCGGAAGCAAGCGGGAGGCCACTGTGGAAAAATGCCCACTTTCTGTGCACCCGTAAAGGATAGCTAACTACATCATTTTCTATAACTTAATTGCAGACCGCTGGGCAGGCTTACCACACAATCCACAGCTTTCCACTCCTATCTGAGGGCCGGGCCTTGGCCCTTCCATTTCTTGGCGGTTTTCGCCCCTCGCTGATGCGAGAATAGGCAGATACCGGAGGGGATTCCATTCCGGCCTAAACTCATGCGCAATCGGAAATCTTTCGTCGTTCTGGCCATCGGCCTCGCTCTCGTGGCCGCGCTGTTTGGATACTTCCGCTGGCGTTCGAGTGACGCGCTGGTTGTCCGCGAGCAGATGCTCGCACTCGCACCAGGCGATGCGAGCGCGGTTTTCTTCATTGACCTGGCGCAATTTCGCTCTTCGCCGTTTCTTCTCGAACTTCTCGAGTGGGCGCCCCGGCCTCGGCCCGAAAACGACTACGCGCAGTTTGTCGAGTCCACCGGATTCAATTACGAGCGCGACCTCGATCGCCTGGCGGTGTCCATTTCCCACGAGGCTTCCCGTTCGAGAGTCGTGGCGATCGCCGATGGCCGTTTCGACCGCAAAAAAATCGAAGCCTACGGAGCGAAGTTCGGCGCCCTCAAGAGTTCCAGCGGGAAAACGATCTATGCGGTCCCCATGGCTGGCGCTTCGCGCACCGCTTTCTTCTCTTTCCTCCGCGACGACCGCATCGCCTGGTCCACGGATGCCGCCTACTTTGCACAACCTCGCGCGGCTCTTGTTTCGGCGGACTGGCGCGAACATTTCCTGCGCCTCGCGGGCACTCCGGTGCTCGCGGTTCTTCACGAAGACTTGGACGTCTTGGGTGATTTCGCGCAGCATGCACCGGGCGGCCTCAGTTCGCCGCAGCTCGCCTCCCTGCTCAGCCAGTTGCAATGGATCTCGATCGCCGGAAAGCCCCAAGGCAATCTCTTGCGCGTGGTCCTCGATGGAGAATGCGTCTCCGAAGCGACCATACGCCGCCTGAAAGAAATGCTGGGCGGCATCGTTGTGCTTGCGCAGATGGGTTTGAATGATCCGAAAACCACCAGACAACTCGATCCCGCTATTCGCCAGGCTTATCTGGAAGTTCTCGAGTCCGCGGATATCCAGCAATTGGATCGCGGCAGCAGCAAATCCGTCCGCGTCATTCTTGACCTAACACCGAAACTCTTCGAGGCGGCTCGCAGGGCTCCGGCCGAAAGCGATCCTCCTCCACCCGCTCCCGCCGCTAGCGAACACCCAGCTTCGCGAAAACACAAAAAGTAACCTGCCGCAGGTCGAGATACCACCATCCAAATCTGATTTAGCAGTGGACTCGCGGGGTCGGGTGTCAGCGCCGCTTGCGCTTGGGAAACGAGAGGGGGTCGCGGCCCTGGGACGAACGATTAATCGCCGGCAGGCGTGGAGTTCTTCATATACCGCCACGGATTCACGGGCGCGTTGTTCAACCGGACTTCGTAATGCACGTGCGGGCCCGTTGAGCGCCCGCTGATTCCCGTGTACCCGATCACTTCGCCGCGCTTCACGCGCGTCCCGGCCTGCACGGCGTACGCCGAAAGATGAGCGTAGCACGTCGTGATTCCAAATCCGTGATCGACCACGACGAGCCGCCCGTATCCAGAATGCGTATCGGAAACAATCACGATGCCATCGGCCGTCACATGCACGGGCGCGCCGTAATCGGTCGCCACGTCCACCCCCGTGTGAAAAGCACCCTCACCCGAGAAAGGATCGAGCCGCTGCCCAAAGCTGTCCGTGATGTGTCCGAGCACGGGCCAGATCGACGGGGTGTAGGTCGAGTCCGCAAACGCCGTCGCCGGGAGCAAGCGCAATCCGTTGGCCGAATAAGCGATCGCCGTGGCGTTGCGCTTCAGAAACGAATATTGCTCAATCGAGCGGTCGAAAGCGTCTTCCGCCGTCGCCGGGTTGTCGGTCTCATCAAAGGCCGCCGGATGATACCGCAGAACGCCGTAGGTCATGGCGACTTCCGTCGCGAGCGATTGCAGCGAGTCCAGGCGCTGGTTGGTGTCGCTCACCGTGGACTGCAATTCGCGGTATTGCTTCTTCAGGGTCTCCTGGTCGTGTCTGAGCGCGTTGTAGTTCCCGACCTTCCACAGCATTCGGCTATACGAACCGATCGCCGCAACCACCGTGATGCTTCCGATGATCGCCAAAGCCGCCAGCCCGTGCAGCACGTACGCGGGCACGATCAACTTCCGGAGCTTCCCCGGCGTTGAGGCGATATAGAACGTATAGTTCTTGCTGTTAACCAATGTTCGGCCCCTCAGGCCTGGATGAAAGAGAGCGCGGTGTTGCGTTCAGTGCCCCGCGAGTCGTTCCGAAACAAAACGCTACGTCTGAACCGTGAGCCTTGGTTCGCGATTGCCTTGATATTAGATTTTGTAGGCCCTCCGCGTCAACCCTGTATTTTCGCTTTTTGGGACAGGCAAACGAGAACTGCTCCCTGTCCGTAGGGCCAGTGTGCGCTACGATAGCCTCTGTCCATGCGGAAACCGCGAAATGAACGCGACGTCGTCCAGTCGATCGAGCGCGCTTTCCGCTCCACCCGTTCTTCGCTGCTCACCGTCTCCCTCGGCGACGACACCGCACTTTGGCGAGGGTCCCGCCACAAGCAAACGCTCCTGACTTGCGACTGGTTCCTCGAGGGCACTCACTTCCTCGGACAAAAGCATCCTCCCGATGCCATCGGCTGGAAATGCCTGGCCCGCGCCGTGAGCGACATCGCCGCGATGGGAGGAAAGCCGGCATGCTTTCTGCTGAGCCTCGCGCTTCCCGACCGGCTCGCGGGCAGGTGGCTCACCGGTTTCCTCGGCGGCTTGCGCCGCGCCTCGCGCGCCACAGCCTGCGAGCTTGCCGGTGGCGACACGACGCGAAGCGAACACATTCTCATCGGCATAACGGTTCTTGGCGAAGTCGCCCGGCGACAAGCCGTGCTGCGCTCGGGCGCGCGGCCCGGAGACCTGGTCTACGCCAGCGGAACGCTCGGGGAAGCCGAACTAGGCCTCGAGCAGTTGCGCCGGCTGCCTACACTCCCACGACCTCCCAACGCCGCGCTGCGCAAACACCTGTATCCCGAACCGCGCCTGGCCCTTGGTCAATGGCTCGCCGAAAAGCGTCTGGCTACCGCAATGATGGATCTTTCCGACGGCCTCTCGAGCGACATACCCAGGCTTTGTGCCGCCAGTGGCGTCGGAGCAACGATCGACTCGAGCTCGCTCCCTCTTGCCTCACTGAAGGACCGCCGCCGCGCCCTCGCTTTGGCTCTTCACGGCGGCGACGATTACGAACTTCTCTTCACCGTCAGTCCCCCAAAGGCCGCGCTTCTGCCCGGCGAGTTTCGCGGCGTCAAGCTGACCCGTATTGGCAAGATTACGCACGGGCGCAAAATCCTGCTGCAAGATGCCAAAGGAGGCACCACGCTCCTCGGTCCCGGCGGCTGGGATCCCTTTCGCACTTCCTAGCGCTGGCCTGGCTGCCCCGCAGGCTTTCCCGCCAGCGCATTCCCGACAACGGCTAGGGAGTCGGCGTCGGAGGCAAACCCGTCGAGGTCGTCGTCGGCGGAGGATTCGCAGGCACAACCGGTTTGGGCCTCGGCGCGCTCGGTGCCTCATCCTCCGGCGCCGTATCCGGCACGTCCGTCCGCACGTGATGTTCTTCGGCTTGTTTCTCAAGCGTCTCGACATTCGCGAAATCGAGCACCGGCATCCCCCCCATCCCCTGCTGCACAAATTCCATCCACATCGGCAGCGCCGCCTGTGCGCCGGTCTCCCGCTTCCCGAGCGAGATCTGCTTGTCGTCGAATCCCACCCAGAACCCTGCCGTAATTTGCGGCGTGAATCCGATGAACCACGCATCCGTAAAATCCTGCGTTGTTCCGGTCTTGCCTCCCGCCGGCCGCCCGACGGTCTTGGCCTTAATGGCGGTTCCAAACTGAACGACTTCCTCGAGCATCGCCGTCATCGTCCGCGCAACTTCGGGCGAAAGCACGTCATGTACCGCCGGGTGCGCTTCCTCGAGCAAAGCGCCATCGTAGCTCGTGACGCGCCGGATCATGTGCGGATCGATGCGGATCCCGTCATTCGGAAATACCGTAAAAGCCGACACGTGCTCGATCAGCTTCATATCGGCGGCGCCGAGCGCCAAGGGCAGGTACGGCGGCAGTGGCGAGGTAATTCCGAAGCGCCTCGCCATTTCGACCACCGAGTTGATCCCCACCCTCTCGGCCAGCTTCACCGCCGGAATATTTCGTGAACCCGCCAACGCCCGCCGCAGGGTGATCGTTCCTTCGAATTTTTCGTCGTAATTGTGCGGCGAATAGAGCTGCCCACCGCTCGCGACCGAAAACGGCGCGTCCACGATCGTGTCGAACGGCGAAGCACCTTTTTCGACCGCCGTCGAATAGACATACGGCTTGAACGAACTGCCCACCTGCCGGAACGCCTGCGTCGCTCGATTGAATTTCGAGTCCTCAAAGCTGTACCCGCCTACCATGGCTTTGATTTCCCCGCTCGCGTTGTCGATCGCGATCATTGCCGCTTGCGGAGCCGGTTGCTGCTCGAGTTGTATCCGTGCCGTCGTTTCGCGCAGCTCCTGAATCGAAAATTGCGCGAGGTCACCGACCGACAGGATCTCCGAGGGTTTCCTGTGTCCGGTCCAGGCGATCTCGCTTGGAGACAGAATCGCCCGGTACGGACCGATCTTGATCGTCGCGCTCTTGTCGTCGACCGTCGTCACAAGCCCGGTGACATAGCTTCCTTTTTCGACGGCATGCCGCCAGTCGTCGTCTTCATACGTTTCGAGGTTGCCGAGGTTGTCCTTCAGGACGTTTGGCAGCTTGTCGCGCCATCCGTGCCGGCGGTCGTAGGTATGCAACCCGTCACGGACCGCCTGATTCGCCGCTCTCTGCATCTGGATGTTCAGGGTCGTATACACGCGGAGCCCGCGCTCGTGCACCGCCTCGGTCCCGTAGGTCGATTCCAGGTATTTCCGGATGTCTTCGAAAAAGTAAGGCGCCAGATCGTTCCGCGGATATTGCAGGTGCAATCCAAGCGGCGTTTTCTTCGCCGCGGCTTCTTCCGCCGGCGTGATTTTACCTTCCTCCATCATCCGGTAGAGCACCAGGTTGCGCCGTGCCAGCGCTCGCGCCGGGTCACCCAGCGGCGAGTAGATGGGCCCGCGGATCATGCCGGCCAGCAGCGCCGCTTGCTGCAGGTTCAGGTCGGTTACCGGCTTGCCGAAATAAAATTGCGCCGCCGCGGCGAAACCGTAGTTGCCGTGCGCCAGGTATACCTGGTTCGCGTACATCGTGAAAATCTGGGGCTTGGTGTACCGCCGCTCGATCTGCAGTGCGAGCAGCATCTCCTGCACTTTGCGCCGGAAGCTCCGCTCGCTGCGGTCCAGGAACAGGTTTCCGGCCAACTGCATCGTGATCGTGCTGGCGCCCTCGGCTTTCCGGTGCTTCAGGATGTTGCGGTAGGCCGCTCCGGCCACTCGCGGGAAATCCACGCCCCAATGATCCTCGAAATGCTGGTCCTCGATCGCCGTCACCGCGTTGTACAAAACCTTGGGTGTCTGCTCCCAGGTCATCAGCATCCGCCGCTGCAGCGCGAAACTCCCGACCAACTGCCCGTCGTCGGCGTAAATCTCCGTCACCACGTTCGGCCGGTAGGTTTCGAGCGCGCGGATTTCCGGCAGGTCGCTCTCGTAGACGAACAGCAAACCAGCCACCGCGCCGAGCGCAATCGAGCACAGCAGCAGAAACGCCAGCGCCACGCGGTCAATCAGTTTCCAGCCGCGCAGACGCAGCGTGATTGGGGGAAGAGAAAGCATGCAGCACTCATTTTATCTTAGAACAGAAATATC
>DATFTB010000003.1:0-4371 GCA_035262325.1 Candidatus Acidiferrum sp.
GTGATGGCCAAAAAACCCTTTATTCTTGCGTTGGACGATGATCCGGCGGTTCTGCGAGCCGTCGAAAGAGACTTGAAATCCAAATTTTCCGCGGAATACCGGATTCTTGCCTCGGATGCACCTAGTAAAGCCATGGATGCCGTCCAGCAACTTACCGCGCGGGGCGATCGCATTGCTCTGTTCCTTGTCGATCAACGCATGCCTCGCATCAGCGGCACCGAGTTTTTGATGGACGCTCTTACATTTCAGCCCGACGCGCGCCGTGTTCTTCTGACGGCCTATGCCGATTCCAGCGCGGCAATCGATGCCATCAATAAAGTTAAGCTGAATCACTATCTGATGAAGCCCTGGGAACCACCAGAACAGAATCTCTACCCGGTGATTTCGGACTTGCTCGAAGACTGGAACGCCACGAGCCGGGAATCCTTCGATGGCATTTACGTTGTCGGCACGCGCTGGTCTCCGGGCACACACGAGCTGAAGGATTTTCTCGCGAAAAGCCAAATTCCTTATCGTTGGATCGAACCGGGCTCCACTTCCGACCCTCGGATCAACGCGGCGGTGGGCGATTCTCCGACAACCCTGCCGGTGCTAATTTTTCCGGACGGCTCGGTCCTGCAAAAGCCGACGCTGCCCGATTTAGCCACTAAGCTCGGTCTCACCACTGCGCCAATTCGCGACTTCTATGATGTGATCATCATCGGCGCTGGTCCGGCAGGACTCGCTTGCGCACTCTATTGCAGCACCGAGGGGCTTCGCACCATTCTGGTAGAACGCGAGGCTGCCGGCGGCCAAGCCGGGCTCAGTTCACGCATCGAAAATTACCTTGGTTTCCCCGCGGGTCTCAGCGGAACAGACCTGGCACGTCGCGGCGTGTCGCAAGTCAAACGCTTCGGCACGGAAGTTCTTGCTCCCGTTCAGGCAGACGCCCTTTGCGTGCAAGGCGAGTACCGCATGATCAAACTCTCCACCGGACAAGAACTGGTCGGCCACAGTGTGGTGATCGCATCGGGCGTGCAATGGCGTCGCCTGGACATCCCCGGCGTGGACCGTCTCACCGGTGCAGGTGTCTACTACGGCGCTGCCAACACTGAAGCTTCCTCTTGCAAAAACGAAGATGTGTATATCGTCGGCGGCGCAAACTCCGCAGGTCAAGCCGCCGTACATTTCTCACAATACGCGCGCTCGGTAACCATGTTGGTGCGCGCGAAATCCCTTTCGCATGCCATGTCTCATTATTTGGTGGAGCGTATTCAGACCATCCCCAACATCAAGATTGAACCACAAACGGAAGTGATCGAGACACACGGGGAAGATCACCTTAGCGGCATCACCATTCGCCATCACGACAGTAAGATTGAGGAACACCGTGAGGCTGACGCGCTCTTCATCTTCATCGGAGCCGAACCGAGAACGGATTGGCTCGACGGAACGGTTTGCCGCGACGCCAAGGGATTTATTCTCACGGGCCAAAACCTCTTGCGAGATGGTAAGCGCCCGCCGGGCTGGACTCTGGACCGCGACCCGACGCTGCTGGAAACCAACGTTCCCGGCGTATTCGCGGTAGGGGATGTGCGGAATGGTGCGGTGCGTCGCGTTGCCAATAGCGTTGGTGAAGGTTCCATTGTGCTTTATTTCGTGAATCAGTATTTAGCGAACCGATAGAGAGGCTGCGCGTGCCCACCGATTCTTGTGACCGCTTAACTGCCGACGACCTCGCCGCAATGCCGCTTTTTGCGGATGATGATCGCGCAGCACTGGAGTGGCTTGCCGACCATTTCGAAGTGCACGCCTATGAGCCGGGCGAGATTATCGTTCGTGAAGGCTCCCCGGCAAAAGACTTCATCGTGATTCTGGAAGGAGAGATGCATTTCCGCCGTCCTTCCGATCCTTATGCTCCGATCTTTGTGCGTACCGCCGGCCAGCCGACCGGCGTACTTCCCTTCTCGCGCCTCAAGGTGATCAATGGTCGAGGCACGGCTGTCGGCCGGACACGAATCGCGGTTATGCCAGCCATCGAACTGCGCGAGCTCGTGTACCGCGCACCGAATCTCGCACAAAAGCTCGTCGGTGAAATGACCGACCGAACTCGCGAAATGGCGCGCTCTGAAGAACGTACTGCCAAAATGTTGGCGCTCGGCAAACTCTCCGCCGGCCTGGCCCACGAACTCAACAATCCTGCTTCTGCGGCCTTGCGGTCGGCAACGCTCTTGGGCGAAGCACAAAATAGCCGGCGGCATGAAGCCATCGCATTGCGCAGCCAGCTCATCCCTCCCGAAGCGCAATCGCTGCTAATCAAACTGAGTGACACTATCGCCGAATGTGGCGCGGGCACCAAAAAACTCGATGCGCTCGAGCGAGCCGACCTCGAGTCGGACCTCGCGGATTGGCTGCGCGAGAGAAACTTACCGGATGAGCTTGCCGGTGACCTGGTCGACGCGGGAGTTCGCGCAGAAGATCTGTCACCATTCACAGGACTTTTGACTCCCGAACACGCGGCGCACGGCCTGCGTATCCTTGTGTACGATCACCAGATTCTCTGTCTCACACGCGAAATCGAAGAAGCTTCCCGGCGCATCTCCGACTTGGTTCAGGCCGTGAAGTCGTATTCCTACATGGATAAAACACCGACCAGCGAAGTTGATGTCGAGCGCGGAATCGACGTGACCCTGCGCATGTTTCAACACCAGTTGAAGCACGGGTTCGAGGTGAAGCGTGCATTCGCAGGGAATCTTCCCAAAATTCCCGCGAACGGCAGCGAGTTGAACCAGATCTGGACAAACCTCATCGATAACGCCATCGGCGCGATGAATTCACAGGTAGAACGAGAAAAAATGCTCACCATCCGAACCGCGCTGGAACCAGACGACGTGCTTGTCGAATTCACGGACAACGGACCGGGCATTCCACCGGAGATTCGCGGCCGCATCTTCGAACCTTTTTTCACAACGAAGCCAGTGGGCGAGGGAACAGGCTTAGGCCTGGATATCGTCCAGCGCATCGTCCGCAACCATCAGGGTAGCATCAACGTCGATTCCCACCCGGGCCACACCTCATTTCAAATCCGCCTCCCCCTGGTGCGGCAAACTGCGTAAATATCCTTGTAGCGGCCCGAAACGTACCTCACCTGAGGGCAGAGCCACCGACTGGATGGAAACGGGAAGGCAAAAATGCCAGCACTCTTTTTTCCGTTCGATCCAACCAGCGTTTCGAAGAAGGATGTGCGTCAAACTACGGAATTTCAATCAACACCAGGGATAGGTCATCGGCAGCGGTGCCGCTACGCCAAGCCGCGACCCGCTCCAGGATTTCGTGCTTCATTTCGGGCAGGGGAAGATCGCACGCATCCCTAAAAATGCTACGAAGTCCATCGACGCCGAGCATTTCTCCATTCAAGTTGAAATTCTCGGTCAATCCATCGGTGTAGATGAGTATGCGTTCGCCGGCACGGAGGGGCATCTCGATGGTGGCTTGCGAATCAACAGCGTCGTCGAACAAACCGAGGATCGTGCTTTTGGACTCCAAGAGTCTAGGCGCCTCGCCCCGTTTTGCGATCATTGCTGGAGGATGACCGGCACCTGCAAATTGAAGCGTACCTTGCTCCGTGCTGAAGCGCGCTGCAGCCATTGTGAAATAGAACGCCGAACTGGCCAGGTTGTGTACCACAAAATGATTGAGCCGTTGCAGCATGGAAGCGAGTTCAGTGCCACCCTCGATCAGGGCCATCGTCTCAGAGTAGATCCGGTTCGCTACAAGCGCGGAACTTATGCCGTGCCCTGAAACATCACATACAATCACATCGAGGCGGCCATCGCTTGGCGTCACAAGGCCATAGTCTCCGCCGATGGACCAGACCGGCTGATAGTAAGTTTCGACCGAGATGCCTCCCCAAGTCAGGCCTTTTGGCACCAAGCTCTGTTGGACGCGCTCGGCAAGCAGCAGCTCAGCTTCCACTTGGCGCTGGCGTTCTTGAAGAAGCGCGTTGGCGTGACGCAACTCCATTTCCACGTGCTTCTGCTCACTGATATCCGTGGCCGTCACGATGCCAAGAGCGCCGCCGTCGGCACCCGGAATGTGCCGCGCGGTTACGGCTACGGGCAGGCGCCCGCCGTCAGCCTGAGGGATGTAGAATTCGTATCGTGCGCGGCCTTCGGTTTCTCGACGCCCTATGAATTCAAGAAGTCGAGGAACGTCTGCAGGGGGAAACAATTCGGTAACCGCGCGTCCGATAAGCTCTTCCGGACGCATCTTGATCATTTCGAGGAACATCGAATTCACAAAAACCGCCCGTTTGCGCTCATCGATGATGATCACGCCCTGATTGAGGGTTTCGAGAACGGCTCCGATTTGACCAAGCCACTGTTGTTCGGC
>DATFTB010000004.1:0-3646 GCA_035262325.1 Candidatus Acidiferrum sp.
AGGTTCACATACCCTTCCAGCACAATCTCCGCATTGGCGGGCACTTCCAATTCATTCGTCTCGCACTTCACCATTTCCACCGGCTCCCGTTTCAAGAAGCCGCTGAACATCATCTCGTCCAGGTCCGGCGGAATCGGCAGAATCCCTCCCAGCGTGGTTGCCGGGTCCGACCCGATTGCTACACTCACCGGAATTCGCCCCTCGGGATTCTGCGCCCGCGCTCGCCGAAAATGCTCTGCGCCATGCTTCTGCGTCTGCCAGTGCATGCCGGTGGTGCGTTGGTCGTAAATCTGCATCCGGTACATGCCCACATTGCGCTTGCCGGTCTCCGGATTCTTCGTAAACACGAGTGGGAAGGTGATGAATCGTCCGCCATCCAGCGGCCAGCACTTCAATATCGGAAAGTCCAGCAGGTTGACGTCGTTTCCCTTCCGCACAATCTCCTTGCAGGCTCCCTCCTTCACACTTTTGGGAAAGAACGACCCCAGCTCCGCCAGCTTCGGCAGCATCTTGATCTTGTCGAACAAGCCCTGCGGCGTCTGCATATCCATAAATCCGCGGATTCGTGCCGCCACGTCATCAAGCTTTTCCACCTCAAAGGCAAGCGCCATTCGTCTCACGCTGCCAAATGTATTGATCAGGAGCGGATAGCGGGAACCCTTCGGCTTTTCAAACAGCAGTGCCGGGCCCAACCCAAAGGGAGTCGGGGCTTTGGACCCCGACCCTGGCTTGTCGAAGGGTCCCACCTTCTCGGCAGCGAGGCGTTCGGGCTCCGGCGGAGCTCCGTTCAGGGCTTGCTGTCGAAGACGCTGCGCCACTTCCGCGATCTCCAGCACCGGATCGACTTCCTTCTTCACACGCTTGAGTTCGCCCTCCTTCTCAAGCCTCTTCACAAACTCCCGCAAATCCGCGTATCCCACGGGATCCTCCTGGCAATCTCCGCGACCCGCCAATCAGCGGCCACACTACCACGCGACTTACCCCGAAACAACGTAGCCCAAGAGCCACAACCCCGGACACTCACTTCATTTCATTGATATGTTTCTCATCGTTCCTTCACTACCTACAGACTCGACCGCCGTCGGCAGCCTGAAACGCCCGTATCCACTCTCCCAGCCGCCGTATCTCTCGCGTATCGGGCTTGTCGCTCTTCGAGGAGGTCCATCAAAACTGGGATTCTGTAACCGCAAGGCTTTCGTCCGGGCCTTCCGACAGGACACGGCCAAAACAGGTCGCTGTTTGGTTCATCCTGCGCGGCGACGCAGAAAAACTTCTCCAAACGGCCTGACGCGCATTGCGTGGCTCGCTGTTTGTCCGTTGGCGCTGCGGAACCGACAAACGGCATAACGCTCTCTCCAGCCTCAAGCCCCGAGGCTGCTCTACCCGCCGGCCACCTCACTACTTCCCCGTCGCCCCACCCTTTGCGCCTCCGCAGAGGGTGGGGTCTCTCCTCCTGGCGGTCTTTTGGCCGGGTTAACCCGCGAAACGCCTTTGTGCGCGGGCTTCTTTGCCTTGCGGGGCGGCCCTCCGTTTACCCTTTGGGGAAGCGACTCGGCGAACCGTCCAAGTTGCTGCCTTCAACGAACTTGGTCCTTGGCGATCGCCTTCGGCTCTTTTCTACGCCTAGGCGGGTCTCTCTCCCCGTGTCAAGGCTCACCGACGACAGCCTTCGCTTCCTCGAGCCGTTCCTTGACTTCCTTTCCTCTTCCGATCCCATCCCGTGTCCTTCCCTTCATTACTCTTTACCTTCACTTGTACCAAATTCGTATTGCTCGCCTCTTCTTCCCCTTGTCTACTCACCTCGTGTGGCAGCGGTCACTGCATTCTGTACCGCTGCCCGTTATGGTCAATTACATCGACATGAAAACGCGCGCTACCTTCTTCGCCCTCGTTCTCGCTCTGCTGTGCCCGTGCCTGTTGGCCCAGTCCGCCGCTCTTGACCGCGCCGAAATTCTCGGTCGCCTTACCCAGGGCTATTCCCCGAGCTACCTCGGTCAACTCATCAAGATCCGCGGCATCAGTTTCCCTCCCTCAGCCGACTTTCTCGATCGCGTCAGGCTTGCCGGTGGCGATGGTATCCTCATCGAGCGCCTCTCTTCCGCCATGCCTTCGGCGGGAATTTCACAGAATGACCGCCCGTTCGAGTTCCTCGCAAATTGCGCCGAGCTGATTCACATCGGCGCTGGGGAGCGTGCGGAAAACGACTGCCGCGCCGCCATCGAAGAAAATCCCGAAAGCCCCTGGCCTCTCATGGCCGCCATTCGCGCGATGGCCTACTCTGGCGCCCCGGAGCAAGAACACGCCGCTCTTCTTCGCCGCGCTCTGTCGCTCGACTCCCATCTCGTCGCGGCCCACATGGCCCTCGCCACCTCCGACGTCTCGCCCGAAGAACGCGACCGCGAAACGCAGGCCGTCGCGGCATTCGCACAAGGCCAACCAGAGGATTTGCCGGTACCCCCCGCTTTCGCCGCCTATACTTCTGATCGCGTCAACCCCGCTCGAGAGAGCTTGTCCGTCGACGCCCAAAGCAACGCCAAGGCCCAAATCGAATCTGAGTTACGGCAGCACCCGGACCTCGCCGCCACACGGCTCAACGCCGCAGGCGAGTACACCCTCCTCGGCGATCTGGAAAGCGCAGGCAAAGAACTTCAGGAAGCCGTGCGCCTCGAGCCGGGTAACCCTGACCTTCACTTCGCTCTCGCCGCTTTGTATCTCTCTCAGCACGACACACCCTCCGAGCTCGCCGAATATCGGGAAGCCATCCGCATCGCGCCCTACGACAACGCCCCGCGCCGCCACCTCACCGAAACCCTCCTGCGCGAGAAGCATCCCGAGGAGGCCATCCGCGAATGGAAAGACTTCCTGGTCCTTTCTCCCCGAGACCTCGCCGCCAGCAGTTCCCTCGTCAATCTCTACCTCGCGCAGAACGACCGCGGCTCCGCCATTGTCGAGCTTCGCCGCTCTCTCAAAGCCTCTTCGGACACATTCGCAAATGAATCGGATTTCGTAAACGCCCGCATGTACGGCCTGGACCGTCTGGCCGATCTCCTGCACCAAAATCGCGAACTCGACGCGGCCGCCGAGCAGTACGCCTACCTGCTGCGCTTCACACCCGACGATTCCACGCTCCACGACCATCTTGGCAATGTGCTCTTCGCTCAGCACCGCTGCGCGGAAGCTTCCGAACAGTATCGGGAAGCTCTTCGCCTGCAGCCCGACCTTTCCGACGCGCACCTGAATCTCGCCAATTGCCTGCTGGCCATGCAGAAAATCGACGAGGCCATTGCCGAATACCGCCACACGCTTGCGCTGGATCCCGACAATCTCGAATCTCGCAGCAAGCTCGGCGAGGCCTACGTCCGAAAGGGGGAACTCAACTCAGCCATCGAGCAATTCCAGCAGGTCCTCGAGGATGACCCGCAAAATGCCGCCGCCCTCGCTGCCCTCGGCCACGCCTTCTACCTGAACAAGGATCTCGCCTCAGCGGTCAGCGCGCTTAAGCAAGCACTCTCGATAGAGCCGGATTTCCCCGTGGCCGAAAATGAACTTGCCCGGATCTCGGCCGCCACAACCGACCCGAACTTGCGGAACTCCGCCCCGCAACAAGCTGCCGCTCACCCAGCCTCGCAACCCTGATTCCTTAAGC
>DATFTB010000005.1:0-2214 GCA_035262325.1 Candidatus Acidiferrum sp.
TATGATGCGCTAGCGCAACAATTCAAACAGTTGTCAGGAGCCTTGCTGCCGTTGAGTGAGGAAGTGTTGGTGCTGGACCAGAGCCGCTCGAATCTGCTGAACTGGCGCAGTGCTCACACAAGTGAGTCGCGACGGCTTCTCTTTTCGATCGTGCTGCGCGTGGTGGTGATCCTGGTCGCGCTGGGGATCATTTTTGCGATTGCGGAAGCGTGGAGGCGGTTGACTTTCCGATATGTGCACGATCCCCGGCGGCGCCGGCAATTCCTCGTGTTGCGGCGTTTTCTGATGGGCTTTTTTATGTGTACGGTGGTCGTCATGGGATTCGTGAGCGAATTTAGTTCGCTGGCGACATTTGCGGGCTTCGTAACCGCGGGCATTGCGGTCGGCTTACAGACCGTGCTGCTTTCGGTGGCCGCGTACTTCTTCGTGATTGGCAGGTACGGGATTCGGATCGGCGACCGCATCTCCATTGCAGGCGTTACAGGTGATGTGGTGGATCTCGGTCTGGTACGTTTTTATGTGCTGGAATATGCGGCGTCGGGTGCGGAATTATTTCCGACCGGCAGGATTGTGGTGTTTTCAAATTCGGTTCTATTTCAGCCGGCCACACCACTCTATAAGCAGTTGCCAGGCACACACTACACGTGGCATGAAGCCGTTCTGCCGCTGGCCAACGGTGCCGACCGTGAGGTCGTGCAGAAATCGGTGAATGATGCGGTGCAGTCTGTGTTTAAGGAATACAACCGGCAAGCGGATTGGCAGCGCGCGTTCGACTACGGCACGGAAATTAGTATGAAGCGGCCCGCTCCGGAGCAGCGCCTCCAATTTGGGGATTCGGGCGCGGAGTTGGTGGTGCGCTATCCGGTGGATTTACATCGGGCTCCTGAAATTGACGAGAAGGTGATCCAAGCATTGCTTGAAACGATGGCGAAAAACGGCAAAATTGCGAGCGGCATTTCCGGCACGCCGAAGATCCGTACTGCAGTGAAGGTTTAAGAATACAGAGCCGGGATGCCAATGTACTAGCGTCCTGCGGCCTTCTCACCACGAAGCACCATGCACGTCGAGGAAGCCTTCGCGACAAGACGGTTCTCCTCATCGGTCACCGCGCATTCGACGAATCCGACCGTACGTCCCCTCTGGGTGGCGACATCCGGAAGACCGAACGCATCTGGGACTGGAGAAGGAGACACCGGGCCGCAGAATCCGCTGCCGGTTTTCCGGTCGTGTCTTTTCGCAGAGCCGGCTCGGCGGCTTACATCATCGCTACGTTCGGGCAGCGTAGGTTTTGCGAGGATAGCTCCCTTCATGACTCAGACGTGTGCTTTTTTTTCCACCGCGTCTGGTTCCGTGTGCCCGCGCCGCGTTTCCCCGTTTCTTGGCAAAGATCATCAAAGGGACCGTTATTCCAACGAACGAGAAGAGGAGCGTGGCGAGATTTACTGTTCGCATGGAGTTCTGGCCGAAGGACAGGGTAAATCGGCAGCAACTCTGCTTGTCATTGCGTCTCCTTGCTGCCGGAGAGAGAATGACACGTGGAGATAACGGCCATGGTAAAGACAATCGTTGACGGAACGTTTCGGCAAACCAATTTAACCAACGAGTCTCCGGAGTATCTAGCCAAGCGTGAGGAGCTTCGCCTTGCGGAAATCGAGCTCATGCGCCAGCGCGAACGCGTCGCCGAGCTGCGCCGCCATCTCCCCAAGGGCGCCCCGATGCAGGACTATGCCTTTCAAGAAGGCCCACGCGAGCTCAGCGCAGGTGACGCGCCAGTCCGCACCACACGTCTCAGCGAACTTTTCACCAAGCCCAATCGCTCGCTCGTCATCTATCACTTGATGTATGGAAAGCGGGAGACGAAACCTTGCCCCATGTGCACCGCCTGGGTCGACGGCGCGAACGGCGTGGCGCACCACCTGGCTCAGAATCTTGACTTCGCCGTGGTGGCCGCCGCCGACGTCCCCGCTCTCCGGGCGCACGCTCGCGCTCGCGGCTGGGAGAAGCTGCGCCTGCTCAGCGCCGGCAACAGCACGTTCAAGTACGACCTTGGCAGCGAAGACCGCGAAGGGCATCAGGACTCGGCAGTTTCCGTTTTCACCCGCGACACCGACGGCACGCTGCGACATTTCTATACCGCGCATCCTTGGATGGCCCCCGACATCAAAGAGCGCGGCATCGATCTGCTTGCTCCCATCTGGCACTTCATGGACCTCA
>DATFTB010000006.1:0-3112 GCA_035262325.1 Candidatus Acidiferrum sp.
GGCGGGGTGGATCCGGGCGGGGAAGCTGAAGACGAGGGAGGATATTGTTCAGGGATTTGAGACGTTTCCGGAGACACTACAGAAATTGTATAAGGGGGAGAATTTGGGGAAGTTGATTTTGAAGGTGGGTGAGGAATAGGGGCGCGACGGGGCGAGTGTGGTATAGTCCGCGGACAATTTTTTCGGATTGATCCATCCACGATTTGGAACACGGTGTTGCTCGTTTCCTTTTAATTCGGCGGCAATTTTCTGCTCTATGGCATTGTAGGGGCGGTCATCGGCCTGCTTCCGCAGAAAACCAACACGATGGTCTTGGTTAACGAGGTTATCGGAGACTTGCGAACCCTGGGGAGCACACCTATGCTTGACGAGACGCGCGATGAAACAAGTCATCGTCCTCCGAAGAGACCTGCAAATGAGCACCGGAAAACTAACGGTTCAGGCCTGCCATGCGAGCGTTGCTGCGGTGCTCGGAGCGAAGAAGGCCGCTCTGGAGAGCTGGAACGTCGAAGGGCAAACCAAAATCGTTCTCGAAGTAAATTCACTAGCCGAATTACAAAATCTTAGAACACGCTGCGAACAGGTAGGGATTCTTCACGTCCTGATTTCTGACGCAGGTCGCACAGAGTTGGCCCCGGGAACTATCACCGCGCTTGCCATTGGTCCTGCGGATGACCTGCTCATTGACAAGATCACTGGCTCGACTCCGCTCCTGAAGTAGATTATTTTGGCTGCCAAGTCCCGATTGACGAGGTGGATTCAATGGGTCGACGCAACACCAGCTCGAAATATACTTGCTTTGAAGGGCTAAATTCGCTCGCGACGGTTGATTCAAAAGAAACAAAGCCCTGTAGATCTGTTCGTGGAGCATCCGGTCAATCTCTCGATGGAGACCATCTGAGATAGGGTGTCCAAGCCAGTTCGCCAGAGCAACTGTACAAATTGGGGAGCGATCATAGAGCTGAATCCGAGTTGACCCACCGAGCGCGACTTGTCTTTCCTCCTGCAGTCGCACGATGGCATCGATGAACGATGGGTCTCTCCATGGCTCGTCAACCCCCTGTCTTTGCTTCGTTGCGATCACGTCGGTCGCTGCCTCAGCCGCAATCGCAAATCCGTCTTGCGCTAGATGCTGGAGCAAGGTTGTCTTTCCGCTCCCCGGCGGTCCCGTAAAAATGAATCGATCAACGTACATTCCTTTCAGGACACGGTTTCTCACCGGACGAATCCTCGAAAACGGCATGGCATTTATTGATCGCTCCTTGTTTGTCGGCAACCCTTCCCTTATCCGATTACGGAAGAGTTACCCGCCCGCAACTCACCGTGTGCTTCTGCTCAAAATCTTTGGGACCGTAGAACACCATAATCGCTGCACGTTCATTTGCTGCCGGATTCAGAACGACACTCGAGAACTCCTTTTGAGACGCCTCGCACCAAGAAATAACACCAAATTGGCGGTTGACCGCGAGCGTTCTTCCGGCAAGACTCACCCCTTGCCGAATGGAGGGCTCTCATGGAATTTGCGGCCTTTCTTCTGGATGAATGGCTCGGCAAGCACCAGTTTGCCAACCCACCGGTGGCATATGACCTGGCCTCCAGCACGGGGCCGGGCTGGACATTGCGCCAACTGTTGGAGCTGGCAGGCGCCGAGGAGCGCGAGCGCATTCTCGATGCCAAGGTGGGTTATACGCCCGCCGCAGGCACGCCGGCGCTTCGCGAAGCGATCGCGGAGATGCAAGGTGTGCGGCCCGATGAAGTGCAAGTCACGACGGGAGCTGCGGAGGCGCTGCTGGTCCTTTTTTCGCTGGCCGCGGAGCCGGGCGCGAACGTCGTGGTGCCCTCGCCGGGGTTTCCACCCTTTGACGAAGTTCCGCGAACATTGGGCCTGGAGGTCCGCCACTACCCCCTGCGCCGCGAGAACGCCTATCGCGTGGAGCTCGACGCCCTCCGCGCTCTGACCGACGCCCGGACCAAGCTGGTGCTGGTGAACTCCCCGCACAATCCGACCGGCGCAACGCTCAGCGACGTCGAGATGGAGTCACTTCATGACTTCCTCGCCGATCGCGGCATCCAGTTCGTCGTGGATGAGGTTTACCACCCGATTTATCACGGACCGACGACGGCCTCCGCAGCGCGGCTCTCTCATGCCACCGTGGTGAGTGATTTTTCAAAGGCGCTCTGCCTGGCCGGGCTGCGCGCGGGCTGGTTGGTGGAGCGCAACCCCAAGCGAATGTCGAGCTACCGAGAGGCCCGCTCGTACTTCACAGTGTCGAATACGTCGATGGGGGAGGCGCTGGCGGCGGTAGCCGTGCAGCAGCGCGAGAAGATTCTTGCGCGCGCGGGCCAAATCTCAGCCATCAACCTGGCGCGGCTGGATAGCTTCTTCGCGCAGTTCCACGACGTTTTCGGTTGGGTGCGGCCGGGCGGCGGAATGACAGCGTTTCCATGGCTGCTCTCCGGTGAGAATTCTCGCGCCTTCTGCGAGGAAGTCGCGCGCGGCGGTGTGCTCCTGGCGCCAGGCGACTGCTTTGCAATGCCCGCGCATTTCCGTGTAGGTTTCGCCGCGAGCGGCGAACGCTTCGCGGAGGGTCTCGAGCGGCTGGCCGATTTGGTAACGCGTTTGGTGAGAGAAGGAGGAGAGCGGCAAGCCGCAGGTGTGCGCCGCTGACGCCAGCTGGTTCTTGTGCGAAAGCGAAAGTGTGGGCAGTCGCCTGATCCCGCCTCCTGTCACGGCGTATTGCTCGGATGGCTCCGCAAACTCAGAAGCAAATCGCTTAAAGTCTTGTGTAACGAGGTAGCCGCCGAAGTGGCTTACGGTACCGATTCATCTATTCAACGGCGATGCCGACTCCGGCCGGGCAGGGGCCAGCCGCGGAGGGCATGGTATTTCTCGCGGGGCTCACCGGTCCAGCCGTTGACGCCGTGCACGGGAAGCCAGACGGCGTGGACGTACATGAGCGGCACCACGATAATGGCGAACCAGATGAGCACGCCGAGGCGACCGAAGTAGCGCCAAGCTAATGCAGTGATGGACAGGGAGACGACGACCTTGAGCAGGCGACGCCACAGCGGCTGTTCGGGATCGAAATGCCAAAAGGCGAGGTTGCCGGCA
>DATFTB010000007.1:0-40288 GCA_035262325.1 Candidatus Acidiferrum sp.
CCTCGACGATCGACCCGACTCCTCCGCCCGCGCCGGTCTGTCCGGTTCCACTCAACTCGACGCCACCGGCCCCGCTAACGGCCACACACAAACGCAGTCTTCGAGCGATCGGCGATTTGACTCCGCCGCGCCAGGCAACGAGGCCGAGCCCTCCTAGTTGTAGCGCGGACTTTTTGCAAAAAGCGCTCACGGGAACGGGGCTGCCGCGCGCGGGGCGGTGCACGCCGCGCCGCAGGCAGGGGGCGGTCCCTCCGGTCGAACGGCTCCGCTGTTTACTTTTCTCGTCAAACTGCCGGCTCTCGGCGGTCGGCCGATAATTTCTCTTCTCCCGTCCCTTGAGGTACACTCTTCCTTCTGCAACCGGTCTTAAGCCGCCCTTTGACCGCTTCAGCCGGACTGCGTTCAATTCCTATGAGTCGTGTCGTTGCAATTCTTGCTGCCGCAGGCCTCGGCACGCGAATGGGCCACGAGACCCCCAAGCAATTCCTCGAGCTCAATGGCGTTCCGCTGGTCATTCTGAGCCTCCGCCGCGTCGCTGCGTGTCCGCTCGTCACACAGATCATCGTTGCCACACGCGCTGAGGAAGTCGAACGCCTCGATGCCCGCATTCGCCAGGAAAACTTCAAGCAGGCCGTGCGGGTCGTGAAAGGCGGCAGCTCACGCCAGGCCTCCGTCAGCCAGGCCCTCAAACACATACCGGAAGACACCGAACTGGTCGTCATCCACGACGCCGTGCGACCCTTGGTCACTGTCGAACACATCACGCGCGTCATCGAAGAAGCGCGCCGCTGCAAAGCCGCAATACTCGGCATTCCCGCGATGGACACAGTCAAGGAAGTAAAACGCGCCAGTTTGCCTGAAGATGTCGCGCTCATCACGGCCACCGTTCCGCGCGAGCGCGTCGTCCTGGCTCAAACTCCCCAGGTTTTCCAGGCTCAGCTCCTCAAGGACGCCTTCGCCCGCGCCGAAGAAGACGGCGTCAACGCTTCCGACGAAGCTGGCCTTGTCGAACGTCTCGGCCTCGAAGTCCGCGTCGTCCACGGTTCCGAGCGCAACATCAAAATCACCAAGCCCGCGGATATGGAACTCGCCCGTTTTTATCTCCAGTCCGAGTCGAGCAAATCATGAGCTTTCGCTGCGGAATTGGCTACGACCTGCATCGCCTCGCCGGAGGCCGCAATCTCATCGTCGGCGGCATCATAATTCCCTTCGGCAAGGGGCCGGTCGGGCATTCCGATGGCGACGTCCTCTCGCACGCCATTTGCGATGCGCTCTTCGGCGCCGCCGGCCTCGGCGATATTGGCACGCATTTCCCTGATAGCGATCCCCAATGGAAAGGCGCGAACAGCCTTCACTTTCTCGAACACGTTCGCGAGCTTCTTGACGAAAGGCACCTTACCATCGAGCATATCGACGCCGTTGTGATCCTTGAGCGCCCTAAGCTTGGCCCGCATTTCCCCAAGATGCGCGAAGTGCTCGCCAAATCTCTGAGCCTTTCCCCGGAAAGAATTCACCTCAAAGCCAAAACCAACGAAGGCGTCGACGCCGTTGGCCGCGGCGAAGCCATCGCCTCCCATGTCGTTGCCACCCTCTCCTCGCCTGACCCGTAGCGTTGCCCGGCCCGCCGAGACAGGCTTTTGTCCCCAAGCTCTTTGTGTCTTGTAGCCGCGGCTTTCGCCTTGCTCTGCGGAGCGCGACTTTTCCCTTTGTTCGGGCGTCCTCGGCAGGTCGTCTTGGGGTGCCGACGGTGGGCTGTCAGGGAATGGCAGGCCATCTCCCGTCCGAATCCGTGAGCGGTTTAGCGGCCAACGGTCGTGCGAACTCTCCCTTCCATCCGCGCTAAACTTACCCCATGCCTTCGGACGACCGCATCGCCGAGCACCCCGCGCCCGTGAACCGCTACAGCACCGCCGATGTCCTCGCCATCCTCCGCGCGCGCCAATGGCTCTCCGCCGATCCCACTCCCGGGCAACTCGCCTGGTGCGAACGTGCCGCCGCCCTTCTTGGTCACCATGCCAGCGACCATGCCGGCCTCACCGATTTGCTTCAACTGGTCTTTGCCTACGACGCCCCGCAAATCCTGGCATCAGTGGATTCCCACGCTGTCCTCACCCGTTACGCCGCCCGCGACGTTATCCGCCATCTTGCTCTTCTTCTGGATCCGAAGCCATTCGACTCCGACCGGTTCAAAGATGTGGTGACTTACCTGAAAGAGACTCTTGAGGTTCGCGGCCGGGATCTTTTCCACCCGCTCCGCTTAGCCCTCGCCGGTCGCGCGGGTGATGGCGAACTCGATCGCGTCATACTGCTTCTCGACGATGCCTCCGTTCTGCCCTTTGCCGTTCCTGTGAAATCCGTTCGCGCGCGCGTCCTCGAATTCTGCGCCGCCCTCGGTTAGGTGCTTTGACAATGGACCATCGCAGTTGAACCGCCAACCCATCGTTTTGAAACGAGCCAAAACCGCCATCTGTCCCTTGTCATCCCGACCGGAGCCGCACCCCTGCCCGCTGGTATCACCTCGTGGCGAACTGTAAACTGACCGCTGGGAACTATCTGCCCATGGATCGTTTCACCGGCATTCACGCGGTTCGCGAAGCCCTTGAGGCCGGCAGCGCCTTCGACCGCATCGTCATTGCCAAGGGCCGCCAGGATTCCCGCGTTGAGGAAATCGTTCAGCTTGCCCGTTCGCGCGGTATCGCCGTGCGCTTCGAAGACCGTAGCCAACTCGACCGCTTGGCCAATACCCGCGATCATCAGGGGGTCGTCGCCATCGCCGCAGCCCGCGCCGCGGTGACTCTCGAAGAGGTCATCGCCGGCGCGAATCGATCCAAATCACAGCGCGGCCTCCTCGTTCTTCTCGACGGTGTCGAGGACCCCCACAATCTCGGCGCGATTATTCGCACCGCCCTGGCCGCTGGCGTCCACGGCGTCGTCATCCCCGAGCGCCGTGCCGCTGGCCTGACCGACGCGGTCGCGCGCGCTTCTGCCGGGGCGCTCGCGCACCTGCCCGTCGCCCGGGTCACGAATCTCTCTCGCGCCATGGAAGATCTGAAGGAAGCGGGTTATTGGCTTGTTGGTTTGGATGAAGCGGCGGCCAAATCTTACACGGACGTGGATTACACTTCGCCCACCGGGATCGTTATGGGGGGTGAAGGCAGTGGACTCCACGAACTCACGCGCAAGCGTTGCGATTTCGTCGTTTCGCTTCCCACCACGGGCCCGGTCAAGTCCCTCAATGTTTCCGTTGCCACCGGCGTGGTCCTCTTCGAGGCTGTTCGCCAGCGCCGCGCCCCCAAAAGCTGAACACTGGCGCACTCACACGACCTGTCGAAGCACACTCAAAGACACTTCGGGCCACACTCGGTCGAACCACCGGGCTGTTTAGGCCGGGCACGGTGGGCGCTTGCACAAAAAAAGTGACACTTCCTCGGGAAGCGGGCAGGCCTTGTCTTGATCGCTGTTGTCGCATTCGAGCACGTATCTCACATGCAGCCGCTCACCGCAAAGCGTGAGTCCGAGGTGATGATTCAATAGGTGCTCACGTTGTTCCAACGACAGCTTCCCGTTTATTTTCTCCATCTTCGTACCTGCTCCGTCGCTCATCGGTTCTCCTCCCTCGATTTGGCTATCACCCTTGCGGGGCCGCCGTGCCTGGCCCCGAAGAGGCGGCTTGCCGTGTTCGGGCGCGTTCCTCCCGTGCTTTCTGCAACACCGGCAAATCTGGATCCGCGTTGGCCCACAATCGCAGAAATTCATCGTAATATTTCAACGCTTCCTTTTGCTCTCCGTCCTGCGCGAGCACGCGAGCTAGCCGCAAATTTGCTACCACCCAATACGCCGGAGAATCGTCGCTGATCACTTCTCCCTTGAAATCGAGGAAGCGTTGGTACGCTTGAGCGGCCTCTTTCCATTTGTGCTGGGCTTCCAAGGCGCTCGCCAGCCCTTCGTACGCGCTGAAAAAGGGCAGGTAGACTGCCGCGCGCCGCTGGCTCTCTTCGGCATCTTCGGGCTTGCGAGTGGCCAGCTCGATCGCGCCTTTCAGGTTGTAAAAGCAGCTATGTGTGTAGGCGCTATCCTGCGTCTCGTGCAACTTCGCCAATGCGCCGAATCCCGCCTGCGCCCCGGCGACGTCTCCCACATCTAACGCAACCATTCCCGCTCGTCTTAGTTCTTCGACCTCCGTCTCTGGTTGCGGCGCAGCTGCCGAGAGCCGCTCGGATTCCGCCCGCGCCTCGGTCGTTTTGCCGCGGAGCACCAACACCGACGCCAGCAGATACCGGTATACCGGGATCCACGTGTCGCTGTGCTGCTTCTCTGCAAGAACGATGCCCGTGTGCAGCGACTCCGTCGCCTCCTTTAGCCGCCCTTGATAGATCAACACGCGCGCCGAACTTATCGCCGCCAGTCCCTTCTCGTAATCTCCACCCTCCCGCGCCAGCAACTCGAATTGCTCGTTTGCCTTTTCCGGGTTTTCCTCGCCGAGGTACGCCAGCCCCGCGCCCCAATGCAACTCCGCCGCCTTCACTCCGTTGGCCTGCGCCGAAGAATAGGTTTCGATCGCAGCCGGAAATTGGCTGGTATCGTTCAGCCACAGGATCAGGCGGTTGTAGTCCACTCCGCTGTGCGGATTCATCTGCAAAAGGTGCTTTTCCGCCGCAATCGCGTCCGCCCACTTTCCCGTCAAAGCCGATTCCTCCGCGAATCCCTGCAGCCCCTCGATGTCGTCGGGATAAAGTTCGCTCAGGAGCCGGTATTGCTCGAGCGACTTTTCCTCCAGCGAATTTGCCGAGTAATCCACGGCCAGAATTACAAACCGCTCTCGCTCGGAAACGTGATTGATCTCACTCCTCGCTCGTTTCATGTGACCACGGAACTCGCTGACATTCCCCAGTTGGTAGTACGCCCTCGCCAGATACAGGTGCGCCATCGCAAAACTGGGATCAAGTTCCGCGGCGCTCTTTGCTAGCGGCAGGAATCCGCCAATATCCCCGGCAGAATATTTTTTCATCGCTGCCGAGTAACGCTTCAGCGCCTCGAGCGACGGCGTCGTCACCTGCGCCAGCGGCACGCTCCGCTGGTCGATCTGCGCCATTGACTCGCCCAAATGACTGCGCAACCGTTTCGCAAGTTCATCCACGGCCGCATACAACTCGCTCGTCGACCGCAACGCTTCCTTGTCCGCGAACACCGCTGTGTGCTGCTTCGGGTCCATCACTTTCACGTAAATTTCGTACCCGCTTCTTGCTTTCACAACGTCGCCCGTCAGCAGCACGCGATAGTTCTCGCGCTGGCAGATTTCCTCGCCGAGCCCCGCGTCGATGCGGTCTACATCCTGCCGTCCCGCCAGCCTCGCGGCAGCCACCGCTTCCGTGCGCGGCACGATGTTCAAATAACGCGATTGCTGGAGCTCGTGTCCCAGCAACTCGCCGACTGTTTCGTCAAACAGCGGCTCGCCGCTGTGGTTCTCAAAGTCTGCCACCAGCATTCGGTCGTGCGCCCCGAAGATCGGCGCCGCGATGACCCGGTACAAATAATTCCCGAGGGCCAGCAAACAGACGATCCCGGCGAGCACGCCCGCTCCCCTGAGCCACCGTCTGGCCTTTTCGTTTCCGCGAACCGCACCGGAACCCGAAGGCGTTTGGGTTGTCACTCCAATCGGCCCCTGGCTCCGTTGCAGCGCGCGCAAATCCACTAGCAGGTCGGAAGCCGACACGTAGCGCTCCGCCGGATTCTTGGCCAGCATCTTGCTCACAATGCGCTCAAACTCCGCCGGTACCCGCGGATTTCGAGTTCGCAACGGCGCGGGATTCTCTTTCAGAATGCGATTGCACGTTGCTAGGAATCCTTTCGTCAGGAACGGATGCCGACCAGCCAGCGCCTCGTAGAAAATCACGCCCAAAGAAAAAATATCGGCACGCTCGTCCGATTCGCTTTCTTCCAGTACTTCCGGCGCCATGTATGCCAGCGTTCCGCTCACTTTGCCGCGGTCGCTGCGGTTATCAATCTGCGTCGACAGCACGCTGGCACTCGGCAGCCGTCGCGCCACGCCAAAGTCCAGCATCTTTACCTGTTCCGCCGACGTCAGCATGATGTTTTCCGGCTTGATGTCGTGGTGCAGCACTCCGCCCTTGTGCGCCGCCGCCAGCGCTTCCGCGCACTCCACGGCGATTTCAAGGAACTTGTTGATGGGGATCGGCTCGTTCAACCGCTGCCGCAGCGTACGCCCTTCGACGTACTCCATCACGAGGAAGATCTCGTTTCCTTCCTCGAACATGTCGTACACCGCTGCAATGCGCGCATCGTTCAAGCGCGACGCGTACTGCGCCTCGGTCCAGAGCCGCTCCCGGTACTGATCATCGGGCGCGCCGATAATTCTTTTGAGAGCCACCAGCCGTTTGAGCTTCGTGTCGTAGGCGCGGTAGACCTCGCCCATGCCACCTCGTCCAAGCAGCGCTTCGAGCGAGAATCGCCCTACGGTCGTTCCGCTCAGATCGGGGAGATCTGTTTTGCGGTGTTTTTCGGGGCTATCCCCCTCGGCTGTCGCCGGTCGGAGACGCGACGTGAAATTCACAAAGTCCGCCTTCGGGCAACCGACGTGCGAGTTCGGTCACCCCCTGTCAGAAGGGACTGCCACTTAGGTCGAAATCTTAGGTGAATCGGCCACCCAAAGTAAACCAGTTGCGCTCATAAACGTTGGAGCAGCGCGAGCGGCTCGCTGCCTCCGCCGGCAGCGCCAACCGCTCCGCCGCGCAATCTCAAGGGCCATGCACTCGTCGCGAGCATCGCGTCGTTTGCCCTGGCGTTCGTGGTGGCTGTTCGGGTGTCTTCACCTGTCCTTTCGACCTACCATGTTCTAGTACCCCGGCGTCTAGGCCGCAAGCAAAGCCACCTGCCTGCTCCGGCGTTGACATCTCGACCACAGTCGTTTGTTGTGTAGTGCCCTAAACCGCACGAACGTATCACGCGCTTTCCCCGAAAACGGCAAAGCTTCCCCCTCCGCCGCGTGTCAACCGAAGCAGGCGTGGGCCCAGACGGTGCCCCCTAAAGAGCGTCGTCACTCCCCGTGGGGTAACCAACCGGCTGCCAGGGGTTTCTTCGCCAATGGCCGGGTGATATCGTATTTGTCTGTAAGAAGAGGCATTCGTGGGTCGCTCTAAATCCGTCTCCGCACTTCCTCGTCCTCGCCGCGAAGCCCCCTCATCGTCAGGGCGGCTCGCCAGGTTGTTTTGCGCTTTGGTTTTTATCGGCTTCGCCGTGGCCGCTGCGCCGCAGGCCCTGGCGCAGCGCCAGCCTGTTCTTTCCGTTTCGCTCGACGCTCCCTTTGCCTTTTCTGACTTTGACGGCGACCTGCGGCCTGATTTGGCCGTCGTTGAGGCCGGCCGCAGCGATCCTTCTCTCACAGATTATTGGGTTCAGTTTCATCTGACCGCTGTTGGTTCCCATTCCATTCGCGTCGTCGCTCCGACAGGCGGGCTGCAAATCGCCGCGCGCGATGTCAACGGCGACCATGCGCCCGATCTCGTGCTCACCACATCCTGGCGCAAGCTGCCCGTGGCCATTCTTCTGAACGACGGCCATGGCAGCTTCTCCCTGATCGATCCGGCCGCTTATCCCGAGGCTTTCCGTGGCTCAAAGACGAGTTGGATTTGCGCCGCATCTCCGGAGCTCGACCGGTTCGGCGTTCCCGCGCAATCACCCCCGGGAGCTTGTCCCCCGACGGCACGCCTTCCGCGCTTCGATTTCCCGGTTCGCGCTACCCGGTCTTCTGACTGCAGATTCCCTCTCGCTCGCGGTCTGAGTCCGCACCTTGGCCGCGCTCCCCCGCGGGATTCCTCTCCTGAAGTCCAAGTTTCATCCCTGGCTCTGTAGATTTGCGGCGGTGCCGCCGCTCTTTCCGGAACCCTCAACTCACAACCTGACCGAGTTCGCGCTCCTGCCTTGGTTTGCCACGGCAACGCGAACCCCTTACGCAGAACCGTTGGGCTTGAGTGAGTTTTCGCAAGGAAGAAGCCATGATTCGCCGCGTTGTCGATTTTGCGCTCAACAATCGCTTTGTCGTCCTCTGCATTGCCCTTGTCCTGATTCTTTGGGGAGCCCTTTCCTTCCACCAGCTCCCCGTCGAGGCCTATCCTGATGTAGCCGACAACTATGTCGAGATCATCAGCCAGTGGCCGGGCATCGCCGCCGAGCAAATCGAGCAACAGGTCACCATCCCTCTCGAAACCGTCATGAACGGCATTCCCCACGTCACCCACCTGCGCTCTTTTTCCCTCTTCGGCCTTTCCGATCTCAAGCTCATTTTCGACGATGAAGAGGAGAATGCCTGGAATCGTGAGCGTGTTCTCGAGCGGCTTTCCCAGGTCACGCTGCCCCAGGGCGTGGTCCCGGTAATGGGGACGGACTGGAGTCCCGTCGGGCAAATCTACTTCTTCACCTTGAAAAGCACGAATCCCATGTACGACGTGATGGATTTGAAGTCCATCCAGGACTGGGTCATCGAAAAGAACTTCAAAGCCGTCCCCAACGTTGTCGATGTCGCCAGCTTTGGCGGACCTACTCGCGAATACCAGGTCCGCGTCGATCCCAACAAGCTTGTTGCCCATGGGCTCAGCCTCGGGCAAATCGAACAGCAACTCACCAACGGCAACGCCAACGCCGGCGGCAGCTTCATCGAAGCCGGTCTGCAGCAAATCAACATTCGCGCGGTTGGCCTTGTCAGAAACGTCTCTGACATCGAAAACACGGTTCTGTTTACCAAGACGGGCACCCCCCTACGGGTCAGAGATATCGGGGTAGTCGCTGAGGGGCCGAAGATTCGTCTTGGCCAGTTTGGCCGTGCCATCCATCGCGAAGACGGCGTCATCGCCGATAACGACGACGTGTGTTCCGGCATCGTACTTTTGCGCAAAGGCGCGGATGCCCAGGCCACTCTCAACGCCGTTCACCAAAGGGTCGATCAGCTCAACAACTACATCTTGCCTCCGGGCGTAAAAGTCGTGCCGTTCCTGGACCGCAGCGACCTTCTTCGCTACACCACCCACACCGTCCTCCACAATCTCACCGAAGGCATGATTCTTGTTGTCGTCATTCTTTTCCTCTTTCTCGGCAATGTTCGTGGCGCGGCCATTGTCGCCCTGACCATCCCTTTCTCGCTGTTATTCGCGGCCACCTGCCTCAAACTCAAGGGCATCCCCGCCAACCTGCTGTCACTGGGCGCCCTGGATTTCGGAATGGTTGTCGACGGCGCTGTGGTTATGGTGGAAAACATCATTCGCCATCTCAGTCATCCCGAACATTCCTTCAAAACTCCGATGGAGCGCATCCGCGACGCTGCCCATGAAGTCCAGCGGCCCGTCTTCTATGCCATTGCCATCATCATCACTGCCTATCTCCCGATCTTCACCTTGCAGCGGGTCGAGGGCCGTTTGTTCAAGCCGATGGCCTGGACCGTGGCCTTCGCCCTCTTGGGCGCCCTGCTCTTTTCCATCCTTGTCGCTCCCGTTCTCTCCAGTTTCTTCTTTCGACGCGGCGCCCGCGAGTGGCACAACCCGGTCATGGAAATCCTCAAGAAGTCTTACCGGTCGGCGGTGCGGTGGGCGATTGAACATCGCGTGGTCACCGTAACTGCGGCTGCTCTCGGAGCCGGTTTCTCCGTCTATCTCATGTGGAGTGGTGTCGTCGGCTCCGAATTCCTTCCTCACCTCGATGAAGGCGCACTGTGGGTTCGCGGCACTCTCGCTCCCAGTACCGGTCCGACGGAAGGCACCCGTGTCGCCAACAATACCCGTGTTCTGCTCTGTTCCTTTCCCGAAGTGACCAAGTGCACCAGTCAGGTCGGGCGCCCCGATGACGGCACCGACACCACTGGCTTCTTCAACACCGAATACTTCGTCGATCTGAAACCCAAGGAACAGTGGCGCCCGGTCTTCCGTCAGGACAAGGAACGCCTGATTGCCGCCATGCAGCGTGAACTCGACAAAGTCCCCGGCGTTCTCTGGAATTTCTCCCAGCCGATCGCCGACAACATGGAGGAAGCCGTTAGCGGCGTTAAGGGACAGCTCGCAACTAAGGTCTACGGCGACGATCTCAAAGTTCTCGAAGACAAGGCCAATCAGATCGTGAACGTCATGCGCCAGGTGAGGGGAATTGAAGACCTCGGAGTTTTCGAGGTCCTCGGACAACCCAACCTCAATATCGTGGTTGACCGCCAACGCGCTTCCCGCTACCAGATTAATGTCGCCGATGTTCAGGACGCCGTTCAGACCGCCATCGGCGGCACGGCCCTAACTCAGGTGCTCATTGGCGAGCGACGCTATGACCTCGTTCTTCGCTATCTCCCTCATTACCGCGACTCTCGGGAAGCTATTGAGAAAATTCGCCTGCTCACGCCTACCGGCGAGCGTGTCTCCCTCGCGCAACTCTGCAGAATTGAGTCGCGCGATGGCGCCTCCGAAATTTATCGCGAGGCCAATCAGCGCTTCATCGCGATCAAATACAGCGTGCGCGGACGCGATCTCGGCGGGGCCGTCGAAGAATCCATCCGGAAAGTGGCCGCGCAGGTCCAATTGCCTCGCGGCTACCACATCGATTGGGAGGGTGAATACGAAAGTCAAAAGCGTGCCGAAAAGCGCCTTTTCGTCATTGTGCCCCTCACGATCCTGCTCATTTTTCTGATTCTCTATCTCATGTTCCGCTCGTTTAAATGGGCTTTGCTTATTCTTGGGAACCTCGCCACCGCTCCGATCGGCGGCTTGCTCGCTCTGCTGGTCACCGGCACCCATTTCAGCGTCTCTTCCGGCGTAGGCTTCCTCGCTCTCTTTGGTGTCTCCGTGCAGACCGGCGTCATCATGCTCGAATACATCAACCAATTGCGCGTCAAGGGCCATTCGATTGAAGAGTCCGCGATCGAGGGCGCCGTTCTTCGCCTCCGCCCCATCATGATGACCATGCTCGTCGCTACCTTTGGACTGTTGCCCGCCGCCATGTCCCACGCTATCGGCTCGGACTCGCAGCGGCCTTTCGCGATTGTCATCGTTGGCGGCCTTAGCTCGAATCTCATCATGAGTATCTTCCTCCTACCCACCCTCTACGTCTGGGTTTCTCGCGATGGCGACAAACTCCCCGAACCCGAGCCCGGCTTCGAGGAAAACGCATAAGCGGCCTCGGCGCAAGAAAACTTGTGTGTGCGGGAAAGGAAACTGCGGACCCCGGGACCGCAGGGCCAACAGAAGTTGGTCGAAGGAATTACTGGGACTCGTCCGGAGGTCCGGCTGGTCCTTCAGCGCTGGGCGTCCAGCGCGTACACGTCTTCGAGACCGGTATCGCGCAGCAGCAGCGGCGAATCGTTCACATCGAGCCCCATCCAGTCGTCCCAATATCCCGTCGGTTGAAAATCCTTCAAGTCCGCAACACGCTCGATGTGCGAATCGCTCAGCCGCATCCGGAACACCGCCGGAGCTTCCGGCCAACTCAGGAAATAAAGATACGAGCCGTCCTTCGACCAGTTCGGAAAGCTGACGTTTCGCTCCTGGAACACCTCGGCCCACTTCTGCTTGGCGCGATCGTAAATCATCAGGCTCTGCGAATTCGACCGGATCGCCGCGATGTACTTTCCATCAGGCGACCATCGAGGAGAGAATAGCTGCTCGGATCCCGGCAGCGCGGTCACTCGGTGCGTTTTGAGGTCCAGGATGCGGATTCCTATGGTGGCCGAGGCATAGATGCTTCCAAACACGAGGGAGGCCCCATCCGGCGACCAATAGGGATCGGCCTCCGGGTGGTCGTCCCCCGGCAGCAATTCCTCGGGGCCGCCTACATCCGCCGAAACCACGTAAATCTTTGCCGGCTTCCCCGAGGTCGTGGAAAAAAATGCGATCCGTTTTCCGTCCGGTGACCACCGCGGCATTGACGCATACAAAGGCGCGAAGCTCAGCTGCAGCCGCTGGCTACCGTCGGTTCTGCTTCGCCACAACGTCCCTTCCGGGAACATCACATAGGCCACCCACTGGCCGTCTTTCGAGAAGCACAGGTGTTCGGCCGAAATGCCCGAAAGATACGGCACAAGGTGGTTCGACTGCGAGTCATAACGGACCAGCTCCCCTCGCGGCCTTCTTCCTGTAACGAACACCTTCTTCCCATCTTTGCTTGGCAGTGGCGAAGAAAGAGCCAGCGGCCCGGAGGTCAGTTGCACGGGTTCAAGGCTCTTTTTCCCCGTCCAACTGGTTCTCTCCCGCAGCTCCCAGATGCTGCCTTGCGACGAAAACAGGAAATGCTTCCCACCCGGTGTCCACATCCCGCAACACTCCGCCGGAGGGTTGTGCCAGCCATCCAGCAATGGGCGCGCGTTTTTGCCATCCGACGATATTTCCCATAGCGAAGTTGCATCCGTCTTCTGGTCCCGCAGCGTGACGCGCAACTCGGCCGCATCCGGTGACCACTGCGGGGAAGTGACCCAGCCCGGCATGCCCGCCAGCAAATGCGAGTCCGTCCCGTCGTAGTTGGCCAGGAACAAATTGTTCCCCTGGGCGTAAATCAGTTGCCTGCCGTCGGGGGACCACGCCCCGGCGTGCCCCAGCGCATCGCTCATCCGGCGCGGCGGCAACCCTCCGAGAACCGGCAATGCCCACAGCGGACCGTCAAACGCTGTGCCCGGCTCGTCTGAGATCAACAGCGCCGAGCCATCGGGGGACACATTCAGAATCTGCATGCTGACCGATGGCGCAGAAAGCGGCACCACCTCGCCCCCGCTGCTCGACACTTGCCCCATCGACGACGAATCCCCAACCACGGACGTGTTGTATTGCAGGTACAGGCGCGCCCCGTCCGTGCCTGCCAGCAGTTTCGTCCGGCCGTCATTGGTAACCTGCTTCGCCCCCGAAAGCTTCAAGGGAGCCGGCACGACCGTCAGCGAGTAGACGAACGCTGCAAACGCCAGCACCGCCACGCCGACTGGTCCCACAAGCCAGGGCCACGGAATCGATATCTTCGCGACCGACTTACGAACCCCGGCAAGCGTCGCGGCGCCGGGCCGCCGCTCGCGTCGCGCTACCCCCGTTCCTAACGCGGAGTGGCTTGTCCCGCTGAGCACCGAGTCCACGTCCCGCTTCAACCGCTGCAGGTCGACTCTCATCTCCGCGGCGCTCTGGTACCGCAAGTTGCGGTCTTTCTCGAGCGCCTTCAGGATGATGCTCTCGAGTTCTGCCGGCAGTTCACGGTTCAAACTGGCCGCTGGCACCGGTGCTTCGTTCAGGATCGCAGACAGAATGACCCCCAGGCTTTCTCCCCGAAACGGCAAGCGGCCCGTGGCCATTTCGTACAGGACAACCCCAAACGAAAACAGGTCCGTGCGCCCATCCAGTTCTCTTCCGCGGACCTGTTCGGGAGACATGTAGGAGACGGTGCCCAGCGTCGAGCCGGGACTCGTAAGGTGATACTCGCTGTCCAACGCATTCGTCAGCGTGTCGCCCGATTCGATCTGGTGCTGGCCGCTTCGCGTCGCCGGGACTTTGGCCAGTCCGAAATCCAGAATCTTCGCGTGGCCTCGTTTGGTGAGGAATATATTCGCGGCTTTGATGTCGCGATGCACGATCCCTTCGGCATGGGCTGCGTCGAGCGCGTAGGCAATCTCGGCGGCCACCGACAAAATCAGCTCGGTCTCGAGCGGGTGACCGGCAACCCGGTGCTTCAGCGTCATCCCGTCCATGAACTCCATGGCGATGAACGGGCGATTGTTTTCCACCCCGATTTCGTAAATCGTGCAGATATTCGGATGGTTCAACGCAGAAGCGGCCTGCGCTTCACGCTGGAATCGCGTCAGCGTTTCGGAGTCTGCGGCTACGTCATCCGGCAGGAACTTGAGGGCCACAAACCGGCGCAGGTCCATGTCCTCCGCCTTGTACACCACGCCCATCCCTCCACCGCCAAGTTTCTCGACGATGCGGTAGTGAGAGACGGTCTGGCCCGCACGGGACGGAGCATCGGACATGCGCGGCCATCTTAGTTGGTGTGCCGAAGCCAAGTCAATGAATCGGCGTGAATCGGCGCAAACAAGGCGCAAACAAGTCGCAAACAAGTTCCCATCCGGAGCTTGGATCTCACGAATACTTAATCGCCGCGAGCCACACCACGCCACTTGGCCGCTCGCCGAGGCCAGGGAGAAGACCTTGTTCAACCCGGTTGTTTCGAGCGGTTCCTGCAGTTTCGGGCCAAGGTTTGTCCACTTCGTCTGGAGGTCGTTCGACGGCGTCGGCTCCGCCTGCCCGGGCCATTCGCTCTCGCTGCGGCGGCAAAATGGAATATGATGACCTCCGGCGGAGGGAAGACGTGACTCGGAAGCCTCAACCTGCAGTTCAGCCTCGCTTGCGTTCCCGCGGCAGGGTGTTCCTTTTCTTTCTGATCGCCTTGTGGGTTTCTCCGCACGCTCGTGCCAAGATGAACATCGATTTCGATCCCGATCTCGATTTCTCGAAGTTCAAGACATTTGCCTATATCGGCGGCGTCGAACACCTCGTCATGCTCCAGCTGAACCCCAACGAGATTCGCGATCGCGTCCACGAAGCCGTCGCCCGCGAACTCACCAAGCGTGGCCTCAAGGAGGTCAAGCGCGAAGAGAATCCGGATCTTGCGGTGCGGTACTTCGCCAACTCCGAGTCCCAGGTCAATGTAGCGGCCACGGGGGATTGGGGCGGCTTCGATCCTTTTATCCTCGACAACTGGTCCTATACCTACGAACTGTGGTCGGCCACGACCACCCGCGAAGGCTCCCTGATGATCGATCTCATCGACGTTAAGAGGAAAGACCTTGCCTGGCGTTTGTTTCTCGAACAGAAAATTCTGAATATCGACAAAGTCTGGCCAAAGGTGAACCAGGAAATCACCAAGGGCTTCGAGAGCTATCCGCCCACCGAAAAAGAAAGGGAAGAGAAGCGCAAGGAACGCGCCGAGCATCCCCCCAAAAAACAGAAGCCCCAGTTTCAATGAATTTGATTTGTGCTCGCCGCTTCGACGACATCTCCACATGAGGATCTGGGGCCACCGCCTCTGGCCGCCCATCCCTTGGATGCAAGCCTCAAACTTTTCGCGTTCCGTGAACTCAGTTCGGAGAGTAGCTGGCTTTTGCCCGAACCACTTGCACGCTGCGAATCCGCGTGGTCAATAGCCGGTTTGCAAACTCGAGCTGCAAGCCGGGTGCAGCCACAATGTCGCGATGAATGATGCTCCCGCCCCACGTGCACCCGTTGATGCCCACGCGATGCGGCGACAATCCCTTTTGATCAAACCATCCACCCCACACCCAGTACTCGCCTTCTCCCAGCACCCAAACGGTATACAGCGAGTTCCTGGTCGTCACCAAGACGCGATCTCCGCATTGCAAATCCTTTTTCCGGATTGCTGTCAGGGTTTCGGCGTGCGCCACCACAGCTTCGAGCGTGTTCATTTCCTCGGTTGTTCGTCCCTTTCCCTATCGTGCGATGGCTCGAGCCTCTAAGTCAATCCTTATCCCGCAGGCAATCCCGCAGGCATTGCCGCGACGCTCCGGCAATCCCCGTTTCAGCTTGCCGCATCTCATGTTCTGTGACAGGATTACCGCGTTTATCCTCAGCCAACCTTGCGGTGTTTCGAAGCTGCGGCTTACAGGTGGTTTATGAAGAGACTCAATCTCTACCTCATCAAGCCCTCGCAGTACGACCAAGACGGCTATGTTGTGCGCCATTGGCGCGGCGTGCTCCCAAGCAACACGCTCGCTTGCCTCGCCGGTCTTACCGAGGACCTGATCGAACGGAAGCGCTTCGGCAATTCATGGAAGGTCAAGGTCCACCTGTTCGACGAAACCGTCGACAAAGTCCCCGTGAAGCGCATCTGCCGCTCGCAAATCTGGAATCGCGCAAAAACCATCGTCTGCCTGGCTGGGGTGCAGACGAACCAGTTCCCTCGCGCTTCGGATCTTGCTCACACCTTCCGCCGCGCCGGTCTCACCGTCTTGATCGGCGGCTTCCACGTCAGCGGCTATCTGGCACTGCTGCCGGACATTCCCGAAGACATCCAGAAACTGATGGACGCCGGCGTCTCGATCGTCAAGGGCGAAGTCGAGGAAACCTGGGGCGACCTGCTTCTCGACGCAATCCACAACCGCCTCAAGCCCATGTACGATTTCCTGAATAACAAGCCCGATCTCTACACCAAACCCATTCCCGCTATCCACAAGAAGTATCTGCGAAAATTTGCGGCCTCCAATTTCGGCACTCTCGATTGCGGCCGCGGCTGTCCGTTCGAATGCACTTTCTGCACCATCATCAACGTGCAGGGCCGTAAGATGCGCTTCCGCTCCGCCGAACACATCGGCGAGGCCGTCCGCCGGAATTACCACGAAAACGGAATCACCTTCTACTTCTTCACCGACGACAATTTCGCCCGCAACAAAAACTGGCAAGCCATCTTCGACGTGCTCATCCGCCTGCGCAAGGAGGAAAACATCCCCATTGAGTTCATGATGCAGGTCGACGTGCTCTCCTGGAAGATCCGGAACTTTGTCAGCAAGGCTCGCGAGGCCGGCTGCATCAACGTCTTCATCGGCATGGAAAGCGTCGACCCCGGCAACCTCGCCGCCGCCGGCAAGAAACAGAATCAGGTCAGCGAATACCGCCAACTAATCCAGGCCTATCGCGATTCCGACATTTCCTGTCATGTCGGCTACATCCTCGGTTTCCCCTTCGACACGGTAGAGTCGATCCGGCGCGACCTGAAATTCCTGATCGAGGACGTGCAGCCCGACCACGCATCGTTCTTCATGCTAACTCCGCTTCCGGGCTCGATGGACCATCTGCACATGTTGCGTCGCGGCGAATGGATGGATCCCGACCTCAATCTTTACGATTCCCAGCACGAAGTCACGCGCCACCCGTACCTAAAAGATGGCTCGTGGAAGGAGACGTACTTCGAGGCCTGGCGTACGTTCTACAGCCTGCAGAACATGAGAGCGATCTTGCAGCGCGGCTCGCGCGCAAACTACTGGAACAATTTCCTGCGCTTCTTCTGGTACAAGAATTCCATTGAGACCGAGGGCCGCCACCCCATGATGTGCGGCTACTTCCGTCTGAAAGGCCGCACCACCCGCCGTCCCGGGTTTCCCATTCTCTCGCGTTCGGAGTACTACACCGGCCGCGCGCGGGAGGTTTACGCTCACTTTCGCGGAATGCTTCGCGTCGCCGCGGAGATGGAAGAACTTTGGCTGCAGACGCGCCATCCCTCGGAAGCCGAACAGCGCGTCGTCGAAGAACTTGCCAGGCTCCGCGAAAAGTACGATCAGATCAGGCTCGCCGATCTTCAAGCCGCTTTTCTCCGCGCCAAGGAGCACTTCCCGACCCTTCGCGTGCCTTCCAAAGTCCAGCTTTTCTGGGCCAAGTGGAGCCCGCTGCTCGTTCAAAGCAAGGTCTACACCCGCGCCGATCTCCAGGCCTTCTGGACCAGCATTCGCGAGCGCTGGGACGACCAACACTGGTTTCGCATCCCTGTCCACAAGGTCCCATTCAACCTTCTCCGCGACCTGCAGCTCTCGGCGCTATTCCTCTTCCACGTGTCCCGCGAACTCTGACTCGGCCCCCGAGCCGGTGTTTGACGGAGGCGCGATGCCTTTCGGCGCTCTAGGATCTCGAGCCCGATGGAAGCGCAACGGGTCACCCTCGACCGTGCCCCCCGGTGTTGCTACGATAGCCCGCAGAAGGCCATGTCTAGAAAGATCCCCGCCCGCACCTCCGAACACGCGAAACGCTCGGACCTCGCTCAGAAGCTGCTGCATCACTTGCACCTCCGCGGCAGCACCCGCCCAGGCCAGCGCATCGGGGTCGCCGTCTCAGGCGGGGCCGATTCCGTGGCTTTGCTTCTTCTTTTCCTCGAACTCCGCGAACCGCTCGGCATCGTCCTTTCCGTCGCCCACTTCAATCACAAATTGCGCGGCCGCGCCTCCGACGCCGACGAAAGATTTGTGGCCGCGCTTGCCGCCCGCCATGATCTTCCGTTTTTCGTCGCGCACGAAGACATCGAAAGCAAGGCCAGGCGCGAGCATTCCAATCTCGAAGACGCTGCCCGCCGTTCCCGCTACTCCTTCTTCGAAAGCCTCGCCCGCGCCGCTCATCTCGACAACATCGCCGTCGCCCACACTGCCGACGACCAGGCCGAAACTGTCCTCTCGCACATTCTTCGGGGCACCGGCCTTTCCGGGCTCGCCGGCATTCACCCCGAAGCCTTCATGGTCTTCCGCCCCTTGCTCAAATTCCGCCGCGACGAGCTGCGCTCTTACCTCCGCCTTCGCCGCCAGACATGGCGCGAAGACGCCACCAACCGCGATACCCGCCGCTTGCGTGCCCGCATCCGCGCGAAACTCCTGCCGCTTCTCGAAAGGGCTTTCCAACCCGCCGTTGTCGAGCATCTTTCGCAACTTGCCGATCTTGCCCGCGAAGAGGACGCTTGGCTCGACAGCTCCGCTGAGCTGCGCCTTTTTCTTTCCGCGAAGGAGCACGAAGGCGAGTGGCGCATTTCCCTCGGTGATCTCGTGGCTCCGCCGGTTCCACCCAGCGAGGCGGATCAAACCGCGGGTCTCTGGTCGAGGCGCGCCCCGGAGGCCATGAGCAAGCGCATGATTCGACTCCTGGTCAAAAAGGTGAAACCGCACTCCGGCCAGCTTGGCTCTGTCCACGTTGACGCCGTGCTGCGGTTGGCGCAGCAGCCCGAAAGTGGCAAATCGCTGCCCCTTCCTGGCGGCGTCGAAGTCCGCCGGCAGCGCGACTTCCTCTCCTTCCGCGCTAACTCGAACAAACACGCCCAAAACAAGGCGAAATCCGCTCATCCGGGATACGCCCATCACCTGAACCTGCAGGCAGGTCAGGCCGAGGTTTGGCTGGTTGAACATTCGTGTTGTCTGCGCTTTCGGGTGATTGACTGGCCTCTGGAAGCGCGAGAAACTATTGTTACAGGGGCGGTTCTCGACCGTGATTCGTTGCGTTCACCCCTTGTGGTTCGTAACTGGAAGCCGGGCGATTCGGTGCAACCGCTGGGCCACCGGAAACGCCACAAATTGTCGCGTCTCTTGAGCGAAGCGGGCGTCAGTCGCTGGCAGAAAGTCTCCTGGCCGGTTCTGACCTCCGGGGGCTCGGTTGCCTGGTCCCGCGGCTTGCCCGTCGCGGTGGACTTTGCAGCAAGGCCGTCCACCCGCAAAGGAGTCGTGATTACCGAGGTTGGCGTAGCGTAACTATGGCGAGAGTAAGAACTTACTCGGCTGCTCGCATTGCGAATCGCATAAAGACGCTGGGCCGCGAAATCACTCGCGCTTGTCACGGCGCAAAATTGGATGTAGTCGTAACTATGGATCGATCCTTCGTTTTCGCCGCCGACCTCATTCGCCACATTGGCGTTCCGGTTGCCCTGCACTTCGTCCGCGAAGACGTGCGCGATATCGAACTGGCCGGCCGCCCACGCCGCGAAGTCTTTTTCACGAGCCGTTCCACTTCTCCTGCCGGCAAAGGGCAACCCGGCTTGAAAGGCCGCGACGTTCTGCTGGTCGACTCCGTGCTCGACAGCGGTATCACGCAAGACTTTCTCTTGCGCCGCATCGGCGAGAGCAAGCCCCGCTCCTTGCGGCTCGCGGTCCTGCTCGACAAAACCTCGCGCCGTCGCGTGGCCCTTGAGCCCGATTACTTTGCCTTCCGGACTGCATCTAACCTAGTGTGGTCTGGCTACGGCATGGCCGTGGCCAATGGCGTCGGCCCAAACTCGAAGGATCTGGTAGCCCGCTCGGGGCACGGAACCGCCGGGCGAAAGCGCAAGAAGAAGCGCTAGACGCGAGCACAACATTTTCTTAGGATTCTCGGTAACGGGTTTATTGCGAGGCTAATGTGAATTCTAGTTCGACAGCAAAAACGATTCTTTTCTGGATCTCCATCGTCTTCCTCGGGGTCATGCTCTGGAAGCTGGTCTCGAGCAACGGCCAGGCGGCTCGCGAGGACACTCCGAGCTACAGCGAGTTCATCGCCAAGGTCGATGAAGGCGACGTCAAAGAGGTCACGCTCTATCTGTCCCCGAACAGCTACGAGCTCCAGGGAGAATACGTTCGCCCGGTCAACCGCAAATTCCACGTCACGATTCCTAAGGAAAATGCCCCGGAAATTACCAAGGCTCTGCGCGACAAGGCCGTTCAGCTCAACGTCAAGGAAGTCCGCAGCGGTGATTGGGTCCTTATCCTGCTGAACGCTCTCCCGCTCCTTCTGCTTGCCGGTTTTGTCTTCTTCCTGATGCGCCAGATGCAGGCCGGCGGCAACAAGGCCCTCAGTTTCGGCAAGTCCCGCGCGCGCCTCCTCTCCGCACAGCAGAAGAAAGCCACCTTCAAGGACGTTGCTGGCAGCGACGAAGCCAAGGAAGAGCTCCAGGAAATCATTGAATTCTTGAAAGACCCGCAGAAATTCCAGAAGCTCGGTGGCCGCATTCCGAAGGGCGTCCTGCTTGTCGGACCCCCAGGCACCGGCAAAACCCTACTGGCCCGTGCCATCGCCGGCGAAGCCAACGTTCCGTTTTTCTCCATCTCCGGTTCCGATTTCGTCGAGATGTTCGTCGGCGTCGGCGCCAGCCGCGTCCGCGATCTCTTCGAACAGGGCAAGAAAAACGCGCCGTGCATTATTTTCATCGATGAAATCGACGCCGTCGGCCGCCATCGAGGCGCCGGCCTCGGCGGTGGTCACGACGAGCGTGAGCAAACGCTGAATGCTCTCCTTGTCGAGATGGATGGTTTCGAGTCGAACGAAGGGGTCATCCTGATCGCCGCCACCAACCGCCCCGATGTGCTCGATCCCGCTCTGCTTCGTCCCGGGCGCTTCGACCGTCGCGTTGTCGTCGCCCGTCCCGACGTGAAAGGCCGCGAAGAGATCCTGCGCGTCCACACCCGCAAGGTGCCGCTCTCCGATGACGTCGAGCTTTCCATCATCGCGCGCGGCACACCCGGATTCTCCGGAGCCGATCTCGCAAACCTGGTGAATGAAGCCGCTCTGTGGGCCGCCCGTCAGAATCGCAAATTCGTCGCCATGGCCGATTTCGAAATGGCCAAGGACAAGGTCCTCATGGGCGTCGAGCGCAAGTCCATGATCCTTTCCGACGAGGAAAAGAAGAACACCGCGTATCACGAAGCGGGCCACGCGCTGGTTGCCGCGATGACCCCGGGCGCGGATCCCGTGCATAAGGTCACGATCATTCCCCGCGGCATGGCCCTTGGCCTCACGATGCAGCTTCCCGAAGCCGACAAGCACACGTACACCAAGGAATATCTCGAGGGCATGCTTGCCGTGCTGATGGGCGGCCGCACGGCGGAAGAGATTTTCCTCGGCCACATCACCACCGGCGCCGGCAACGACATCGAGCGAGCCACCGACATTGCCCGGAACATGGTCTGCGAATGGGGCATGAGCCAACTCGGGCCCTTGGCCTTCGGCAAGAAAGAGGAGGCCATCTTCCTCGGCCGCGAAATCGCGCAGCACCGCGACTTCAGCGAAGACACCGCGCTGCAAATTGACAAGGAAGTGAAGCGTATCGTCAGCACGGCCTACGAGACTGCGCACAAGATCCTGCAATCGAATCGCGACACCCTCGACCGCATCGCGCAGGCCTTACTCGAGCGCGAGGTTCTCGATGCCAACGAAGTCAAAATGCTAATGGAGGGCAAGCAGCTACCCGAGAAGCCGCGCACGCCGCCGGCACCGCCTCCGCAAGCGACCCCCGGCACGGATCCCAAGGTTGTTCGGCCCGAGCTTCGCCCCGCCCCCGGCTTTACGCGCGGCGACTCTCCCGCCAAAGCCTGAACGTTTTTTCACTCCGCCTGCCAAAGGCAAGGCAAGTTGGCCCCGGGAAAGCCAGCTTTTTTTTCGGCTGGCCCCGAGCGAGCATCCTCGCACGACCCCAACCCTCCTCAGAGCCGCCCGAATGGCTCAGCTTCGGTTTGCGGCGCGTTTTGGAGTAGACTATACGCCATGGGACGCAAAGACGGCGAAAACCTGAACGTGACCTGCCCCTGCTGCCAGGCCAAGCTGGTGATCGATCCGATCTTCGGTGCGGTCCTCTCGCACGTCGCGCCCGCAAAACCCGGTCCGGACGTGGATCTCAGCAAGGCTTCCAACATTCTTGAGGAGCAAAGGCGGAAGCGCGAAGACAAATTTGCCGACTCTTTCTTCCAGGAAACCCACAAGGAAGACATCCTCGCCAAGAAGTTCGAAGAAGCCATGAAGAAGGCCAAGGACGCCCCTGCGGGCAAGCCCGTCCGGGACATCGACCTCGACTAGAAGCAGCTCCGCCGTACGCCGAGCGAGGGCCTTTACCCTGTGCTCTCCGCGCCCCTGGTTGCCTTTTTCTTCCTTCCGCACGGTAAACTGCCATGCGCATGAGCCCGCGTAAACTCTTCCGGCTAAAACTTCGCTCTCGTGTGTTGCGGCTCGGCGAGCGCACGCTCATCATGGGCGTCCTCAACGTTACGCCCGACAGCTTTTCCGACGGCAACAGATTCATCAGCGTGAAGACCGCTGTCGAAGCCGCTCTCGCCATCGAGCGCGCCGGCGCCGACATTCTCGACATCGGAGCCGAATCGACCCGTCCCGGCTCGGCCGGCATTTCCGCCTCGGAAGAACTGGCGCGACTCCTCCCCGTTCTCGAAGCCCTTCGCGGCCGCCTGAAAATTCCTATCTCCGTCGACACACGCAAAGCCGGCGTCGCGGAACTCGCCATTCGAGCCGGCGCGGAAATTGTCAACGATGTTTCCGGCCTGCAGCACGATCCTCACCTCGCTCTGGCTGCTGTCCGGTATCACGTGCCTCTCGTCCTCATGCATATGCGCGGAACTCCGCAAACCATGCAAACCCTCCCATTCGCCAAAGATGTTCTCCGCGACGTTCTGGCCGGCCTGCGCCAATCCGTCTCCGTCGCGCGCCGCGCAGGGGTGCCCAAATCCCAAATCGTGCTCGATCCTGGTATCGGTTTCGGCAAATCTTACGCCCAGAACTACGAACTGCTCTCGAGGCTCCCCGCCCTCGCCAAACTGGGCTATCCGCTCCTTGTCGGAACTTCGCGCAAGGGTTTTCTCGGCGCTACGCTCGCCCGCCGTGGCAAGCCCGCTCCTCCTAGCGAGCGAATCTGGGGCACGGCCGCGACGGTCACCGCCAGCATTCTCAACGGCGCGCACATCGTCCGCGTCCATGATGTCCCCGAAATGCTTCAAGTGGCACGCGTGTCCGATGCACTGTGCGCCTCTGCTTAGCGCAGGCGCATTGGCACAGCGAGCCCGGATCAGTTGCCTGCGCTATAATTTGGCGGCAATCAAATCGGTATCCAAAGGGACCCTTCGAATGTTGATCCGCCCTCACTACCTTGCCTCGTTCCTGGTATGCCTCGCCGCTTGCCCGCTTTTCGCGCAACTCCCACCCGTCGCGACCGATCCCCTGCACCCCACCCAAGCCATCCAGGGCGCCGCGGGTTGCTCGGCCACCGAGGTTTCTTCCTGCGCCCAAGCGGCCTCGAAAATCACTCCCATCGTGATGGGCGAATCGCCCCTCGAGGAGAATCTCCGGAAACTGACCGACGATATTGGAGGCCGCGTAAGCGGTTCTCCGGAGATGGCCAAAGCCGTTGACTGGGCGGTCGCTGCGTTGCGCGCCGCGGGCGTCGACGTTCACACCGAAAAATTCATGTTGCCCATCTACTGGACCGAAGGAGCAACCCGCCTCAACCTCCTCGGCCCGGTTAGCTTTCCCGTTTCCCTCGTCGCCGAGGGGCTTTCTCCCGCTACTCCGCCGGAGGGCCTCGAAGCCGCGCTCGTCGACGTGGGCTACGGCACTCCCGCTGATTTTGCGGCCGCGGGCTCTTCCGCAAAGGGCGCTATTCTTCTCGTCCACGCGGACATCCCCTCTACCTTCGCCGATCTCTTCGACGAATACCTGCGCCCTCCGCCGATCATCGATCAAGCGGTGAAAGCAGGTGCGGTCGCGATTCTCTGGACCGGCCAGCGTGAACGCAAACTGCTCTACCGCCACACCAATTCCTCGCTCGGCAAGCGCGACGTGCTTCCCCAGGCTGTTGTTGCGCGCGAAGACGCTCTCCGCCTCGCGCGGGTCGCCGCTGTCTACCCCGGGAAGCTCCGCCTCCGCCTGCTCATGCCGAACCAACTCTCGGGTCCTGTTGAGCAGGTGAATGTCGTCGCCGAAATTCGTGGCTACGAGAAACCCGAAGAGATCGTCGTCCTCGGCGCGCACCTCGATTCCTGGGACCTCGGCACGGGCGCGCTCGACAATGGTTGCAATGCCGCGCTCGTCATCGAAGCGGCCCGCGCCATCAAGGCCAGCGGTCTGCTTCCGCGCCGCACCATCCGTTTCATCCTGTTTTCCGGAGAAGAGCAGGGCACCATCGGATCCTGGGCCTACGTGCACGACCACCGCGCCGAGATGGACAAGTATCGCGCCATGGTTGTCTTCGACACCGGCATCGGCCGCGTCACCGGGTACTCGCTCGGCGGTCGCCGCGACACTGAAGCGGCAATTCGCGAAATCCTCAAGCCGTTTTCAGGCTGGTACGTCGACAACCTCACCTTCGACGCAACCTTTGGCACCGACAACCTCGATTTTCTCCTCGAAGGCGTTCCCACGCTGATGGCCAACCAGGAAGTGGCCAACTACCTCGAGAACTACCAGGCTTCTTCTGACACCTTCGATAAAGTCGATATTCGCGAACTGAAGCTCAACGCCGTTCTCGCTGCCGTCACCGTCTGGGGAATAGCCGATCGCGTCGAGCCAATCGGCAAGCGTCAAACGCGCGCCGAAATCGAATCTCTCATGAAAGAAACGCGCCTCGATCAGCAGCTCAGGACTCTCGGATTGTGGGACGACTGGCAGTCCGGCGCGCGGGGCCGCCAACCCTGATGCGTATCGCCGGCTTCACGCCGGCTTCGGTTCCTCGCCGCCGTAGGGCCCACCTTGGGTTCCTGGCGACGCGATGGACCGCGGTGTTGCGGGCGGACGGGCTATCTCTATTGCCCGCTTACGAAGAAAGGCGCTTCTCTCCGGTTGCATGGCATTTCGAACGGCCACAAGATCGTTCTGACTCTACCCTCTGTAACGCCTTCGAGGCTCGAACCGATGCCCGGCGACCAAGGCTGCGGTCGACGCCATCACCGGCACCCTCGCGAAGGAACTGGGGCCGCGCAAGATTCGCGTTAATTCCATCAACCCCGGCATGATCGAAACCGAAGGTGTCGTCTCCGGCGGTTTCAGCGAAGGCGAGTTCCGCAAGCGGATTGAATCGCAGTCGCCTCTCGGCCGCGTCGGTCAACCGGACGACATCTCTCCTACGGCCGTCTACCTCGCGTCCTCAGACTCCAAGTACCTCACCGGCGAAATCCTGCGCCTCACCGGAGGCATCCTCTAACTAGCGGGCATTGCACCGACAAAGCGGAGGACGCTCGAAGGCGGTTGTTGGGGGTAGGCCCGAGGGAACATCGCAACGCGGCCGGTGGGGTGCCAAGGTGCCGAAGAAACCTTCGGAACGTGAACACGCCTGCATCAAGGGCGGTCTCCTCACTACCCGCGACCAAGCGCAGCGGAAATACTCAGCCTCGGGAGCCTCCAGCTGTTAACGGTGGTGCCGTAATGCGGCCGTGGATTGAGAAGCCCTCACCTTGTGGCGAGGGAGAAGTCGCTCACGAGTTCCAGCTAACCCGTGAAAACTGGCTCCTGCGCGCCTCCCATTCCCCGCCCGAAAGAATGCGCGGCGCAACCTCCATCAGGCGCGGCGTCAGCTTGAACACGCTGGCGGCGGTCCAGGGGCGTCCGTCCCGCGTGCGGTACTCTCGTATATTCAGGGCGTCCGCCATGCCTTTGAAAGACACGTCCTGCACTATCATCTCAGTCAGAAACCTCAGCGTCTGCATTTCGCGTGGATCGTCTTCCAGATGCCGGCAGTCGGCAGCGACCCGCAAGCCGAAAGGTATCTCCTCGGACCCGGGTTCGACCATCGGCTCCGAGGCTTCACCCGTGACTTCAACCTCGCGTTCCCACTCGAGCGCCACGAGGCTCCAGCCCGCATCGTGCATCTTCGACAAGTACTGCGCGGTCGGTAGGATACTGACCTTCTCGCGCATATGATCGATCTTCTTCATCGGCGCCTCCGGGTTCTCCAAACACACCACGCTCGCCGAAGGAATCCGCAATTCCTTTGCCAGTTCTGCGCCCCATCTAATCGATAGCAAAATAACGGATCAATGCGCTTCAATCGAACCGGCCGAACGTCGAAATGTCCGCTGCCGGGACCCCTTGTCGCGCTTCCGGACACCTCCGAACGCCTGGGAAGAAGCGCCGGACCGCCGTGCTTTATGAATTCCGCGCTGCTTTGTCGAGGAGCAAGACTCGAAGGCCGGGAGCTACGCCAGCGGCCAAACGCGTTGAAGGGCTCGGGCAACCTACGCGGGGTGGCCTTCTCCCGCTAGGAAGTCCTCGTTTCCGGGACTCGGCGGCCCCTGTTCCAAGGGTCGGTGAACTCTTTGTCTCCAGAGCCCGTCTCGCTTCGGTCCACACCGCGCCTTCACGCTATACTGGCCTGGTGACGCAGATTTCCACATCCCCCGCCCCGGAATCCTCCTCCGGCGGGCGGAAAATTCTGGCGCTCGACTACGGCCGCACCAAAATCGGTCTTGCCCTGGCCGGCTGTGAAGCCCGCGTCGCCGAGCCACACGACACGCTCGAGCGCGTCAATCGCAACGAGGATATGCGCCGCCTTCGTACCTTCGTGCGTGATCACGGGGTCCGGCAGATCGTGGTCGGCCTCCCGCTCCGCCTCGATGGTTCCCGCGGCGATATGGCCGACGAAGCCACCCGTTTCGCCGAACGTCTGCGCAAACAGATTGGCATCCCGGTCGAACTGGTCGATGAGCGGCTGACAAGCTGGGAAGCCGAGCGTCTGCTCGAGGAAGAACTTGGTCGCCGCATCGCTCACCGTGATACCGGCCACTCACGCAAGAAAATCTCCCGTGCCGGCGACGGCAAATACACCGTCGATGCCGTTGCCGCTATGGTGATTCTGCGCGAGTATCTGGCGCGCACCCCTGCACTCAAGGAGCGCCCCTAGTTGCGAGTCTTTCTCCTACTCGTCCTTGTTCTTCTCCTGATCGCATCCGCGGTCACCGGCTATCTCTGGTACTCCATCCAAAAGCCTTTCGGCCATATTCCTCGTGAAGGCGTCTTCGTCGAAATTCCACACGGTTCCTCGCAACGCGCCGCCGCTCGCATCCTTGCGGAAAGCGGCGTTATCCGTAGCTCCCTCGCGTTCGAACTCTACGCTCGCCGGCAACCCAAACGCTCGCTGCAAGCAGGCGAATACTTCTTCGACCACCCCCTCACCGGGAAAGAAGTCTACTGGAAGCTGGCGAAGGGTGAAGTCTTCGAGCAGCTTTTCACCGTTCATGAAGGCGACACCATCTTCGATATCGCCAACAATCTGGAGGCGGCAAAGTACATGCACGCTTCCGACTTTCTTCTGGCCGCGACCGACGCCTCACAAATTCGGGACATCGCTCCCGATGCCAAAACCCTCGAGGGATTTCTTTTTCCCGCCACCTACAACCTGCCTCACCGCTTCACAGCCAGCGATCTCACCAATGTGATGGTTCGCAAATTCCGCGATGCCCTCCAGCAGATTGCCCCCGATCGCCTCGAACCACTCACTCCCGGCACCCCTCTTCTTTCTGTCGTTACGCTCGCTTCGCTCGTCGAGGCGGAGACTCCCAAGCCCGACGAGCGCCCGCTCGTCGCCGGCGTCTATACCAACCGGCTGCGAAAAGAAATGCTGCTGCAATGCGATCCCACCGTGATTTACGCCCTCAGGCGCGTCGACAAATACAATCCTCCACTCACTCTGAAGGATCTCCGCTACGACTCGCCCTACAATACCTACGTTCATCCCGGGCTTCCCCCCGGCCCTATCGGCAATCCCGGCGAAGCCTCCCTGAAAGCCGCTCTGAACCCCGCTTTAACCGATTTCCTCTTTTTTGTCTCTAATACACAGGGTGGCCACTTCTTCGCCTCCACGCTGGAGGACCACAACAAGAATGTGGCCAAATACCATCGTCTGCTCAACGGAGAACCGGCGGACCCTCCCCTCACGGAGGAGGTTCATCAAACTCATTCCGTGAACCACGCCCACAAAGGCAAACGATGACCGAACACAACGAGCTCAAGACCAAGAAGGCCTTCATCCTCGAAGCAGCCCGCGACCTCGGCCACCAGAAATGGACCACCGCTGAAATCGACCAGTTGCGCCGCAAGCTGATCGCCGATCACGGTGAAGCGGCGAAATCCGGGAACGATTACATTGCCGAGGTGCTGAAGTCGATGGGCTGGAAAGTACAACTCTCCGAGCGGGAAGAGGCCGAGGAGCGGTTTGAAGAGGAGTTCGAAGACATCCTTCATTTCAAGACCCTTCAGGATGCCGAGGTAAGCCTCACGCGCCTCGATGAGCTTGCTCGCCGCTTCCGTGCCCACGGTGAAAAAGCCGCCGTCGAACGCGTTCTCGAAATTGCCCGCCTCGGCAAGCGCCGCGCCGAAATGATTTCGCACAACCGCAAGGTGGAGTCGCAAAAGCGCGAGGAAAAAAAGGAAATTGCCGAATGGTTCCGCATCTGGCTGGAAACTCCCGACGCTTTCTTTGACTGGCTGGACGTGCGCAAAACCTCTTCCGAGTTCCGCGAGAAGTTCGGTCAATTCGACGCGGAGGAGTAGCGATGCACGCGGAAAATCCCGCTCCTGATTTGCCGCCTTATTCCCTCGATGTACAGGGACTCGATCTAGGGTCCGGAACCAAGGCCGTCGGGCTTGAGCTCATCGAAACGGAAAGTCGCGAGCCGCTCGCCGGCGAGTACGCCGCTCGCATCTGGGCGGCGCTTTTCCCGGCCCTGGCCGCCAAGGAGCGCTACGCCGTCGATTTCTTCAGCCATCTCGACCGGGTGCGCGACTTTTGCGTCGCGCAGCATATCGCTTTCCGCGAGGCCGCCGGGCGCTGCCTGGTTATCTCGCAACCGGCCGTCGAGGTTCTCGAGAAGCTCATCGCACGCTTTGAGTCCGAAACCTTCGGCTTGCGCGCCGGACCGGCGACCGAAGCCGACCCCGCCCTCGAAGGCGAGCTTTCCAGACGCGGCTTGGATGCCTACGAAGCCGCCTACCCGCGCTACTCCTTCTGCGCCATCTGCGAAGCCGCCGAAGGCTGGGTTACGGTCCTCAGCGAGACGCTCTGGCCGAGCGAAATCATCCGTCGTGTGCGTCCGGTCCTGCAGCCGTTCGATGTCTACATCGCCCGGCCCCAGTGACCTCGAAACTAGGCTAAAATAATAGGGCAGCGTGCACGGTGCGCTTGCCACGCCGACCGGTGGTCGGGGGACTGCTCCCGAGGTATGGGCGGGCTGTGGAATCTGGCACTTTGCTCGGCAGGCCTGGGCGGCAAGGAAGCCGCAGGCTGTCGGGCACTCTGGACGCAAAGCATCTAATGGACATGGCCTTTGGCCACTTTGATACGACCCTTGCCGCAACCTGCGGCAGGTTAGGGGGTTTCGTAATTCGTTGATGAATTTTGCCCGTAAATGCATGTTGTGGACGACGCTGTCGGCCCTTGCCGGCGGTTGCGGAGGCCATTCTCCGGTCACCAAATCCACCACGGTTCCCGCGGCCTCGCGCCCTGTGGCCCTCGAAGCCTCCGAGGAGGAGCTCCGCGACCGCTACAACGCCTTCGCCCGCAACCTCAAATCCTTCAACGGGACCGCGGAACTCAAGCCCACCACTGGCTCCACCTACAGTGGTGTCATCAGCGAGTATCATGAAGTCAAAGCTTTCGTGCTGGCTGCCCGTCCCTACGACATCCGCATGATCGGACAGGTCCCGGTAGTCGGAAAAGCCGTATTCGACATGGCCAGCGACGGCCAGAATTTCGAAGTGTCCATTCCGCCGAAAAACAAGTTCTTGGAGGGTCCGGTCTCTCTCGAGCGTCCCGGCTCCAAGCCCATCGAAAACCTCCGTCCGCAGCATCTGGTCGAAGCCCTGCTCTGGCCCGAGATTCGCAAGGAGGAGCAGGTCGTACCCGAGGAGGTCAACGACGAATCGGCGCGCTATTATGTGCTCACCGTTCTTCGCGGCGGCTACAAGTTCGAGATCCTGCGAAAGATCTGGTTTGACCGCGCCGATCTGCACGTGGTTCGCTTACAGTCCTACGGGCCTAAAGGCGCACTGCTTTCCGACGTGCGCTACGACAACTGGCAGCCTCTCGATGCCCCTTCTTCTTCCCTCACGGAATATCCCCGCAGCGTCCGCATCGACCGGCCGCGCGACGAGTACCGCCTCGAAATGACCTTCTCGAAGGTTTCTCTCAATGAGCCCATCGCCGCCGATCGCTTTCACCTCGATCCGCCCGCCGGAGCAGAGATCGTCCACCTCATGAGCAGCGGCAACGAGGACAAGAAGCTATGATGGGCGAATTTGTCTTCCGCAATCTCTTCCATCGTCCGGTGCGCACCCTCATCGGCGTTCTCGCCATCGCCGTCGAGGTGACCCTCGTCGTCACCATCGTTGGCCTTACCTCGGGCATGCTCCAGGAAACCGCCAAGCGCATCGAAGGTATTGGCGCGGACGTGATGATGCAATCGCCCTCCGCCCAGATCTTTCTGGCCTTCAGCGGCTCTCCGATGCCCATAAAAATTGCCGACAAAATTGCCGAGCTGAAATACGTGCGCGCCGTCGCGCCGGCCCTCCTGCAGTTCAATTCCACCGGAGGTGTCGAAGTTGTCTACGGCATTGACCCCGATTCTTTCCGCGCCGTCTCGAGCGGTTTTGTCTTTCACCAGGGTCGCGATATCCAAGGCCCTGACGACCTGCTCGTCGACGACTGGGCCGCCAAGGCCAAGCATCTCAAGGTCGGCGACACCTACAATCTCCTGAATCACGACTGGCACGTCGTCGGCATCGTGGAACACGGCAAGGGCGCTCGCCTCTTTGTACCCATCACTACCCTGCAGGATCTCGTCGGCGCTCATGACAAAGCCTCGATCTTCCTGGTCAAGTGCACTCGCCCCGAGCACGCCGACGATGTCATCGAGGAGATGAAAGCCACCTTCCCCACCTATCCGGTCCGGCCGCTGAAAGATTTCATGACGCTCATGACATCGACCAACATTCCGGCGCTGCAAACCTTCATCAATTCCATGATTGCCCTCGCCGTTTCCATCGGCCTTCTGGTCATCTTTCTCACCATGTACACCACCGTCCTCGAACGCACCCGCGACATCGGTGTACTCAAATCTCTTGGCGCCAGCAAACTTCTGATCGTTCGGTCCCTCCTCACGGAAACCACACTGCTGTGCTTTTTCGGCATTGCCGCGGGCATCGGACTGAGTTACCTTGTCCGCGCAGGTTTTCTCGCCCTTTTTCCGACGCTTTCGATCTTGATTACGCCGGAATGGCTCATCCGAGCCGCTTGCATCTCGCTTGTGGGCGCGGTGCTCGGCGCGAGCTATCCGGCCTGGCTGGCCAGCCGGAAAGATCCGGTGGAAGCATTAACCTACGATTAAAGGAGCGAAGAATCTGGTCACGCATGGGAATCACAGTTAAAATACGAACGCATCAACCCTTCGATTCGACGGAGCCCAATCTGCACACCGTTGAGCCCATTCTCAGGACGGAAAATCTCTGGAAGCTCTACCATGCCGGAAAGGTCGAGGTTCCCGCGCTCCGTGGCGTCAATTTCGACGTCCTCCCCGGGGAATCCGTCGCTGTCATGGGGCCGTCGGGTTGCGGCAAATCGTCGCTCCTTTACGTCATCGGCGGTCTGGCACAAGCTTCGCGCGGCCGCGTTTTTGTCGACGGCAACGATCTCTCCGCGATGTCCGATCCCGAGCGTACCAAGCTGCGCCGTCACAAAATCGGATTCGTCTTCCAGCGCTTCAACCTTCTTCCTACCCTCACGGCCAAGGGAAATATCGCCATCGCGCAATACATTCATGGCGACGGCTTCGATCCGCACCGCTTCGAGGTCGTCACGAGGATGCTCGGCATCGAAGAACGCCTCCATCACCGCCCCGCTGAACTTTCCGGTGGTGAACAACAGCGCGTCGCGATCGCCCGCGCCATCATCAACGAGCCCAAAATCCTCCTCGCCGACGAGCCCACTGGAAACCTTGACACCAAAAACTCCGAAATCGTTCTTGAAATGCTTCGCCGCTTGAACAAGGACCTCGGCCAGACCATCGTCATGATTACCCACAACCCCGAAGCCACGACCTACTTCGACCGCGTCGTGCACATGCGTGATGGCGTCATCGTCGACGGCATTCCGGCAGACTGACATGGCAGACATCGGCCAAATCCTTTACCGCACGTTTTTCTGGTCCTACGAGCGCGGTAGCTGGCAATACGACTTGGCCGTCATCCTCATCGTGTTCTTCGTTCTGGCCACGCCCGCCAAGTGGTTCCACGACCAGCCCCAGGTCGGCATGCCCGCCAATACAACTCCGGTTGAGCTCCTCGAGAAGTCCGGGGAAGATGAAACCTATCGTGTCGATGCCCGCGTCCTCGCTCCGCCCGAACGCACCCCCCAGCTTCAGAACGATCTCCACAACGTCTTGCAGAAAGCCAGCCACGATCTGAGCGACGGCCGTTTCGCCATCTCGCGCATCGAACCCGTCCGCGACGAAAACGGCAACGTGGTCGCCTACCAGGTGCGGATCCGCCACTGACCCGTCCCCGCTTCGCCGGGCTTTCCTCAAAAGCCAACGAGTGCGCACATTCTTTTTTCGGCGGCCCACAAGGCGGTTTGGTATGGGGTCGGTTGCTACGCTTCAGGAGGGAAATTCTCCGCCGCGGCCGACGCGGTCGGATAAAGCTCCAGCACTTTGTGTAGCTGCGTGAGTCGGATGCTCGCGTCGATCATTCCCGTGCACCCCGCAAGCCGCAGCAGGCCGCCGGCACTCTTCAGCCTCGAGTAGCAGCGCACAATCGATCCGATCGCCGAGCTATCCATGTGCGTCACGCCAGACAAATCGAAAATCACAAACGTCTCTTTTGCGCCAATGAGCGATTCCGTCTCCTGTTCAAGCCGTCGGCAGTCCGGGCCCGAATGGATGCTGCCTTTCATTTGCAGCACCGCGAGGCCTTGCTTGGGGCGGGTCTTGTTGAGAAGAAAGATCACGGCGTTAGGCTCCAGTTGAAGTTGCGCGATCGTCAAAAACTCGCCGCCGGATCATGAAGAGGCCGGCGGCTCCCCTTCATACGGAAACTGGCGAATCAGCTTCAGGCAATCACCGAGGGCGTTGAACAGCGTATTGCCCCACCCGCAGGGAACGAATGGCGCCGTCCTTTGATTCACCGCTTTGTCGGCTTCCGCGAAAAACCGGAGCCGCTGCCCCGGAGGTGGAGCCGCAAACTCCTTGATCGTGATCATGAACGGAATGTTGCTCCCGGCTTGTAGCTTGAAGATCGAGAAATAGTGGAGCTGGGCAAGTTGTTCGGCGGAATTTTCCTGCGCGTAAATCCAGTCGCTCACCCGGTACGTTCCTCGCTTGCAGTCCCCGTCCAGCTGGTCGAAATGATGTGGGACTCCGGTATGGTAGGCCTGGCGTCGCGACATGTCAACGCAAGGCGGCAATGAGCGTCGAGGAACGGCCCTTGCTTCGGCCCTCCCGGCTTGCTCTCCCCCACGGCGCTCCCCGCCGCTCTCTGCTATCATGCCGAGCGCGGTCTCGAGCGGGACGGGAAGCCGGGTACCGCCACGCGGTGGTGCCTCGCAGAAGGAGCAAGGAGATGCAGAGAAACGGCAATCGAACAACCCGGTGGAAGGTGGCGACGATCGTGCTGCTGCCGGCATTGGCGCTAACCCTGGCCGCCCAGCAAGTCACCTCGCTGGTCGTGGCCGGCCAGCAGGGCCAGGCGAGGGTTATGCAGGTCCAGGGAACAAACTATGTGGAAGTGAATGGGCTCGCGCGGGTCACCGGAGGCTCGCTGAGCTTTAGCGGCAACCAGATCGTGCTTACCTTGCCGGGGTCCGGCGGTGATTCGTCTGCTCCCGCGGCATCGGCTCCGGCTTCGGGCCTCTCCACCGAGTTTCTGAATGCGGGGATTGAGGCCATGTCGCAGGTGCGCGAGTGGCACGCCGCCCTGAAAAACGCCGTGGAGCACAGCTACCCGCTCGGAGCGGACTGGCTGGGATCGTTCCGGGCTCAAGCGCAGCAGGCGCTGCGCTTGGCCGGCGTGGCCGCAAGGACCGATCAGGACCACCAAGCCTTCCAGTTACTCACCAACGCGTTCAACAACATGAACAAGCTGAGCGACAAGTATCTGCAGATGACCGTCAAGATGAACTACATCGCGCCCGATGCCATCAGCAATGATCCGCTCGATGCCAGGCTTGTCGCCTGCGGGCACTCGCTCGCCGCCATGGCTTCGGCCAGGCAGTTTGTCGACGACGGCTCCTGCCAGTAAGGGTTGTGCTAGGATTGCGAAAGGGGGAAGAACCGGCTGAGGATTCAGCCGCAGGGGACGCTTTGAGACTATTCGGCCTAGCCGTTTTCGCGATTTTATGTTTCGTCGCGCCGTCCGGAAACACGCTGTTAGCGGCGAAACAGGCCTCCGGGAAACTCACACTCGATCACGTGCTTTCCATGATGGACCGCGCTGCCCAGGATTTTAAGAGCCTCACCGCCGCGTTCGAACATACCAAGTACACCGCGGTGGTTAAGGACACTTCGACGGAGAGCGGTGAAATCTTCGTCCGCAAAGATTCCAAGATGCGCATCGATTTTCAGTCTCCTGACCCCCGCACCATCCTGCGCAACGGAGACAACCTTTACATCTATACGCCCAAGATCAACCGCGTCGAGGAATACAACATCGGAAAAAACCGCGCCATGGCGGATCAGTATCTGGCCCTCGGATTCGGGACCCGCAGCGAAAACCTGTTGAAGAATTATCAGGTCACGCTGAACGGCGAGGAAGAATTAGATGGTCACAAGGTTGTTGTGCTGGAGCTAGTTCCGAATTCGCCTGAAGTGCGCAAGCAGATCGAGCGCATCCAGGTTTGGGTCGACCAGTCCTCTTGGCTCCCCGTGCAGCAGAAGTTCTTCGAAACCGGCACCGGCGACTACTTCATGTCGCGCTACACCAAGGTCATGAAAAACCTGAAGCTCGGCGACGGCAAATTCAAGCCAGACTGGCCCAAAGGGACGAAAGTCGAAAAACCCCGCGGCTAGCGAAAAGTTCAGAAGCCCGTCGGGCCTGGGTAGGAAGGGAACCAACCGCAGGGCCAGCGGCGCGGCGCAACTGTGCCTGGCGGTGTCGCGTCAGGCCGAAGCAGCTTCTCTCTCCAGCAGTTTTTGTTTGCGCTCCAATCCCCACCGATACCCGGCCAGCGTGCCGTCCGTTCGGATGACGCGGTGGCACGGCACAACGATCGATACCGGATTCGTCGCGCAGGCCCGCGCGACCGCTCGTACCGAACGCGGCTTGCCAATCGCGCGCGCCACTTGCGTGTACGTCCGCGTCGCGCCGCGCGGAATCTTCTGCAATTCCTGCCACACGCGCCGCTGAAAAACCGTGGCCTGCACGTCAAGCGGAAGATCGAGGCTTGCCGGAGCGCCTTCCACACGTCGCAGGATTTCCTGAAGCCACCGATCCTCCCCGGCCGAACGGAAGAGTTCGGCCCGCGGATACTCCTCCCGCAACGACTCGACCAGCGAGCGTTCCGTTTCGCCCAGGTACACAGCGGAAACGCCTCGCTCCGTGGCCGCCACCAACACCTTCCCAAGACTGGTACTCGCAAGTGTGTACCCTACTCTCATACCCGCTCCTCCTTTTCGATACGAAGCTGGCGTCATCCCCAACTGCGAATTCGTTTTCTCATACAACCGGCTCGAAGAACCGTAGCCGCATTCATAGAGCGCCTCGGTGATGTTAGCCCCGTCTCGCAGCAGCTTTTTCAAGCGCTCGAGCCGCAGCGCTTGCGAAAACTCGCGCGGCGATAAGCCGGTGCTCCGGTGAAACGCACGCCGAAGTTTTGCCCCCGAAGTCTTTAGTTGCACGGCGAGCGAGCCGATCCCGACTGACTCTTCCGTGTTTTCTGCGAGAATCGCCGTCGCCCGGCGCACCAGGCTCGCCGATTCATCTTGCTCTTGCGGACGGCAGCGCCGGCAAGGGCGGTAGCCGAAGCGTTCCGCTTCCTCGTTCGTCCGGAAGAAAAGCGTGTTGCGCCGCAAGGGGCGTCGCGCAGGACAAGACGGCCGACAATAGATTCGCGTCGAGCGCACCCCAAACACGAATGCGCCATCGGCCGCCGAATCGCGCTTTTGCATGGCCTGCCAGAAATGATCGGCGGCTCGCGGACTGATCCGTGGTGCGGCATTGAGTTGTGGAGTGGTTGACATGGTGTCAGGTTACCGCTCTCCGGAAATTCAATCTATCCGTTTTCGGACGGCGAATTTCTAGCGCATCGGTGCTCGAATCAGGCCTCGCCCGCCGCCGGGATCGCTTCGTCCGCTTCTATCGCGTCCTTGTGCGGAGCGGTGATCACCAGCAGAACCGCGCCGAGGATAACCGCACTCGCAAGCATGGTCCGCGCCGAAAGCGGTTCGGCGGCCAGGAACCATCCGAGAAACAGCGCCACTACGGGATTCACGAACGCGTACGTGGCAACGCGCGTCGCCGTGCTGTGCTTCAGAATGTACACGTACGCGCTGAACCCGAGCGCGGACCCGAAAAACACCAAGTACAGCAGAGCAAGCCACGAACGCAAGGAAATCTGCGAAAAATGAAACCCGCGCAGCTCTCCGGTCAGGAGCGCCACAAGACAAAGAACCGAGCCGCCGCACAGCGTCTGCATCGCAACTCCGAGAAGCGGCGAGGCAGGCATCGGGTGGTGCCTCGAATAAATCGACCCGCCGGCCCACGCGAGAGACGCAAGGATCAAAGCCAGTGTTCCCGTCGGATTGACCCGCTCGGAGCCCCCCAGGTGCTTGGGCCCAACCAAAAGAACCATCCCCGCAAATCCAAGAACGAAGCCGGCCATCACTCGGGGTGCCGGACGTGTTCCTCCGGGGCGCAGCCAGTCGATCAACACCATCCACAGCGAAACCGTCGCAACCAGCAACGCCGCAATGCCGGACGGCACAACTCTCTCCGCCCACGAAACCGTCCCATTCCCGACGAACAGCAGCAGGCATCCCGTGATGGCCGTGGTGCGCCACTGAGGTACGGTGGGCGCCTCGCCGCTCACTCGCCGAAAAATCGGGTAAAACGCTAGGCCCACCGAGAGATGCCGCAACCCGGCCATCAGGAATGGCGGAATCGACTCCACCGCCACGCGAATGGCGAAGTACGTAGAGCCCCAGACGACGTAGACCGCGGCAAACGCAGACGCCAGCAGCCAGGCCGGTCCTGCTTCCACCGTGCCGCGCCGGATCGAAGCTCGGGAAGCGGAATGAACCGTGTCGCTGGCCATCTGCACCTCGAAAATAACAACCATAGCGCGAAAGCGAAAGGACGACACGGCCATAATGGCATGCCCACTCCGCAGGCGGCCGGCCCCGGCCGTGGCGTAAGCAAAGCGAAAACCACAAGAGGCACGACACTATCGGTTATTGTATGTTTGAACACGCGCGGCTATTTCCGCAGGTTGACAAAACACGCTCCAAAATGGCATTTTTGCACCCCTAACATTCTTCACGGGTCTCACGATTTAGCAAGACAAGTACGGGTTATCCAGGTGTCGATCCATCTCCACTGAGGGGTGAGATGAGTGCCAGGAACCGCGCTTTAGCTTGGGAAAATTTGCCTCTCTCGCCGGAACAGGTGCTTCAGCCCGATCGGGCGCCCCTTTTCTCCCACAAACCTGGGCCACAACCAGTGCCCGCGCTGCGCGTTAAGCCGCTGCTTAAAACGCCGCAACCTCGCCGATTCCTGCGCGTGCCGACCCACGCCGTGGGCGTGCACACCGAGCAGCGCGAGAGTCCACGAGCCAGTTTGAAGCTGCCCCTGCAGCTCAGAAGCGTTTGTGGCGTCCGCGAAGAGTATCCCATAACACTGGTCACCCGCGATATCAGTTCCTCGGGAGTCTTTTTTCTCTGTCCAAAGTCTTTGGAGGCGGGAACCGAGATTGAGCTGGACATTGTCTTGGTGAGCCGTCCACTGGGCTACGGGAATGTAGTGGTCTCCTCCCGCGCTCGTGTCTGCCGCACGGAATCCGCCAATATGCCCGGATGGTATGGCATCGCCGCCCGCTTCGATGATTTTGCCTTTGACCGCGACGACCACATCCCCGGCCGATTTCCAGCCGCGGACTAACCGAATTCGCTCCGTCAACTCGTAACCCCGCCGGGCTTGCCGGGCCTTCGCGCGGGTTGCCGTTTCGCGGGATGTTCGGAGAAAAACGCCGACTCTTTCTGTTACTCTTGCGCCGATGAACCCCGGCAAAAAATTGCGTGGCGTCCTTTTTGACTGGGACGGAACGCTCCTGGACTCCTTCCATGCCGATTCGCAGGCCTATCTCGCCATGTTTCGCGAGCTGGGACTCAGCTGGGGACTCGCCGAGCTGCGCAAACATTATTCGCCCGACTGGTACACCGTCTACCGCAGGGCGCGGATTTCACCCGAGCGCTGGGACGACGCGGACCGCATCTGGCGCGCCTACTACGTGCAGCATCCTTCGGAACTGGTGCCCGCAGCTCGTCGCGTCCTGAGGCAATTGAGCCGGCATCACAAGCTGGGCCTTGTTACCAGCGGAGACCGCGACCGCGTCACGCGCCAGCTGAGAGAATTTGCGCTCACGGCAATGTTCCGCGCCCGCGTCTGCGCTCAAGACACATCCGAAAAGAAGCCTCACCCCGCGCCGTTGCAGCTCGCTTTGCGAAAAATGAAGCTGGAACCCGCCGACTGCGTTTACGTCGGCGATACACCGGAAGATGTTGAGATGGCGGAAGCCGCGGGCGTGCGAGCCATCGCCGTGTTGGGGCCTTTCCCGACCGCTCGCGGCTTGCGTAAAGCGCGCCCGGAGTTTTTGCTCCGAGGTCTGCATGAATTGCCGGGACTCTTGCGAAACATGTATGCGAGGAAGTAGATCCACACTCCTCGGCATTTGAAACTCGCCTGCGAAGGAAGGGGGTGCCCTCTCACGCCGCTCTCTCTGCGGCCCAGCGCCCGGAAAGGCCGGCCGGGATTTTCGAAGGGAGGCGACCGGCTCGGGCCTTCCACTGCGCCGGAATGCTTAGGGCTTCCCTGCCGCCGGAGCCGGAGGCGGTGCTGCCGGTTGAGGCGGTGCCTCGGGCGAAGCCGTCGGCACCACTGGCATGGGAGGGAACGGCTTGAAATTCGTCCACTTGATGGTCACGCGAATCGGAACATCGCGGTTCTTCATTTTGTACATGCCTTCGGCGCGCGAGTAATTCGGAAACCAGTACTTGCCTTCGACATTCTCGCGATAGGTTTCGAACATCGTGAACGGCAAACTCGGCGGATGCATCTCGCCCAGGTCAGTGATCCACCTGCCGTACGTCTTCACCACTTCCAGGTATTTCTGGTCCACCCAGATCACGCCATCGAAAAGCGGATGTTGCCGGTCGAGCGTCTTCGGCGACACCTGAAAAATGTAGCACTGCACTTCATCCACGGTTTCCGTGTTCAGATACTGCACGTTATATTTCGCGAGCAGGCTCGGGGTAATCGGGAATGCGGGAACTCGCGTCAGCAACTGCACGTCGTCCGGTTCGAACTGCAGATATTCGAGCGAGGTTTCCGGCGCGGAAACTGCCTTTTCGTAAAGCTTGCCGTCTGCCGCACGCGCCGCGTCATATGTGGCAACATACTCTCCCGTAGGTCTTCCGTCGGAGCCCAGTTCCTGAATACGGATGGTTTTGCGGTACGAGTATTGCGGTCGCGTTGCGACGTAAAGCTGCTCCTTTTCCGAAAAAGCCTTGATGATTTCCGCGGGAGGCAAGGAAGGCGGCGCTTCCGGCTGCGGCACGCCGATAATCCGCTTCACGTCGTGATCTGGGGGTGGAGCCAGCGGACCGGGCGCGTTCTCCTGGCCCTTGGCCGGGAGCCAGAACCAGGCGAGCGTGAAAAAAAGTGCCACTGAACGAGGAAGCCGGATTGCGCGGAAAAACGTGATCATGTTGTTTAGTTCCATTATAGGGCCCCAGGCGAGAATTTTGCTCTCATAAGGTACTCGTTTCTAGGCTGCTTTCAGGCCGACGGCATCCACG
>DATFTB010000008.1:0-10024 GCA_035262325.1 Candidatus Acidiferrum sp.
GCTCCAGAGCCGGATGGCGTAGCAGTTGGGCTTCGTCGCAGATGAGGATGGGATGCTGCTTTTTGCTCTGGTTGAGATGCACGATGGCTTGGGAGATCTGGCGCACCAGGTCGCCGCGGTAGTGCGCCGGCTCCAGATCCAGTTCCTGGGCGATTTGCCGGAGTAAGTCCAAGGCCGATCCTGAGGTCCAGTGCAGATACAGGATCCTATAGAGATTGGGGTTGAGTCCGGCAGTGAAGGTGCGAGCCGCGGTGGACTTGCCAGCGCCCACTTCGCCGGTGAGCAGACCGGCGCCGTGATGATCGACCAGGAACTGGAGTCGTGCCTTCACTTGGTTCCAAGCCTGGGAAGCAAACAACTGTTTGGCATCGGGGCTGTCGCTGAACGGGGTTTTCTTGAACCCGAAGAAGGCTTCTACCATGGCGGCTCCTCCTCATCCTTTTTCTGGATCAGCAGATCGACGAAGTTGATGCCCGTAGGTTGGGGTTCGGCCGCCTTGGATGGCTTGGTTGAGGGTAACAGGCCATTGACCACAGGATCGACGAGCCGTGCCACACCTTGGAGCTGGCCCTGAAAATAAATCTCCACCACGGCGGCATCGAGTGGATCGAAGCGCGCTTCGATAGTTTCGCCGGCCAGATGAGGAGGCGCTTCGTAGAAACGGCTCTGCAGCAGAAAGGTACAGTCACGGCGCACCACGCGATCCAGGCGATGGAAGAAGAGGCGGCGGAAATCGGTGGCCGGAGGGAGTTGGCGAATGTGCTCGATGTCCCGTTGCCAACGCAGCAATGGGGTTGTCCCCAGGGAGCTGTGCTCGGTACGGTGATAGATGTCGAGCCACGCCCACAGGCGCTCGTTGAGCTGTTCGAGGGTGAGAGTCTGTTTGCGGTCCAGGTTGTTCAGGAGTTGTTCCCGGCATGTTCTGAAGAAGCGTTCGATCTTTCCGCGTCCCTCGGGCTGATACGGGGGAGTGTGCACAATCAACATCCCGACCGAGGCCGCAATCCGCGCCAGCTGCGGGCTGCGATAGATTTTGGCGTTATCCATATACAAGCGAATCGGGGCGCCCCGCGCGGCGACTGCCTGGCGCAGGCAATCCAAGCAGGCGTCCAACCCCTGGCTGGGATAGAACTGAGCGTGGGGGATCAGCCGGCTGGCATCATCGAGGATGGCATGCAGCAGTGCCTGCATCTTGCCGCCGCCCGGGCGCTGGACATAAGGGCCAAAGAGCATGTCCGATTGCCAGATTTGGTTACTGTGTTCGGCTTCGAACTTCTTGTGTGCCTGGGGAGCGAGCAGTTGGCGTTCCGACAGGCCGCGCTGTTTGAGGAAGCGGTAGAGAGTGGAAGCGGAGATCCCCGCCGTGCCCGGACTCGCCGAGAGAGCCAGTTCCCGTAACAGCGTCGTGCCGGTGCGATGGGGGTTTTCGCGTTTGAGTCGTTCGATGAGATCGGCGAGTTGGGGGGAGATCGCGCGGGACTGTCCGCGATCCTGCCGGGGCTGGGGCGCCAGCGCTTCAAAGCCACCGTTGCGATAGCGGAGCGCCCAATCCAGTAAGGTGTCGACGGAAATTGACGTGCGTTTGGAATCGGGGACGTCGAAGTGATGGGCCGCGATCTCCTGGGCGCGGCGGGTGAGTTCACCACGGGGTAACGGCTCCAGCACTAACCCCGCAATCACGCCAAACCGAAAGAGGGCGATTTTCTCGGCTTTGGCATCCATCGGGATGACCTCCTGAGCCAGAAGCATAAGGCCGAGGGATCGCCGGTTCCAGGCAAAAGGTGTGTGTGCGGTCTTAGCCGGGAGGCGTCGCCGGCCGGAGCGTGGCTGCTCGCCTGGCCGAAGCGAGAAACGCCGGCCAGCCCAGCAGGTGTACCCGTAGATCGGCAAACAGAAAGCCGTGGGCAGCGATCCAGCCGATGGACTGCAACATGTGCAAGGCAGACAACACGAAACTCGACGCCGCAACCGGCGTGGTCCACGCTACCAGCGCCGCACACAGCGCCGGTGCCTGTCTCTGGAACCGGCGTACCCAGAATTGGCCACGCTGGTAGGGCATGCTCGGTAATCCGGCCAGCGCCGCGGCTGTGGCCAGGGTACAGCCCACCTGCAGCCGAGCCATCAAAAACAGCCCGATCACCGCAACGCTGAAACGTAGGTACGGTAGCGCGAACTGGGGTAACAAAGACACGGTACGTCGGCAGGGGCGACATAGATAACGGCGCACACGGATCGATCCGTCAAAGCCCGCATCCACCAGGGTGCGGCGGTAGAAGCCATGTGCGATCAGCGCATGCGCAGCTTGGCACTGCGGACAGTGATCCGGACGATAACGACTCGGGTCGGCAATCTCTTCGGTGTACTGTTGGATGGATCCAGCGTAGGGGTGTAGCATTTGCACAAGACCTCCTTGGGGAGTTTGCTCCCGAGAATGGGTCCACTGTAAAACGATCCACCAGGAACGGAGAAGACATGTTTTCATGGGTGGCTATCGATCGCTTCGCGGAGCAAGAGCGCGCCCGGAATGCCAAGTTCCGCAAGAAGTCTGCGGGCAAGGTGCTGCGCTCCCACGCCCAGCCGCTCACCGATGACGGCCTGCTTGCCAAGTTGCGGTCTTTCGGCATCGAGTTGGACCGCCCTTCACTGGAACGGCTTTGCCGGAAGGCCCTGTCGGCCGAGGAGATTGCCACGCCATGGATGGACAAGCACGAGCGTACCTTCCATAGCCGGCAAGCGGAGATGGACAGCGACTGGATTTGGGTTTGCTTGACAGCGTTATGGCAGCGTTGGTTTCCGGCCGAATCTTGTTTCGAGTTACTAAATGACAAGATCGAGGCCGGATATGAGTTGCAAGGTCCGGAACAAGCCACAGCCGCGTGCCGCATTTGGCTGGAAGCGTGGCGAGATGTGCTTGGTCTGCTCGACAAAGGAGGACTGTCATCGATTCGTGCTTTCGACGAACGCTTTCGAGGATCGCAATCGCTGTTTAACTGGATTCAGGACTTGGAAGACGAGTTATGGAATGCGGGGCTGGAAGATCACCAGTTTCTGACCGCCAGGATCGCGGTGTGTGAAGAAGGACTGCGACGTTTTCCGACGGAAGATGACCTGATGACCGAGAACCGGCGGCGGGCCTTGGGGGAATCCTATTTCGAGTTGGGTGAGACCAGCAAAGCCGAAGCGCTCTATGGCGATTGGTTACGCGCCGACCCGCGCTGGGGATGGGGGTGGATTGGATGGTCGGATGGGTACGGAATCACGCGCACCAAGTTCAAGGACTGGCAGCGAGCCGAACAAATTCTACGGGAAGGGCTTGCCATCGACCAAGTCAGGGACCGCCCGGACATGCTCGAACGATTGGCTGATGTCTGCCAAGAGCAGGGACGCAAAGACGAAGCGACCGAACTCCGCAAAGAGGCGAAACGAAGCGTCGTGGCGCCAAAGGTCACCAGACAAAAGGTCGGGCGCAATGAGCCGTGCCCATGCGGGAGCGGGAAGAAGTTCAAGAAGTGCTGCGGCGCCTGACGCGTTGGGTCCCGCGAGCGTTTTTCACATTCACGCCCGTCGATTCCCCACATAGACTTCCGCCCCCTGCAAACCTAACTTGAGAAAACTAGCTTGTGGAGGCGGGATCAATCTCGGCGGGTTACACAATCCGATGAACAGCATGATGACGTGCCCCGATCGCCGTTCGCGGAGCACGAGCGTCCCGTACAAGAAGACCGCGAGGATGAGCAGCGCAGTGTTGGAGCTCTCGGCCTTCGATATCCCGCGAACGATGTCGTCCGTAATGTGAAGCGTCAGGAGGAGGATCGAGAGCAGAGACGCGACCGTCAACATGGTGTTGTGTTTCATTGGAAACTCTCCTTGTGATTTTGTGCGTGCCTCATTGCCCTGCTGCCTTTTGCCTCGTCCGTCCAGCGCTGCTCGTTCCCACCAAACACCAGGAGCCACCGCGCATCTGAACCCGGCGACAACGGCGAAACTCACGATCAGCCAGCAATTCGGTAATACCAGCGGCTCGTACAAGTAGGTCAGCCAACCCCTCCCGCACTGCCGACAAGACGCACAGGAGGAACAAAGGTGATCTGGAGACCAGATCGCATTAAAAAACGGGAAACACCTTCTCGTTGTTCCATATATTTGGCAGGGCCCGTTCCGGGCCTCCGCGATGCGGCGCACTAAAATGGCAGCAGTCCCAGCAGCGAGCGGCGGCAGCTTTTTTCGAAGTTGCGAAGGTGGCGCTGCAGTGCCAAGCGCGCCACTACATCCATCTCTCTCAGCAACTGACAGTCGTCAATGCGACTCCGAAGGTAGCGCAGGCGAGCCCGGAAGAACGGCGGCATCGACGGTTCCGCCGCGAGATAGGTAACGATCAGTCGCCAAGCATTTACCCAGAATGCACGCATGCCGCATCATGCCCGTTGCCCGAGAATACCGTTACTACAAGAATGGCCGCAACGCCGGCGATCTGGAAATCAGCCAGTTCGTTCCGAACGTACTTGTCGGCTGACTTGGGCGGGAGTAGATTATAGCGTGTACACACTCGGGCGGAGGTGTTGGGTTGTAGTGCCGGAGTTAGAAGGCCTTTCCGAGGCATTATCCGGATCACATGCATACGAGACGTGCTCCGCCAAGAAAGGATCGCGAAATGCGCATCTCCGGACGAAAACACTTCATCGGCGGACTATTGATAGGGTTTGCCGTTTGGGGCGCCGTTCCTCAGTCGGCCGCTCAGCAGGCCATCACACCCACGGCGAAGGAACTCAACAAGGCTTTTGATGCGGATGCGCCGCAATGGACCGCGCGGTTTGAGCACGAGGGCCGGGCGATTTACGACAAACGTTACGAGATCCTGGATGCCATGCACCTGAAGCCGGGCATGAACGCGGCCGATATTGGTGCTGGAAGCGGGTTGTTTGCGCGGCTAGTGGCGCAAAGAGTAGCGCCCGGCGGAACGGTCTACGCGGTGGACATTTCCAAAAACATGATCGAATACATTACCAAAATCGCAACGCAGGAGAAGATCGCGAACCTGAAAGCGGTCCTGGGCGAACCGCACTCCCCCGGGCTCGAGCCGCGCACGCTTGATTTGGTGTGTATCATCGATTCCTACCATCATTTCGAATTCCCGCAGGATATGCTCCGTGAGATCGCCAAGGCGTTGCGGCCAGACGGTACGCTCGTATTGATCGACTTCAAGCGGATCGAGGGAGTCTCCAAGGAATACATCCTGAAGATGGTGCGAGCCGGAGAAGGCACATTTACTGATGAATTTCAAAATGCGGGATTCGAACTGATCGAGCGTCGCGACGACATGTTCGACGATAATTACCTGTTGCGCTTTCGTCTCCGTGGCGCATCGGCGAAGTCGGCGCCATCGGTACGATCAGGGCAATAGCCCGCCGCAAACAGTTCGAACGCCGTACCCCGGATATGCCCGACTCCTGCCGGAAAGGACGCGATATTCACGCTTCGTATCTAGTGCATGGTAAACACTTTGCCGTTACCCGCGAGCCGTTTAAGGCGGATCCATCATGGCTTGGCACGAGGTCAATCGTCCACGGGCCGTGGCCGGCGGCTAAGAGCGTATTGCTATTTGAGAGGCATGCAAGCGCTGGGTGAAGAAATGACGTTCCGCCTCATTACGGGCCAGCATCAGCGCAGATCGGAAATGGTCCTGCGCAGGTTCGCACCTCTTGCAGCGAAGCTCGAACTCTCCGAGCGCGGCCCAGTAGAACGGATACGAAGTGAGGCGATCCGCATCGGTGATCGCTTGGATCTCCTCGATTCCCCGACCGGGGCCATCGCGCTGGGCGATCGCGATCGCCCGGTTGAGGGCAACTATCGGCGATGGCCGCATCATCATCAACGAATCGTAGAGGGACACTACTTTCGCCCAATCCGTGTCCTCCATCGCGCGAGCGGTCGCGTGAACCGATGCTATTGCCGCCTCAAGGTGATACTCGCTGACTTCAGAACCTTTGGCGGAAAGTTCGAGAAACGACATCCCCTCGCCGATGAGCTGCTGATTCCATCTGGAACGGTCCTGATCGAACAGTGAGCTCAGGTTCCCTGACGCATCGATTCGCGCGGGCAGACGGGCGGCATTCAAACACATCAGCGCAGCGAGAGCATTTGTCCTCGGAGTGGCGCAGAGGGGATGCTCCAATAGGATGGCCGTCAGCCGCATCGCTTCCTGGCAGAGCTCGATGCGAACTGCGAACTCGGCGTTCGATCCGTGGTAGCCCTCATTAAACAGTAAGTAGAGGGCCGTATCGACTGCCGGAAGCCGGGACGATAATTCGGCCGGCGCCGTGACGTCGAACAGTTTTTTCGATTTCGATAGAGTCTTCTTTCCCCGCGTAATGCGCTTCTCAATCGCGGCACGGGAGCTAACCAGTGCACTCGCGATTTCATCCACGCTGAAGCCGCAAAGAATGTGCAGCATGAGGGCGACCTGTGCCTCTTGGGCGAGGTGCGGATGACAACAGGAGAACATCATCCGTAACAGGTCGTCTTTAATCGCATTGAGTCCAAAAGCTTCTTCAATCACGGGTGCGAGTGTCCATTCACTTTCGAGCAAACGTCCGAGTTCCGGCGCGAAGGTCCGTGCTGTCCGTTCGCGGCGGAGCACATCGAGGGCGCAGTTTTTAGCGGTGGCCATCAGCCAGGCGGAGGGATTCTCGGGGACGCCGCGATACGGCCATACCTCCGTAGCGCGGCAGAAGGCTTCCTGAACGACATCTTCTGCCAGCGCGAGGTTGTGGACGCCGAAGATCCGCGTCACCGCGCCCACCATGCGCCCCCATTCGTGCCGAAAGAGATGCTCCGTCAGCTCCATTTACATCCTCAGCGGACTTGAACGGGACGCACTTCGACCGAACCGCCCACTTCCAAGATCGGACAACCCTTCGACAGCTCCACAGCCTGGCCGATGTCGTCGGCCTCCACGATAATGTAGCCGCCGACTACGTCTTTAGCCTCAGCATACGGGCCGTCCTTCACGACCTTCTGGCTTCCGCTGACGACTTTGCCAGTGCTCTGTAGTGGGTGGCCTGGGTCCTTCAGGCGTCCAGCGGCACCGAGCTCCTTGAACCAGGCTACCCACTCTTCGAAGTGCTTCTGCATCTCCTCCGGCGAACCGGTTGTTTTCCTGCCACGAAACAGATACGTAAATTCGCTCATATCTCGTCTTCTCCCTCGGCCACAGACGGCGACTTTGACATGTCTTCAATCATCAATGATTCGCGCCTGGGTGCGCAGCGACAGGAACAATGATCAGAGCGTGCGGAGTGCCTTCCCCCGCGACGAACGCCGGCCCATCAGGATTGCCGTCCGGGCCGAGCGAGCCGCCCAAACCGAGCTCGGCGTTCGTCAAATACGGCGCATAGAACATCACGTGCGGCGGAAAATGTATGACCTCTCCTTTCGCGTTGGGCGTAAGGTTCTCTGTGGAAAGCATGTAGTCAATGCCCGGTCTGGCCGGCGGCTGGAAAATGCCTTTTGCAAACGCATCCGCAACCAGGAGCTTAATCTCGTCGGTGCTTTTCCCTTGTGCGCGCCATTCGGCCACCATCAGATAGCGCGGAAGAAAGGTGCGAGTGCCCTCGGCGTCCATGCACTGCGGGTCCTGGCTGTTGGGCACCGCGTGCTGGACGATAGCAGTGAAGCCATTCTCGCCATCGCGAACCTTGATGTACCCTGCACGGTCAAGAACGTAAACCGCCGCCTTGCTTGCTACCGATGGCGGGCAGGCACTGAGCGCAAGCGCGATCTCTTTTTGACGGTTCATCACCGGCGGCTGATGGTTTGGGGTGGATTGACCGGCGACAGACCGGATCACGGCCGTCGCGAGCGCAAACCACACCGCCGCCCGCCCCGAGAATTGAATCTTTGCTCGGAATGTTTTCATGATCATTGAAATCTCTCCTTTCGAAGTACTGTCCATACTGCGGTTCAGATCACCTTCACAATCCCCTTTGAGAAAGTCCAGGTTGCGAATCAGTCCAAAGCGGCACCCGCGCTCGCGTTCACCACGGTTCCGGTCATCATGCGCGCGCGGTCGGAGGCAATCAGCACCGCTGCATTCGCAGTGTCCTGGACTGTCGCCGGAACCTTCAGGAAATTCGAAAGCGCTACTTGTCCAATCGCCTGCTCCTTGGTGATGTTCATTCTGCCGGCGACGAAGTCCATGGTGTCCTGAATGGACCGGCTGTCGATGTTGGCAACGGTTCGAAGACACACCACCCGAACGCCGAAGGGGCTGACCTCGAACGCCAAATTCCCGGTGAGGTTCTCGATCGCGCCGAATGCGGCGCCGATGGCAGTCGCACCCGGCACGTGTGGCCGGGCGGGGCTTCCCGTCACAAAAATGATCACGCCGGATTTCTGGTTGATCATGTAGCGTGCTGCGGCGCGGGCCGTGATGAAGTGCGATCTTACGATCGTCGTCAGGGGGGCCATGAACTCGTCGACAGGCAGCTCCACGGCAACCTTTCCGTTTCCGTACTCGCTGGCGAGAGGGCCGGTTAGGTCTACAACGATGTCGATCTTGCCAGCCTGCTTCGCGACACCATCGAGATATCGGTTCACGCCAGCGTCATCGAGAGCGTCCACCACGGTGGTCTCGGCTTCGCCACCAGCCGCTGTGATTTGCTTGGCAACCTGTTCCAAGCTGGCCTTCGTCCGGCCGGCCAAAAAGACTCGCGCACCTTCCGCCGCAAACTCCTTGGCGACAGCCGCCCCGAGCGAACCGCCAGCTCCGAACACGACGGCGCAATTGTTTCCGAGCGTGCGCGCGCCGGTTCTGGATGTTCCACGGCCTTGGTTTTCAGTGGGTTGATTCATCTGTGTCATTGATTTAGCTCCTCTCGTTTGGGGTGTTTCAACCTGTCAACGTATGAGGACCCAGGCAGCGGACATCTTTTTTGAGGGAATTTCTGTCACGGATTAGAGAACAGCGCGACTGGAAATGGCGTGCCCTGCGGGGTCGGACCATGGACGGACGAAACCGACCCAGTGCCTGGCAAGCAGGTGCGCGGTGGCGCTGAGGTCATAATTGGGCGACCGGTGTCTGTCGTTCGGCAATGGACCACGCGACCAGTGTTTCCAGTGATACGGCGTTCGAGGAGATTAGTCGTCCCTTGTCGTTAAAAACCGGCCAAATGTCGGGTGTTGAAACACTCGACATTGGCCGGTTTTTAACGACAAGGGAGGATCTAACGCTCAGAACGCCGGGTCGGACCCTCGACCGGGCCGAAGTCCGAGTCGAGGACGATTCATTCATCGGAGCGCGCACGCCGTCGGCATAGGCTTATTTGTAGACAACCGTGATGCCGCGCCTGCCCTCACGAAGCTAGGTATTTCTGTAGAGGCTCCCAATAGTTTGCTTTCCATCCCTCCGCCAGGTGTTGTGCTTTACCTGCCGGGAACCCTGTATGGTCAAAAATGATTTTGGTATCCGAACCCTGTTCGGTGAGTTCGAACTTCACAATCGAGTAGACGCCTGGAATCCAATCCACTACACGCCACGCTTGGACAATTCGTTGGTCCGGCGCAAGCTCGATATGGCGGCCTGTGATGTGGCCACCGAAAAGTGTGAACGCGCCACCCACTTGCCGGCTGATTTCGGTGGGGTTTTTCCCAAGCGCCATGCCCGACTGCATGGCCCCACTGAGCTGAACGATTTTGTCAAACTGTCTGACGTCGGTGAGCGCCTCATAGACACGCTTACGGCTCGCTTGAAACACGGGCTCTTGATGAATAGATTCCGCCGCATGGGAAATGCCGTCCTCGGCGCTAGCCCGAACCCGGATCGGGACCGCTCCACAGCTAGCAAGCGCAACCGCGGCAGTGACCACTTGTCTTCGAGTCGACGCATCGGTCGTCAGCCCCAGCCGGTTTTGAAGCTTCATGGTTGCATTGAACCACGGATACAAAATATGATCAAGATCATATTTTAGGAGCCACTATGCCCTATCCAACGGGTCATCGCGAGCAGGTTCGGAGCCGAATCGTCGAA
>DATFTB010000009.1:0-6247 GCA_035262325.1 Candidatus Acidiferrum sp.
TGGGCCGGTGGTCTTTTCGTGAATGTCCGGGTTGGCCGGGTTATCAAATTGCTGCGGCATGAAGTAGTGCTGTTTATCGGATTCGTAGATTTCCGTTGCTTTCTTGATGGCGCCCTTCATACCTTCGGGCCCGGGCGTCAAAACCAGCTTCGCTCCGAACGCAGCGACCACGCGGCGGCGTTCGAGGGACATCGTTTCCGGCATGGTCAATGTGATGGAATAACCCCGCGCGGCAGCTACAAAGGCCAGAGCGATGCCAGTATTCCCACTGGTGGGCTCCACAATTTCGATCCCCGGTTTCAGCACGCCGCGCTTTTCTGCGTCCCAAATCATTGCAGCCCCGATACGATCCTTCACCGAGTACGCAGGATTTCTGCCCTCGATCTTGGCGAGCACCGTGGCCTTGGCGCCGTCGGTCACCCGGGTTAGTTTGACGAGGGGGGTTCTTCCAATGCTTAAGGAGTTGTCTCCGTGGGTGTTTGCCATACGTAAGCCTCAGTAAGGTGAATTTACCGCTTCGCGACAGCCGCACAAGTATAAGACCGACAGGCCCGAAAGCGCAGCATTGTGTTCCGATCGCCCGTTAAAGGTCGGCGGCAGGACGTGAAGAGCCTTCTCATAGGGCTGAAGCTCGGACCCGCCAGGCCGCATGGTTAAAGACGCTCCCAGCAAGAAAAAGGCTCGTCCGCAGCAGGGCTTCCCTCGGAAGACAAGATGCGTTGGATTGCGGTTCGTTACACAGTCCATTAAAATCACCGCAAGAGGCGAGCATGCCGGAAACCAGTCGTAAGCCGCGTATCGCTTTGGGCTCTGACCACGCCGGTTTTCACATCAAGGAAACCATCCGTCAGTTTCTCGACATTTCAGGCGGCCCCGTCAATGACCCGGGGACCTGGCCCGAAGAATCGGTCGATTCTCCCGACTCATGTTTTTCTGAATACCCCGTTCCAAGGCGGGTGGAGAATAACGCGTTAGTCGAAAGGGAAGAAAGCAAGAAGCACTGGCAGAAACAGGAGAAGCGATGACCACGGAAGCAAATGAAAGAATGAAGCGTCCCCTCGAAGCTGTGGATGAACAGATCGCGTCGGTCCTGGCGGATGAGGCGCGGCGGCAGGCTACGGGTCTGGAGCTAATTCCTTCGGAAAACTTGGTTTCGCAAGCTGTACTGGAAGCCATGGGTTCTATTTTCACGAACAAGTACGCGGAGGGCTATCCGGGTAAACGCTACTACGGCGGCTGCGAGTTTGCCGACAAGGCAGAGCAACTGGCCATCGACCGCGCACGGGAGTTGTTTGGCGCGCAGCACGCCAACGTGCAGGCACACTCCGGAACTTCGGCAAACATCGCGGTGTACATGTCCATGCTGCAACCCGGTGATACGGTGCTTGGGATGGCGCTGGCTCACGGCGGTCATCTGACCCACGGCCACCCCTTGAATTTTTCGGGGCGCGTGTACAAGTTCGTGGAATACCACGTGCGGCGTGATACCGAACAGATTGACTACGAAGAGATCGAGCAGCTGGCACACCAGCACAAACCAAGGATGATTGTTGCCGGCGCAAGTGCATATCCCCGCATCATTGATTTCGAGCGCATGGCGAAAATCGCCAAATCTGTCGACGCGGTCTTTTTTGTCGACATGGCCCACATCGCGGGTCTGGTGGCGGCAGGTGTGCATCCGAGCCCGGTGCCGCACGCCGACATCGTTTCGACGACGACGCACAAAACGCTGCGCGGCCCGCGAGGTGGGCTGGTGCTCTGCCGTTCGACCTTTGCCAAGGAAATCGACAGGCTGACTTTCCCGGGGACGCAGGGAGGCCCGCTAGTGCACATCATTGCGGCCAAAGCGGTATGCCTCAAAGAAGCGATGGAGCCGGGGTTCAAGGAGTATCAGAAGCAAGTGGCGCTAAACGCCAAGGCCATGGCCGGCGCGGTCGCAAAGCACGGCTTTCGTCTGGTTTCAGGCGGCACCGACAATCATCTGTTTCTTATCGAAGTGCACCCTCGCGGAATCACCGGCAGCGAAGCGGAAAAAGCTCTGGATCGGGCGGGAATTACGGTGAACAAGAATGCCATTCCGTTTGACCCGCTTCCGCCGATGAAGGCCGGCGGGATTCGCTTGGGTAGCCCTTCCGTGACCACGCGTGGGATGAGGGAACCGGAGATGGAACTGATCGGCAACTGGATCGCGGAGGTGCTGAGCCATATAGGCGATGCCGCCGTCGAGCAGAAGGTGCGCAAGCAGGTGGCAGAACTGGCGGCGCGATTCCCCATTTACGAGGCTCGCATGAAGGGCGCAGTGGTTCACGTTCGCTCCTAAAGCGTGCAAGAGAGTAGCCTCGCCGCCGGTGGGATGTAGTATCTCAGCTTTGAAATCCGGCTTAACACTTACGGTTAAGCTCCTTCGGGCCGCCAAAAGTACGTGCCTCGGAATGACGACTCGCGATTGCGTGGAGGGCGGGAATGTTCGGCGAACAGGGTCGGCGCGGCTCGCTGCTTGATTATGCGGGCTAACAAAGAGGGACTGGGCGGCATCGTTGAGGCGACCGCGGCATTTGAAAAGTGGGCCTCGCGCCACGTGAACCTGATCCGCTTCGATGTGAAGCTGAAGCATCGGAACATGGCTTCAGCTGCGTTTCCCTTTTTTCGAGCGACCTTCTACCGCTGGGCGCAACTGTGGCCGCTGCTATGCCCGGAATTAGCCCAGGCGACTCGGGTTCTGGCGGTCGGGGACCTGCACGTCGAGAATTTCGGCACCTGGCGCGATCTTGAGGGCCGGCTCATCTGGGGCGTCAACGACTTTGACGAGGTGTGGCCGGCGGCTTATACGGTTGACCTTGTGCGGTTAACAGCGAGCGCGTATTTGGCAATCGACGCCCTGCACTTGAGCCTCAAACGGAAAGAAGCTTGGGAGGCGATTGAGGTGGGCTATCGGGACTCGATCGCGAAGGGCGGGCGCCCCTTTGTTTTGGCTGAACATCACCGATGGCTTCGCCGGCTGGCGGTCGGCGAACTGCGGGATCCGGTGCTTTTCTGGAGAAAAATCCTGGCTTGCCCAACCTACCAAGGCGACTTGCCGAAGGACGTTTGGAGGATGATTCGCGGATCGCTGCCGCTTCGCACCGAACACTACAAACTAAAGTCCCGCATTGCGGGGTTAGGCAGCCTGGGGCACCCGCGCATCCTGGCTTTGGCCACTTTTGACGGTGCGCACATCGTGCGGGAAGCCAAGCAACTGACCCCTTCAGCCTGGATTTGGTCTCAGCATCTGCGCACAACGGAAATTCTGGGCCGCAAGCTGATAGATCGCGCGGTTCGCATTCGCGATCCTCACGTGCACTTCGCCGAGCATTGGATCGTCAGGAGGCTTGCGCCGGACTGCTGTCACATCGAACTGGAGACCTTGCCCGAAGAGCGCGACGAGGAGCGAATGCTCTACCACATGGGCTGGGAGACCGCCAATATTCATCTGGGCTCGCCTAAGGCAATCGGCGCGCTGAAGAAGGATCTGGCGCGGCGAAAGGGCCGCTGGCTGCACAAGGCCGCAAAGGCCATGCAAGAGGCTACATTAAATGACTGGAGACTTTGGAGACGGAACTGGACCCGCGGCGGCCGGGTCTCGTAGCGAGTCCCCTCAGGACGCGCCCCGGCGCCCGCAAGTCGCGCCAGACACGACTCTCACCAACATTTAACAATTGTTCCGGGAATAGAACACGCCTCCGCGCAGTCCCCGTAATCGGCAAGCCCAGCCTTGCACCAAGTGATTCGGAGACTTTCTCCCAGGAGGCGTGCGCAATGACGCATAGGTCTATTTGTATCGGTCTGCTCGGAGTGGCGACTCTCGCCGTGTTAGGACCGGCCCAGGATGCACCGACTGAGGCTCCCGCCGGCTTTGACACCCCCACGCTTGTGCAGAACGCCGGCTCTCAAAGCAGGAGCAATGGGATCGTGGAACCTGCCGGTGATACGTTTGCTCTCGACCAACAAGCTTTCGAAACAACACATGATGCCAGCACCGGGCTCGGCCCCGTTTTCAACGCCCGTGCTTGCGCGGATTGTCACCAGAATCCGGTGAGCGGTGCAGCCAGCCAGTTCACGGAGCTGCGCGTGGGGCATCTGGATACCAACGGCAATTTCGTAAATCCGACGATTCCGATCAACGATGGCGCGAACACCATCACCGGCCGGTCGATCGTGAATGATCGCGCGATCGTTCCCGAAGCGCAGGAGCATATACCTGCCACGGAGGACATCCGGGCGTTACGGGCAGCGCTTAACACACTGGGCGACGGATTCGTGGAGGCGATCGACGATGCCACGCTCGAGGCCATTGCCGCGAATCAGCCGGGCATCAGCGAAGGAAGAATTCATGGGGAAGCGATCCGCGTGCCGGTTCTGGAGGCGTCCGGACAAGTGCGCATCGGACGCTTTGGATGGAAGGACCAGCACAGCAGCCTGCTCTCGTTTGTCGCGGACGCTTACTTGAACGAAATGGGGGTCACAAACCGGCTGCGCCCGAAGGACACGACGACCATCGGAAAGATCACGGCCGATCCCGAGGATCTCCCAGACAACCTCGGACTTGCCGATATCGACCATTTTGCGCAGTTCATCCGCGGCACGAAAGCGCCTCCGCGGGATGGGGCGCTTGCCGCGACCGCTGACGCCGAAGCTGGGCAAGCGATCTTCGGGAGAATTGGCTGTGCTACGTGCCACGTGGCGACGATCGTGACCGCGCCGGCCGATACGGTTATCAACGGTGGTACGTTCACGGTTCCTGAGGCCCTTGGTAACAAGATCATTCACCCATACGGCGACTATCTGTTGCACGATGTCGGGACGGGGGATGGCATCTTGCAAGGTGGCCCAGCGGATACGAGAAACAAATTGCGTACCGCCCCTCTCTGGGGATTGCGGATGAAGCCACGGTTCATGCACGACCTAAAGTCGCTGAGCTTCGAGAACGCGATTGCGCGGCACAAGGGCGAGGCAGCGGAGGTGGAAGATCATTTCGAAGAGCTGAGCCCGGCGGAGAAGCAGCGACTGTTCCTGTTCCTCAGTTCGCTTTAGGTCGTGCGGGGGAGCGAAGGCCACCCGTGGCTGCGAGCACGCCGAGCGGCCCGCCTCCCTTTCTTCTTCGGACCGGCCCTTCGAAAATCGGCCGAGCACCCCAGAGATGTCGCTTCGTACGGCTAAAACTCGGAAAGCGGCAGCAAGCCTCCCGGCGCAGGCAGGCTTGCCGCCGCACTCGAACGTACCCGCCGTCCCTCGGTGAGGAATCGCACCTGTTTCTCTCCCTGAGGCCTGGACTGCGGAGAGTCGCTAGGACCCCAAGCCCATGAACGAAGACTGTCCCACTGGTCAGTAGATTCCTTCGGAAAGAACTCGTAGGGTAACCAGGACGGGTTGATGCGGACTCCAGTGGCAGCTTGATAGTTACCGGTTGTTTTTCGAGCTCCTGAGGGTGTCTTCGGATTGAGCCGCCGAGCATAATGGAGTTGGCTGCTTCCCGGGCGGGTCCTCCAACCGATGCGAGGTGGGAAGAAGATGATGGATACGGAAGCGTTCCGAGAGTTCAAGACCGGTCTTTCATTACTTCGCGATAACTATGCCAACCAGGCGCTTGAGCATATCCAGCGGGCCGCCGAACTCGAACGGAATAATCCCTATTACATGTCGTATCTTGGCGTCGCACTGGCGCGCACGCAGCAGAAATGGGCCGATGCCGAGCGCATGTGCGACAGCGCTGTGCGGATGAAGCGCAATCAGGCGCAGCTCTACCTGAATCTCGCGGAGGTATACATGGCTTCCGGGCGCAGGGAAGATGCGCGCGAGGCACTGATCGCAGGCATGAAATACGCACGGCGCGATATCCGGCTGAACATCGCCATGGCCAAACTTACGCCGCGGCGCTCACCGGTCTTTTCGTTTCTTGAAAGAAAGCACCCGCTCAACCGGCACTTTGGGATGCTGCGACATCGCACCTTGCGAGCCTTCGGCCGAGGAGAATAAGAACGAATTTCCCCAACCCCCCAAACGCAAAGGGGGCGGATGGCCTCGGCCATCCGCCCTTTTTGTTTCACCCGAAGGATCAGAGCAGAGCTCTTTCCGAGGCGCAAGACCACGATCTGAGGGTCGGGCTGCTACCCTAAAATCTCTATCGGTTACTTGCGCTGCAGGGGAGGCGTGAAGCTATAGCTGGTCTGAAGTCGCAACTCCATCAAGATCTTGAAGGCGATGCCAAACA
>DATFTB010000010.1:0-2061 GCA_035262325.1 Candidatus Acidiferrum sp.
CTGCCGTTTGGCTGCGCGCATCTGGTTGCCGGTCGATGCGGAGACCACGGCCGTTCCGGCAATTCTAGAATACATCCCTTACCGCAAGCGCGACTTTACCCGTGCTCGCGACGAACCCATGCACCACTACTTCGCCGGCCACGGATATGCCTCCGTGCGTGTCGATCTAAGAGGTTCAGGCGATTCGGACGGTCTTTTGCTGGACGAATACTTGAAACAGGAACATGACGACGCCCTGGAAGTGATCCACTGGATCGGACAGCAATCATGGTGCAGCGGCACGGTCGGCATGATGGGCAAGTCTTGGGGCGGATTCAATTCCTTGCAAGTGGCGGCGCGCCGCCCGCCTGAGCTCAAGGCCATCGTCACCGTTTGTTCTACGGACGACCGCTACCTCGACGATGTGCATTACATGGGCGGTTGTCTGCTGAACGAAAACCTGACGTGGGGCTCGGTGCTGATGAGTTACAACGCCTACCCGCCGGATCCCGAACTGGTCGGCGAGCGCTGGCGTTCTATGTGGCGCGATCGTCTCGAACACGCGGTATTTTTTCCCGAGGTGTGGCTCGAACATTCCCGGCGCGACGATTACTGGAAGCACGGCTCAGTCTGTGAAAACTACGGCACCATAACCTGTGCTGTGTATGCCATCGGCGGTTGGGCCGATGCCTACAGCAACGCGATTCCCCGGCTCTTGGCTGGCCTCCGCGCCCCGCGCAAGGGCCTCATCGGACCCTGGGCCCATCTTTATCCGCACGACGGCGTGCCGGGTCCGGCCATCGGATTCCTACAGGAGGCGCTTCGCTGGTGGAACCACTGGCTGAAGGGCACCGATACGGGCGTTATGGCCGAGCCGATGTTGCGAGTCTGGATGCAGGAAAGCGTCCCGCCGAAGCCATTCTATAAACAGCGCCCTGGCCGCTGGGTGGCAGAAACCCAATGGCCTTCGCCTCGTATCACGGTCAAACGCTATTGGCTCGATGTGAGTCGGCTGAGCAGCGCTCCGACCGCCAAAGCTCAACTCGATTTTCGCTCTCCGCAAACAACCGGCCTCGGAGCCGGCGAATGGTGCGGTTTCGGCGCACCAGGAGAAGCCCCGCTGGACCAGCGTGGCGACGACGGCTGTTCATTAACGTTCGAGTCAGAACCCGTGCGGGAAAGGATCGAAATCCTCGGTCCACCGGTGGCAACTTTGGAAGTTTCCGTCGATCAGCCCGTGGCCTTCATTGCCGTCCGCTTGAACGACGTCGCCCCCGGCGGCGCATCTACCCGGGTAACTTACGGACTGCTGAACCTCACCCACCGCGACAGCCATGAGCATCCGCGACCCTTGGAACCTGGCACGCGGTATTTGATAAAGGTGACCTTGAATGACGTCGCTTACGCATTTCCTCCCAGGCACAAACTACGCTTGGCCATGTCCACCGGTTACTGGCCCATCGCTTGGCCAGCGCCACGGCCTGTAACGGTGAGCTTTTTTACCGGTCAGAGTTTTTTGGATCTTCCAGTGCGACCGCCGGACCCGAGCGATTCGGCGCTCACGCCATTCGAACCGCCCGAGCGCGCGGCAGCAGAAACCACCGAGCTTCGGCCCGCTCCCCTCAAGCGCCTAGTCGAGCGGGATCGCACCACCAACGAGACGATCTACACCGTCTCTAGCGGCCGTGACGACTCGGACGGCGCAAAGTTGACACGCATCAAATCCATCGGCCTGGACGTCGGCCATACGATGCTCAAGCGTTTTCACATCGGCGAAGAGGATCCGGAGATGGCTCGAGCCGAGGTCATTCAAAAGACTTGGTTTCGCCGGGGCCCTTGGAATACCCGCGTCGAGACGCGCACTCGCTTCTCCTCGACCTGTGATGACTTCTTGCTCGAAGCTGAGCTTGCCGCGTACGAAAACGATGAGCCGTTTTTCACTCGGACCTGGAGCCGCCGGCTGAAACGCGACCTTCTCTGAGAGCTAACCTCTAAGTAAAGAGCTGAAAGCGCCATATAAAGGAATTAGAACCGGAGCACTTGCTAACAAAGCTCTTCGCGCGGTTTCTTTACAAGCTCTGG
>DATFTB010000011.1:0-2460 GCA_035262325.1 Candidatus Acidiferrum sp.
TCTTGCTGTTATCGCGGGCGAAAAGCAGATCATCGAGCGTTCCGCTTAGCGGAAAGCGGCGCCGGTCTTCGCCGCAGTTCGCATGGCCGGGAGCCCTCTTCCTCGTCAACTCTGGCTAGACCGGCGGCGACGGCCGCTCGCGAGATATACGGTGGCCCTCGGATCGAGAAGCGGGTCGCCGGATGACTCGATGCCCTCCACGCGGGGAATGGGATCGAAAATGATTTGGCGCTGGGCCGCCTCCCCGTCCGGTACCACGCCGTTCAGCTCCAGGTTGCCGAATTCGAGCAGAAGGCGCTCGTCGGGCCACTGGACGGTGGAATCGTCGACCACGTCTCCTTCCGCAGCCACTTGCACCAGGATGCGCATTCTGATCGCGCCGCGGGCAATTCGGCCCTGCACTTCATCGAACAGGAAGTTCGGGTCCTTTTTCGCGGCCGCGCTTGCTTCGAGAAAATCGTTTCCGTCCGGCGGCACGATGCGGTAGCGGCCGAATTTGCTGACTCCCTCGTTGTTCGTGAATTTGTAGGCGCTCACCGAGAAAAAGGATTCCCTCGCGAAACTGGTGGGGATGGGCTTCGGCATTTGAACGAACGCGAGTGCGGCCGGATGCGCAGCAAGAAAAGAGTCGATTGGGGTCGGTTTCGGCGCGCCAGGGCCGCTCGAACCAGCGGCGCGAAGGAATTCGAGGAACTCTTCGATGGTTCGTGTGGGGAATGCGTCGACCGAGTGGCCAATGATGTCGGTATGCACATGTTCGGCAAGATAGAAGCGAAGGGCCAAACCGCGCGGGCTCGCATTCTCGTCGTAGTCCGGTATCGTGGGAATGCCCGCGAAGTCCGAGAAGCGGACGGCGACGCGGATCGAGGGCCGATTGACGTGCGGGGCCTTGGTCAGGGCTTTTGCGCTGGACGACGGAGTGAAAGTCCCCGATAGAAGGATTCCTTTTGCGTGTACGGGACGAAAGCCGGGGTGCAATCCAAACAGATCGTCGAACCGCCGGAGGGCCTCACGGCTCAGAGGGTCCGGTTGCGCCTTTTTCATCTCCGGTCCTGTCATGGTGGTCTTCCTTTCCGAAAAGAAAACCGCTGCGCTCGAGCGGACAGGAGCTGGTCTTCGACCGGTTGAGGCGGCGACGTTACCACGCAACCGAGCGGCGGCCCAAACAAGCCGGGCGTACGCCGCGCCTCCGGACTAAGCGTTTTTGCTTTTGTTTACTGGCGACGCTTTCTGTAAGGTTGCGAGCAAAACCTTCGCGCTAGGCGGAACCTCCACGGCCCCCTTCTTAAACACGATGTCCGCGGCGCTCACCTCTTTGCCGTACAAATTCTTGTTGGCGTCATTGTCAGCGCGTAGCGTGGATCCTTCGAGAGAAACCCCGGCGAACAACCCACGTGCCCGCGAGTAGGAAAGAATTTCGGCCCGCAAGGTCGCGTCGGTCTCCGCCGAAGCCGCGCGGCCTACGGGTCCGGCAGCCGCCGAAGCGTCGGCGCCGAGCTTCACCTTGCTCTTGAGAATGTTTTCCGCCGAGCGAGGTGACATCAGCAGCAGGATGAAATCGGTTGCATTTCCGCCCAATTGCAGGCCGACACTTCCGCCCTCAAGCGCCATCATGGTTGGTGGGCCCCAGTGGCCGCTAAATTTGGGGCCGCTACGACAGGTCATCACACCGCGTCCGTAGCTGCCGCCAACCCCGATCGCGAACTTAAGCACAGAAGGCAGAATCACGACACAATCCGCCTTGTCGAGAACACTCTGCGGAATGCCGTCCGGAGCGTTCAAAATTTCCTGCATAACCTTGCCCGCATTTTCGACGCGCTCTTTCTCCTTCTCCTGCGCGAAAAGCGGAAGTGCCAGAGCTAGAGCCAGACTAAGACCGAATAGTGCTCGCTTCATAGTTCCCCCCTCAGATTTCTTTCGCGTTATCCCAGGCAAAGTCGGCGGCGGTCGCGAGACCGCTGGGCGGGCGGTGGCTGCATATTACCTCCCGAATCCGTAATATTCCAGCGAAAGATAACCCCAGGCAGCCCCCGTTGGCGATGTTCGACGAGTTTGAGCTCGTGGTAGGCTGCCGAGCCGCCGGCCGCGCTCGATTTCGGGTAGAATACGCACCGGACGCCCAACGGAGTACCCAAGGTTCGGGCAACCGCCCAGGCCGCCCATCCAGCCTCGCTTGCCGACGTTACACTGCATGTCGACCTCGCCGCGGAGGAAGCCGCTCTGCGCGGCAGCGCGCAGGTCCTCGCCGTGCACCTTCGCCTCGGCTCTCTCTCCGGAGTCGTAAAGGAAGCTCTTCTCTCCTGCTATGAGATGGCTTGTGCCCGGACGCCTCTCGAGGGATCACAATTGCTGATTGAGGAGGTTCCCTTGGAGGTATTCTGCCCAGAATGCCGGGCGGGCCGCCGGATTGCCTCCCTCGGGCCCCTGTGCTGCCCGGCTTGCGGCAAGCCCTGTTCTGAG
>DATFTB010000012.1:0-5638 GCA_035262325.1 Candidatus Acidiferrum sp.
TAGTAGCTGTTCCTTCCGATCATGGTATTGCAGGTGCTCACCGAAGAACATGTCCTGGTGTCCGACGCGGCGGCCACGCGGTCCGTCGCGGGGCCCGCAAGGTCGTTCAGAGTGTTGTTCCCGTAAAAAATGGTGAAGGGCCGCCCGGACTGCAGCGTGATGATGCCGCTAAACTCGAAATACCGGACGAAACTCTTGTCCGGTGTTGTCGCGGTGAAGTTCAACAGGAAGCGATTGCGAAGATCCTGGTTCGAGGGGGCGCGCTCGGCCGCGTAATTGAATTGGTTGACCGGAAGGTTGATGAATGTGGTGAAGTTTCCGTTGTCAAAGGTGTGCGACCAGGTGTAACTGGCGAGCATATTCAGGTACTTGCCGGCTCGTTCCCTTGCCGTGACAATCAGGCCGTTGTAGACAGCATTGGCAACGTTATTGTTGTAGTCCAGCAGGCCGGCGCTTACCGTCTGGAAGCCGCTGCCAGCCGCGCCCGCGAACCAGGGACCGACGCCCGCGAGCGCGGTTCCAGGAGCCCCGAGCGTTGGCGCACCCGCGCAAGTAGAAAACTGGCCGTTCGCATCCACTAAGCCCGGAACCCATTCCGGAGGTCCTCCCGGAAATATTGTTGATGGGTCGGTGGGCGCTGCCGACTTCGTCGTGCCCAGCGGACAGGGGACATTGATGTTATTTCCCCGAACAAGATGGTGCGCTGACACGAAAAGATACCCAACGTCCAAGGTGAACCCGGCGCCGAACTGTCGCGTCACTTCAAGACTCGCCTGTTGGGAATAGGGAATCTTGGCGTTGTGGTCCATTCCGCCTGCTCCAACGCCGCACATCCCGGTGGTAGAACAAGTGCCGACCAAGGAAACCATGCCGGGGTTTGGCTGGAAGGGCGCGTTCTCGAACGCGTCATAGCCACCGGTTTGAATAACGCCCGCGGCACGCGCAGCAGCTGCTTGCGAGCCTGGAAAGGCGAAGAGCTGATAACCTTGGTCCGCCTGTCCCAAGTTGAACTGCACCATGGGGTAGGGCTGCGGCTGGATTCCCGCAGCGGCGCAAGTAGCGGCAACCGACGCCGGCGCATGGTTGTCGCACATGTAGCCAGCAACCACCTTCTGGGTGTTCGGTATGAAGAAGAAGGTCATGTTATAGCGGTCGTCGAAGAGACCGAACCCGGCGCGAATGACCGTCTTGCTATCCGGGGAGTAGGCCAGCCCGACTCGAGGCTGCCATCCGTTGTAACGGGGCACCACATAGCCCGACAAGCCGGACTCGTACTCGTAGCGCAGACCGTAATTGAGCGTAAGCTTCTGTGTGAGACGCCACTGGTCCTGAATGAACCCGGCCCAGTAGCCGTGGTCAATCGTGTGCGTGTAGTTCGCGGCGAGCGATGGCGGAAAGGCATTCGCCCAAGTGCTGGTATTCAGCGGGTTATTGGCGGCGGTGACGAGAGGCTTGCCGACGGCAAAGTTGGGGTCTGTCGGGAGCGGCACGCCGGCGTAAACAACCGCGACACCATTGTCGGACGGCGGGAGTACACAATTGGCGGCAGCGTTCGCGACGTCCTGTGGTACGGTCGCCGGCACGGGAAGTGTGCTGTTGTAGAACACGGCGAAATCTGCCATGCAGGGGAGGCCCGGAACGATCAGGCGCACAGGAGTGAAGCCGGGAAACTCGTCCAGGTCCCAAATGTAATTCCCGTCAAAGCCGAACTTCCAGGAGTGTTTGCCTTTGATCCAGGATACCGAGTCCGAAAACTGAACGCGGCTTTCGTACTTTTTGTCGTCCGTTCCGAAGTTGTGGCCAATTTCGAGGTCGTTCGTGACACTGAAATCCGGTTGGCCTGTGGCCCCCGGGAAGTTGTAGTGCCGCCGGGACCACTGCGCGAGGAACGTGTTGACCAGGTTGGGCCTCAGCACGGAATTGAGCGTTCCGACCAAAGCCTGATCCAGAACGGACCGGTTCCTCCCGCCGCTCGGTGTGCCTATGCCTCCACCGTCCAGCGTCTGTCCGACCAGGTCGCCGGTGGCACGTATGCTCTCGACGGTGTAGAAGATTGACAAGTGCCCGTTGGCGCCGATTTGCTGGTCATATCGGCCGAAACCCCAATCGTTGTTCCCGGTCCTCAGGAAGCCATTGATATAGCCAAAGGCAGTCCCGGTGCAAAGGCGCAAGCCGGTGCTGCAGCCTTCAGGCGCAAGTCCCATCAGCGTCTTCGATTCATCGATCAACGTCAAATTATTGACTAAATCTGGCGGGTAAACCGGAGACTGCGCGCTGCGCTTGCCCTCGTAATTGAGAAAAAAGAAGGCCTTGTCTTTCTTTACGGGCCCGCTCAGCGTGCCGCCGAATTGATTCTGCCGCAACTGGTACGGGAGAGGCGCCGGCTGAAGCATATAGCGCGCATTCGTGGCGTTGTTCTGGAAGTACTCGTAAGCCGAACCGTGAAAGTCGTTGCTGCCGGATCTAGTAACGATGTTTACAATGCCGCCGCCCGCGCGGCCGTATTCCGCCCCGAAACTGTTGTTCACCACGCGAAATTCCTGCGCCGAAGCCTGCGGGGGGGTAGAACGCTGGACCCCGGTGAGCATGTTCGTGAAATCGGCGCCATCCACCATGATCGTGTTGCTGTACGAGCGCATGCCGCCAAAGGAAATCTGCGTGGTCTCGTAGTCCGTGAAGGTAGCACCTAAGCTCGTCCGGCTGCTCGCCACGCCCGGGGCCAACATGGCGAAATCCGTGAACAGACGCGTACTGGTCGGTAATGATTCAATCTGCCTGGTGTCCACGATTTGGCTGACTTCCGATCGCGTAGGCTCGATCACCGGGGCTTCGGTGTTCACAACGACTTGTTCGCCAACCGTGGCTACTTTCAAGGTGACGTCGATGGATGCGCTTTGGCCCACCGTCAAGGTGATTCCCGTCTGCGTGAAATTGGCGAATCCCTGGAAAGCCACCCTGAGCTCGTAACGCCCGGGGGCAACATTGGCAAAGGCATAAAAGCCGTTGTCGGCCGTCGTCGTGGAATAGGAGCGGTTGGTATCGGTCTCTCTCAGCGTCACCGCAGCCTTGGCGACGTAACCGCCGGTCGCATCATGAACCGTTCCGTTAAGCTGGGCCAGACTCGTGCCCGCCTGCCCATGAGCCGAATCCAGGCGAAGAACAGCCAAAATCAGAAACAATGACAGAAAGGTCCGGAATCCACGTCCCCCCATAAGATCTCCTTTCCAGACGCTTATGCCCCCAACCAGCTCGTGACACGAGGGTTGCTCGACCGAGATATAGCGAATATGGGGAGAAGGTCTAAACGCGGACCGTGCCAATGTCAAGGCTGTTATCGCGCAATCTGTTCGAATATCGCGCAGGATTACTCTAACAACTTCTCGCAATCGAAAAAGTTGGCTATTTTGTCACCATCCCGCAGCACTTGATGGCAGAAAGCCGCAGAATGTAGCAACGATTCCAACGGAGGTTCCATGGCTTCGCTCGGGACAGCAGCGGTTGACCGGATGCGAACGCGTCTGCGCCCGTTCTACTTTTATTGGCCGCCCCTGTACCTCACGGCTCTCCTCTCGGTTGGGTGCGGCGACGCTTTCACAAATCGGGCTCTGCCAGGAGACCATTCGTCCGGAACAGCGCGTGTCGATGCCGAGCGCATTCTGAACGCAGACCATGAGCCAGGCAATTGGCTTTCACACGGACGGACCTACAACGAGCAGCGCTTCAGTCCGCTCGATCAGGTCACCGATCGGAATGTCCGCCAGCTTGGGCTTGCCTGGTATTTCGACCTGGATACTCAGCGCGGACAGGAAGCCACCCCTCTGGTTGTGGACGGCGTAATGTTTTTCACGACGGCATGGAGCAAAGTCGTCGCCTTGGATGCCGCAAGCGGCGCGCTCCGCTGGTCTTACGATCCGAAAGTTCCGCCTGCGTGGGGAGTAAACGCCTGTTGCGATGCCGTGAATCGCGGCGTGGCCATCTGGAAAGGAAAGGTGTTTGTCGGAACTCTGGACGGGAGATTGCTTGCACTTGATGCCGCGAACGGTCAGCCCGTTTGGGAGACTCTCACGATTGATCCCCGGTCGCGCTACACGATTACCGGCGCGCCGCGCGTTGTGAAGGGTAAGGTGCTCATAGGCAACGGTGGCGCGGAATTCGGCGTGCGTGGGTACATATCGGCGTTTGACGCCGACACAGGAAAACTTGTCTGGCGGTTTTATACCGTGCCGGGGGACCCCTCAAAGCCCTTCGAAAGCCCGGTTCTCGAGAAGGCCAGAAAAACCTGGAGTGGTGAGTGGTGGAAAAATGGAGGCGGCGGCACCGTCTGGGATGGCATGGCCTACGATCCGCAACTCGATTTGTTGTACATCGGCACCGGGAACGCTGACCCGTGGGCCCGGAAAGCCCGCAGCCGTCGGTCGCAAGATAATCTTTTTACTTCTTCCTTGATCGCGCTCAGGCCCGATACCGGCGAGTATGTCTGGCATTACCAGGAGAATCCAAGCGACGAGTGGGACTACGATTCGGCGCAGCAAATCATTCTGGCCGATCTCACCATTAATGGTCAGGTTCGTCAGGCCCTATTGCATGCGCCAAAAAACGGCTTCTTCTACGTGCTTGATCGCGCGACGGGCAAGCTCATTTCCGCGAAGCCTTTCACGCAACTAAACTGGGCCAGCGGCATCGACCCCCAATCAGGCCGCCCCATCGAATCGCCGCAAGCGCAGTACGAGAAAACTGATAAACCCTTGATTGTTTTGCCAGGACCAGGCGGAGCCCACAATTGGCAGCCAGCCTCTTATAGCCCTCTGAGCGGACTGGTCTATTTTCCCGTGATGGACTGTGGCTTTCCTTACAAATCCGCGGAACATTTCAGCCATAGTCTGCTCGGATGGAACAATGCCATCGATCCTGTCGCTGCAGGGATGCCGCAGGCGCTCGAAGTCAAAAAGGCCGTTCTCCGAAGCATCAAGGGCCGCCTGACGGCCTGGGATCCCATCAACCAAAGAGAGGTTTGGCACGCCGGACGGCCGGGCCCCTGGAACGGAGGCGCCCTTTCAACGGCAGGCAATCTGGTCTTTGAAGGAACCGGGTATGGGCAGTTTGAGGCCCTGCGTGCCACCAGCGGCGAAAAGCTGTGGTCGGCCCCGGCGGAGAGCGGCGTGATCGCGGGTCCGATCTCCTATTCGACCAACGGCGAGCAATATGTTGCGATTCTGGTCGGATGGGGAGGCGTCCTGCCACTCGCGGCCGGCGAGATCGGGTTGCAGCGTCCGCGGATGGCCAACGTCCCGCGGATGTTGGCTTTCAAGTTGGGAGGAAAGACGGTCCTGCCGCCAGCGCCGGAAGTAAAGTTACCCGTTCTGGCACCGCCCCATAGCAGTGCGAGCACCGAGAAAATCAAAGCCGGCGCAGCGCTGTATCAGCGCAATTGCAGCAGCTGTCACGGCGACGTGGCGGTAAGCGGCGGCGTTTTGCCCGACCTCCGTTACTCCGGTGCACTTTCGAGCGACCAATGGTTCCAGATTGTTCTTGACGGGACGCTCCAGCCTTACGGCATGATTTCCTTTTCGCAGGAGCTTTCCAAGCAGGATGCCTCAGCGATCCGCGAATACGTGATCTTCCGGGCAAACCAGAGCCT
>DATFTB010000013.1:0-38585 GCA_035262325.1 Candidatus Acidiferrum sp.
TAGGCACTTCTGACTTATTTGGCTCTTACAGGGAGCGAGGCGCAGTCTTATCCTGCTGACTACGCTCAGCACAGCCTGACGTTCGACGCCTGCCCAAGTGGAAATCACCTCGAGTGCTGAATGAGAACGTCACAGGTTTGCACGGAACAGGAGTACCAGCGTGCGTAGTCTCTTCGAGTCCATATGGTCGCGCCCCGATCCTGTCCTGGCGGAAGGCGCGATTGCGGGGGAACACTTAGTCGCGAAAATCCGCTTGTCTTTGGCCACGGTCCTGCTGTTGATACCGTTGATTAACTCGCTGTTCTTCTTTCCGGTTGAGCCAAAGGAGGGGCTGGTCGGCATCAGCCTGGTTAGCGGGACGTTTCTTCTTTCGGTCATCATGTATGCCCTGATCTCGCGGAACTATAATCCCCGCTGGTTACCGTTTGCCAGCAGCGCTTTTGACGTCACTCTAATCAGCATTGCCCTGACCATGTTTCTTCTGATGGACGAACCGCACACAGCGGTAAACAGCAAGGTAGTTTTCGAAGGCTACTTTCTGGCCATCGGCGCCACTAGTTTGCGATACGACAAGCGCATCTGCATCACCGCGGGCTTGCTGGCGTTTGTTGAGTATTTTGCGATTGTGTATTTTGCCGCGAGTCATTGGGACCTCAACAGCCCGAAATATGCGCCCTATCTTTACGGTATCTTCGGGTGGTCGAACGAAGTCTCGCGGCTGATCATGATGCTGACCGCTTCGGCACTGAGTCTGGCTCTGGTTTCACGCAGCCAGCGGCTTCTGCAGCTGGCCACAAGCGATCCGCTCACGGGCTTGTTCAACCGCGGCTACGTCGAGGACCGCTTGGCCATCGAGCTGAGCCGCGCGCGCCGCTATGGCAAGGTGCTGACACTTGCGGTGATCGATGCGGATCGCTTCAAGGCGCTAAACGACACACACGGTCACGCCGCCGGTGATTTTGTGTTGAAAAAAATCGGCGCGCTTCTTCGCGACTCGTTCCGTCAAAGCGACACAACAGCACGATACGGCGGTGAAGAATTTGTTGTGCTCCTGCCCGAGACCGACATCGAGGCGGCGCGGCGCAAAGTGGAATCGCTCAGAGAGTTGGTGGCCGCCACGCCGATCCAATTGGGACTACTGGCTCAAAGCGTTCAGATAACCATCAGCGCCGGACTCGCGAGCTTCCCGGATGACGGGGACGACGCGGCCGAGTTGCTTGCGGCGGCCGACGAACGGATGTTTCGCGCAAAGAGGCAAGGACGCAACCTCGTCGTAGCAGGGCCGGAAGCGGTTCTTTCCTGCTAGGGTCCGCGCGATGGCGCCGTCTTCCTCGGCAGCTTGCCCTGCTGCCGTGTTCCTACCGGGATCATCGCGTGTTCGTACGCGTTCCGGCCCACATCAGGTACGGTCTCGTCGGATCCGGGCCTCAAGGACTGGCCTACGGCTCGGAGTCGGTCTCGGCATCGAGCGCCCAGGCGCCACCTCCGTGCAGAATCAGGAAGAGAAGGCAGCAGAATACAACAACGTCCGTTCGCGCATCGCTGACCATGTACCAGAATCCCTGGTTTGGATGGAAAAGCTCAGGGACCTTGGTGGTAGCAATCGCGGTCGAGATGACGATGAGCAAGGGGATGGACGCAGCACGCGTCCAGAGACCGAGAAGCACCAGACCTCCGCAGACGATTTCGAAGCAGCCGACGAAATGCGCGATTAAATAAGGATGCGGAAACCCGATGCGCGTGAATCGCCCGACTCCCAGGTTTGGATCGATGAATTTCAGCATTCCTTGCGTGAGAAAAATCAGTCCGACCGGCAACCGGATCAGGAACAGGCTCGCTGGCCCCTTGGTGGGGTGGAAGAAGAACTGGAAAGGCTTGTTCATGGGTCACTATCAGCGCGGCCGCGCGACATCCCGGACGGCCGCCTGATCGTACTGCGAGCTTCAGCCCGCGGAGCTAGGGCTCGACGATACCAACCTTATCCACTCCGCTGCATGCGATGTACACGCGTCCATCTTGCGTCGCGGCCATGTTGCGGACCACACCTCCACCCGAAGGAATGTTCGCTCGTGCAAACTTGCCAGTCTTGGGATCGAACCGGATGATGGTGTTCGGCTGCACGCCGGATTCGCTGTACCAGACCATGCCATCGGGCGTAATCGCGATTCCGTAGGGATTAGACTCCGGCCCGCCCGGCGACGGGTACATCTGCACATCGCCGGTCGCAAGATTCAGCTTGCCGAGATTGCCGCCCTTGAAGTCGGTGAAGTACACGGTGTCGTCGGCAGCAACGGCAAGCCGGCGCGGCCTCGCGGATTCCGGCAAGTCGTACTCTTTAATCTCGAGGCTGACGGTGTTAATCGTGCCGATCTTGTGCGTGCCAAGTTCGCAGAAAACGGGAACTCCACGGTTGGTCACCTGAATGCCATACGGCAGCGCCGCCTCGGTCGGCACTTCCTTCAGGATGACTCTCCCGGTATTCGGGTCCAGCTTGCCGACCATGTTTCCGCCCTGCACCGTGAACCACAGCATTCCAAAAGCGTCGAACACCGCCGTGTGTGGGTCATCCGCCTTTTTGTTGGGCATCTGATACTCAGTAACCTTGCCGGTGTTGGGGTCAAGTTTCCCGATGTAACCCCCGAAATTCGCCGTGTACCAGATGTTGCCGAATTGATCGGCCACCAGCCCGTGAGGGCCGGAATTCTTGCCGGAGACCAGCGGGTACTCCTTGAATTTTCCGGTCTTCGGGTCGAGCCGGCCTAGCTTGTTGCTCATCTGCTCGGTGAACCATAGGGCGCCGTCCGGGCCGACCGCCGGGTCGTGCGGATGCGCACCCTTGGTCGGCACCGACCATTCGCGGATCGTAACTTTCAATTCAGCAACCTCACCCGGCTGTGCCAGGGCGCGGTGCGTCGGCGAAGTTGACGCCACAAGGACACCGAGAAGAATCAGTACACCAATCGCCAGCGATTTGTTTTTCATGGCCGCCTCCCGCGAAACGAAGGTGGGGAACACAAGCCCCGACCGCCGGTCAAGGCTGCAGTTCTCATTTGGGTTGGACGCGGCTGGGGTGTCGCTACGATACACCAGGCCGAGGCTTCCCGTCGCGTGTTTCAAGGGAGGTGAAAGGGGCCCGTGTGGTCAGTCCGCGGCGGGCGAGGTGGAAGGAAGCTTCGAAGCCGGACGGTCGAAATTGATCACGCTCGAAACGAACTGGCTCAGCGTGCCGCCTAGGTGGTTTAAGACGCGCTGCTTCAAAGTCGTGTAGTCCTGCGTCCCGCAGAACAAGTCCGACAGGAGCTGCCGGAACACCGCGTTACGCTGCAGGAATTGCACCATACGTGTCGTCACAGCGGTTCCAAGGAACGACCCACGGTAAAAGCGCCGCACGATGCGCGCGGCAAATTCCAGCTCCAGCGAAAACGAGGCTCTGACCCGCGCCGGGTACTTCTCCGGGCATCCTTCCGCAATCGAGCGGCCAAGGATCTCGCCGGACCGCATCGCGTAGAAGAGCCCTTCGCCGGTCAGTGGGTCGACCCATGCCGCCGCGTCGCCGCACAGCGCCCAGGCCCTTCCAACCACGGCGCGGTCGGACAAGGTCCGCTCCTTCGGAGACGGCAGCACGTGGCTGTAGAACCTGGCGTTCGCCGTGTCAATTTGTTCCGCTGCAGCAAATTCACGCAAATGCGAACGAAGCTCGTTGCTCGTGTGCGACGCCATGCTTCCGCAGATCCCGAGCGAAAGGTGATCAGCGCGCGGAAACGACCAGATATAGCCTTCGAAATCCGGCAGGAACTTGATGATGATCTCCTCGGAAGTCTGGGGCACGAAATAGCCCTGCGTCATCTCGAGCTCATCGCGGGACAGCGGACGTGTGCCGGGCAGGAACTGATTCCGCGCTCCTGCGGCAACTACCAGGAAATCGGCGCGGCACCATTGCCCGTCCACCGAATACATCGGTTTGTCCCCCGTCGTGTCCACCCCTTGCACGCGTGAATGGTGGATCTGGCAGCCGGCCGCTTGCGCGCGGTCGAGCAACAGTCCGTTCAGCACGGTGCGTGAGTAAATGACGATCGGATGCTGCAGGTCCAGCTTGGCGCGCTGATTTTCGGCGCTGATGATTTCTACGCTGTGAATTAGCCGTTTGGGATGAGGGTTGTCCAACAGAAAGGGGAAACACTGCGTCGCCTTATAGGTCAGCCCGCCACCGCAGGGCTTTTCCCAGGCCAAGTGCTCGTCGTAGATGTGAACCGCATTGCCAGCCAGCGCGAGCTGCTCGCCGCACATCGCGCCCGAAGGCCCGCCACCGACAATGACATATTTTGCCATTAATTATTCACACGAGAGTCGCTATTTCTTTCCAGCGCGGTATGTTCTTGAAACTCTTCCGGGCGGCCCGTGGCTTTTTAGGACAAGGGAAAGACCACTAGACAAAACCCCGCTAGCAGTATAGCACCGAAAACAGCGGCGGCTGACGGCGAGCCCGTCATCCGCCGTACCAATTGTGCACCCAGGTTCATCAGCAAAAACAAAAGCGCGAAGTAGCCGCCGAGCAGGACCAGAAGAATCTCGCCGGTTCTCAGCTCGAATACGCCGAAGACCGGAGCAAGCCAGACAAGCGCCACGAACAGCAAGAAGCAGGCATAACTGCTGATGGCGTCCCTGACCGGGCCGGCGAGCATCTCGAGCGCGTACAAGAAAACAAATGCGGCTAGGAAAAAAACTGGAAAGCGGAGCCAGCGCTCGAGCGTCAGCCAGGAGGACATGGCCGTCAGCTCGAACCAACCGGTAATCAGGAGATGCAGCAGCAAACCAGCCAGCGCGGCGCCTATAAGGAATGCTGGCTTGGCCCGGAACTGTGCGGCGGCAAGCCTTGCATGGAGCAGAACGAGCGCCAAGCCAACCAATAGGAAAAAGCTAGCCAGGTAATCACCTTCGTACAAGCGCAGCAACCGCAGCGGCAGCCAGAAGTGCAACAGCAACACAACAGCCATCGAAACCACCGCGACTTCGATTGCCGTTCTTAGGCGCGATGGAAGCTTCGCGGGCTCCGGCTCCTCCTGCGGCTGCTTCCCGACGGCTTCACGGATAAAAGGACCCGAGAGCAGTAAAATCGCGAAAAGACCGAGCCCGCAGCCGAGCAGGTTCGCGCGGGAGGGGGGCTTCCCCGTGTCAGGAATCGAAAGCACGCGTGCCGCCCAGGCTTGCGATTCGCGGCCGGCAGTCGGCGAGAACAGCACGCTTACATGCGAGGTCCAGGGCATCAAGCTGAAACGCACTGTGGGATCCCTGCTCCCCTTAACCAGGTCTTCGGCGCTTTGGCGCAATCCCTTGGGCTCCAGCCATGAGGCCAGGATCAGAGTATTCGGCAAAATGCGCGGCACATTATGGAACAGCAAATTCTCACCCGCAATGCCATGTCCCTCGTGCATCGGGGCTGGCGAGATGGCGATTACGCCAGCCGGACGGATCTTTTCGGCAATCCGCAGCGCGATCGCTCCTCCCATCGAATGGCCCGCGAGTATGGTTTTCGCCGGAACGATCATGCCGCGCGCCGCCAGACCGCGCACAAAAGAAGCCGCGCACGCTTCGGCCTCGACCGGTGTGAACGGACCGGGGGAGCGCCCATGTCCCGGAAGGTCCGGCACGTACACCCGCAAGCCAAGCTCGGCGAAACTTCTAGCGATGTACTGCATGATGAGTTTGTTGGCCGAGATGCCATGGAACAGCACAACCGCGCCCAGGTCCGCGCCTGGCGCCGAATCGGCGCGTCGAATCATATCCATGTTCATGCGGCAGGAACCCGCGTCAACCATGTAGCGGTGCACGGTGTAGCGACGCGACGCGTAGAAGGTGAGAATCGAACCGGTGACCAGAAGAAATATGCCGGAGACTGCTAGGAGCGTCTTTCTTTGCCTCATGAGGGCCAGCGTACCTCAAAGCGGCCGAGCCCGGCGGCGTGATAAAATAAACCCTTGGAAAATTTTTCGAGCCTGCCATTCTGAGCCATCATGGAGAAGCTTTGCATCCTGCCGTTTTGACGTTCGATGAGCTGATTTTGCAGTTTGGACCGAAGAAACGCAACGGCAAGCGCGTTGTGTTTACCAATGGATGCTTCGATGTGCTCCACCCGGGGCACATTCACAGCCTCGAGGCGGCGCGGGCGCTGGGTGATTGCCTGATCGTTGGGCTGAACGGCGACCAGAGCGTGCGCACGCTCAAAGGGGCTGGCCGGCCGGTCATCCCGGCCGAAGAGCGCGCGGAGATCCTCGCGAGCCTCGAGTGCGTCGATGCGGTCGTGGTCTTTGAGGATTTGACGCCGCAAAAGGTGATTGCAGCGTTGTTGCCTGATGTCTTGGTCAAAGGTGGGGACTGGCAGGCGAACCAGGTCGTCGGGCGCAAAGAGGTAGAAGCGGCAGGCGGACGAGTGGTTCTGGTCGAGGCGGTTCCGGGCTATTCGAGCACAGAGATTTTGAAGCGGATCCGAGGATGATCGGCAGTCACCGCTACAGGTGAATGGCACGCGATGGTGGGGCAGGCAGAACCGCAGCGCAACACGAAATGATACTGCCGGCGGTGAGAGAACGGTTGGAGGCACTCCTGCGCCACCCTTCCGTGGATGGCGTGGTGGGAGAGGTGCACGCCGGCGGTCATCTGGTGGGCCTTTCGGGACTGCAAGACGTCGCAAAAGCCCTGATTACCGCGTATGTAGCCCACGAACTGCGCCGCCCCGCCTTCTTCGTTACCGAATCGAACCGCCGCGCCGAAGAACTGGCCGAAAGCCTGAGGTTTTTCTGTCAAATTTTCCCCGGACCTACCGGTGGCGTAGCCGTTCTCCCGGCCTTCGACAGCCTTCCCTGGGACTCGCAAGCGCCCCACGCCGACATCTTGGAACGCAGAGCCGCTACTCTCTATCGACTCGCGAGCGGGGAAGTTTCGATAGTGATCGCGCCGGTGCCAGCGGCGCTATGGAGGTATCAGGATCCCTACATCTATCTGACCCTCGCGCGCACCCTCGCGAAAGATGCGGAAGTACTCCACGAAGAGCTGATCACGCATTTCGCCAGCACTGGCTATGCGCGCACCGAGATGGTGGAACTGCCAGGCCAGTTTGCCGTTCGCGGCGGTATCGTCGACGTTTTCTCTCCCGAAGCGCTCCGGCCAGTACGAATCGAGCTGCTGGGAGACACAGTGGAATCCGTGCGCGAGTTCGATCCGCGGACGCAGCGCTCCATTTCACCTGTAGTGCGCACCACGATTCTGCCGCTCACCGAATGGAGCGCGCCAGCCCCGGGAAGCCAAGAGGCGGTCGAATGGGAGCCTGACGGCTGGTTCGGTGGGAGCAGGGAAGGGCGGGGCAGCTCGCTATTCGAACTGGCGGAGAGCTCGCTGAAGCCGGTGGTCTTCCTCGATGAGCCGGAAACCCTGCGCGAAACACGAAGGAGTTTTCTCGAAGCCGCCACGGAGAATTACGAAAGGCACGGCCGCGCCAACTCGCCGGAGGTTTCGGAATTTTTCTGGAGTGAGCCGGAATGGGAAAAAGCGCTGCTGAAGACGTCGCGAATCGAAATGGAACAACTGGGCCTGATGCAAAGCGGTGGAACGCGGTTTGAGCTGAATTCGCGCCCCGCCACGCGTTTCCACGGCGACGTGGTTGCCTGTCTGGGCGACGTGAAATCCCAGCTGGCGGAAGGGGGTACCGTCTTTCTTACTGCGGCGAGCACCGGTGAGCTCGAACGCTATGCGGATATCTGCCGCGAATACGAAGTGCCGTATGTGCTCGGCGAGACCGGAGAAGCGGCGACGGGATTCACCGCGGAGAGCGCCTCTGAAACGGCGCGCCTGTTGCTGATGCGTGCGCCCTTCGCGGCGGGCGTAGCCTTCCCGGACGCCAAGCTAACCATTCACGGCCATAGCGACCTGTTCGACGTGGCGCCAGCGGTCGAGCGGCCAAGCCGCAAGTTGCGGACGTCGGGTTTCTTCGCCGATTTTGCCGAACTGAAGCCGGGCGACTTCGTCGTGCACATCGATCACGGCATCGGCCAATTCGAAGGCCTGCGGCTGATTGAATCCGACGGGCGCCGCGGCGAATTCATGCTGCTGCGTTACGCGGAGGATGCGCGGCTCTATGTGCCGCTCGAACGTATGGACCTGGTGCAGAGCTACCGCGCGGTCGAAGGTGTTCAACCAACGCTCGACAAACTCGGAGGCACGGCCTGGACCACGCGAAAGGCGCGAGTCCGCAAATCGCTCGAGGAAATGGCGGATCAGTTGCTTGCCTTGTACGCCGTGCGCAAGACCGCTGAGGGATTCGCCTTTTCGCCGGATGGCAACTGGCAGCGCGAGTTCGAGGACGCCTTCGAGTTCGAGGAAACACCCGATCAGTTGGCGGCGATCATGGACGTTAAGAAAGACTTGGAGAAGGCGTCACCGATGGACCGCTTGCTGTGCGGTGATGTGGGCTACGGCAAGACGGAAGTGGCCATGCGCGCCACGTTCAAGGCCGTGAACGAAGGCAAGCAGGTCGCGGTCCTGACGCCCACGACGGTCCTGGCGTTCCAGCATTTTGAAACCTTCAAGAAGCGCTTTGCAGCATTTCCCGCACGCATCGAAATGCTAAGCCGCTTCCGAAGCACAGCCGAGCAAAAGCAAATCCTCGCGGACCTCGAGACCGGCAAGATCGATATCGTCATCGGCACGCACCGGCTGCTTTCGAAAGACGTGAAATTTCAGGATCTGGGGTTGCTCGTGGTGGACGAAGAACAGCGCTTTGGCGTTGCTCACAAAGAACGTCTCAAGGAAATGAGGAAAAACGTACACGCGCTCGCCCTCTCCGCCACGCCGATTCCACGCACGCTGCACATGTCGCTGGTCGGACTCCGCGACATGTCGGTCATTGAGACGCCGCCGCGCGACCGCCTCGCAATTCAAACCGTTGTTGCGCCGTTCACCGAGGAAATGGTCAAAAAGGCCATCGAGACGGAACTCGTCCGCGACGGTCAAGTCTACGTGATCCACAACCGCGTGGAATCCATCTATTCCGTGGCGAACCTCGTAACCAAGCTGGTGCCGCGGGCACGCGTTGTGGTCGGCCACGGCCAGATGAAAGAAAAGGAACTGGAAAACGTGATGTTGAAGTTCATCCGCGACGAAGCCGACGTGCTCGTGGCAACGACCATCGTCGAGAATGGGCTGGATATCCCGCGCGCGAACACCATTGTCATCAACCGCGCCGACCGCCTGGGACTAGCCGAGCTTTACCAATTGCGCGGCCGCGTGGGACGCTCCCATCATCGAGCTTATGCCTACCTTTTGGTGCCGCCAGAGCGCATCCTCACCGATGTCGCGCGCAAACGCCTTGCCGCAATGAAAGAATTCAGCGAGCTGGGCGCGGGCTTCCGCATTGCTGCGCTGGATCTCGAACTACGGGGCGCCGGAAACCTTCTTGGCCGCCAGCAGCACGGGCACATCGAAGCGATCGGCTTCGATCTTTACGTTCAGATGCTCGAGCGCGCCGTCCGAAAGCTGAAAGGTGAGGAAGGCGCTCCGGAACTACGTACCACCATGAGCCTCGGCATGGACGTGCGCATCCCGCAGGAGTATATCCCCAGCGAGAATCTGCGCCTCCGCACCTACAAGCGAATCTCTTCGGTGGCCTCCGAGACCGAAAGGCAGGACGTCCACAAGGAACTGGAAGACCGCTTCGGGCCCTTGCCGAAATCGGTCGAAAACCTTTTGGAGTTCGCGCTGCTCAAGTCCATGAGCGAGCGGCTGCGGGTTGCCGCGGTCGAACGGCAAGGCTCGAAGATTGCTCTCCGTTTCCATCCCGAAACCACGCTGGAGCCGGCCGCCGTAGTGAACGTCGTCCGTTCGCGCAAAGGCATCAAGCTCGACCCGAGCGGGGTCCTGTGGATGGAACTCGAGCGCGGCGAGCCTGTGGCGGGTGCTCTCAAAAAGGTTCTGGGAGGACTGCGCGGCGAAACGCAAAGCTGACAGCGTCAGGATTCCACGTTAAACTTTCGGAAGGGGAATTCCGTAATGAAGACAGTATTACTCGCGGGGCTTTTAGTGGCCTGGCCATTGCTTGGACAGAACCCTCCGGCCCAGAACCCGCCGCCACAAAATCCGCCCGCGCAGGCTCCGCCGGATCAGAATCCGCCGAAGCTCGAACAGCCTCAAATGGAGGCGCCGGCGCCTGCCGACGAAAAGAAGCCCGACGAAAAGAAGCCCGAGGCAAAGAAAACCAGCCCACCCCCGCCAACCAAGAAGTATGTCGAGGGCGAAGGCAAGGTGGTCGAGGAAATCATCGCGCGGGTCAACAACGAGATCATCACACGCAGCGAGCTCGAGAAAGCCCGGGCCGCAGCCGCCGAAGACGCCCAGCAGGATTGCACCGGTCGCTGCACGCAGGAACAGCTTCAGGTAGCGATCGAAGACCGCCAGAAATATGCGCTTCGCGATTTGATCGACCAGTCGTTGCTCTCCCAGCGCGGAAAAGATATGGGCATCAACGTGAAGGCCGAGGTGGTGAAGCAGTTGGACGAGATCCGCATCAAGAACAATTTGAAGGACATGGACGAACTCGAAAAAGCAGTCACTTCTTCGGGTGCATCCCAGGGCATGAACTGGGAAGACTTCAAAAACAATATCGAAAACCGGCTGTTGACCCAAGAAGTGATCCGCCGCGAAGTGGGTTCACACATCACCATCGGCCACGACGACGCGATGAAGTACTACGAGGAGCACAAAAAAGACTTCGTGCGCCAGGAACAGGTCGCGCTGCGTGCCATCGAAGTCAAGACCGAGGGCAAGAAAGAGTCCGAGGTCCCTGAACTAAAGGCGAAAGCGCAGAAGCTACACGACCGCGTAAAAGACGGCGAGGACTTCGGCGAGCTCGCCAAGCGTTTCTCTGACGGAAGCACCGCGCAGCAGGGCGGCTACTTGGGAGTTTACAAGCGCGGCGAGCTTTCGAAGGAACTGGAAGACGTTGTCTTCAAGATGAAAAAAAACGAGATGACCGACGTCATCGAGACCAAGCAGGGCTTCCTGATCCTGCAAGTCCTCGAACACTACGAAGAAGGGGAGCAGCCCTTTAACAAGGTTGAAAACGAAATCATGGACCACCTTTACAATGAGCGCATGGAGCCGGCCCTCCGCGATTACCTGAAAACCCTGCGCGAACAGAGCTACGTGGTGGTGAAGCCCGGCTACCAAGACATGGCCGGTGGCGGCAATTCGGAAATTGAAGAGGTGAGCGCCACGCCGGAAACCACCAAGGAAAAAAAGCCCCATAAGAAGTACCTTTTGTTCGGCAAAAAGACCGGAGGGTCTGGGTCGAGCTAATGAAAACCCTGTTCGTCAAGGATTTGACCGCCGATCAGTCGATCACAACGTTCTTCCTCGTTCATGAGAAGGAAATTCGTAACACCACGGGCGGCAAGGCGTATTTGCGCATGGAGCTGGGCGACCGCAGCGGCACGGTTGAGGCGCGCATGTGGGAGCAGTTCGAGGTCGCCGCAAAAGATGTCGGCCGCGACGATTTCGTGAAAGTGCAGGCGCGCGTCGAGATCTACCGCAATCGGCCGCAACTCTCGCTGCAACAGTTCCGCTTGGCCAGGCCGGAAGAGATCGATCTCGCCGATTACCTGCCGCATACGCCCCACAACGTGGAAGAGCTGTTTCGACAGCTGTTGGGCTACGTCGAGGGCATGAAGAATCCGTGGCTGAAACAGCTGGTCGCGCGTACGCTGAACGATCCAGCGATTGCGGCTCGCTATAAACGGGCACCCGCAGCGAAAGTGATGCATCACGCCTACCTCGGTGGGCTGCTCGAACACGTCGTTGCGCTTTGCGGACTGGCGCAGCTCGTTGCGACTCATTACCCCGAGCTGGACGCGGACTTGCTCTTGACGGCCGCGGTGCTGCACGACGTCGGCAAGCTCGACGAGCTGTGCTACGAACGCTCGGTTGCCTACACGACCGAGGGCCAACTTTTGGGCCACATCGTCATGGAATTGGAAACGGTTGCCAAAGCCATGGACGCAATCGAGGGATTTCCGGCGAAACTGAAGACCGTGGTGCAGCACATCTTGATCAGCCATCACGGGCAGTATGAGTTCGGTTCTCCGAAGCTCCCCATGATTCGCGAGGCGCTGGTATTCCATTATCTCGATGATATGGACTCGAAAATGGCCGCAGCTCGCGCCGCCTTGGCGACCGAGTCTGGGGAAGAGGATTGGTCGGTGTACAGCGGCGCGCTCGGCCGGAAGTTCCTGCGCCTGGACGAATACCTGAAAGGTGCGCGGCCGGAGAAAAACGACACCTAAGGTTTGGCTCTGGTCGCCCCGAGAGAGCCACGTGGCCTAATCTTGCCTGTACCGTTGCGCGGGAGAACCACCCCACCAAGAGTCGAGATCTCCGTCCAACCTGCTACACTAGATTTGTCGGAGGACTGGAACATTAACTGCGATAACCCAACTTTCACCGAGCGGGCCCGCAGCATCCTCACAAGGAAGGAACGCCCCGCCGAGCATGCGAATTCCGCTAGGATCCCGGCGGAATACAGGTTGAGGGATGTGTCGATCCGCCCGGCGACCGTTTTGGCGCCCATGGCCGGTGTGACCGACACGCTGTTTCGGCGCGTGATTCGCGGGCTAGGTGGCTGCGGGCTGCTGATGACCGAGTTCACCAGCTCCGAGGGCATCACCCGCAGTGCGAAAAAAACGCTTCGCTATCTTTACTTTCAAGAAGACGAGCATCCGATCTCCGGCCAATTGTTTGGCGCGAATCCCCAGGTAATGGCGGAAGCGGCGCGCATGGTCGAAGACCTGGGCTACGACGCCGTGGACATCAACCTGGGCTGCCCCGCGAAAAAGGTCGTGAAGTGCGGCGGCTCCGGCCTGCTTCGCGAATTGCCGCTGCTCGAAGAAATTCTTGGCGGCGTTCGTCGAGCCGTGAAGATTCCTCTAACAATCAAACTGCGCGCCGGTTGGGACGAGCAATCGATTGTCGCCGTGGAAGTCGTGAAAATGGCGGAGCAGATCGGCGTCGAAGCGGCTGCCGTGCATCCGCGCACGCGCTTGCAGGGGTATTCCGGCAAAGCCGATTGGGGGATCATCGCCGCCGTCAAACGAGCGGTCAGAATCCCGGTTGTCGGCAATGGCGACATTCAATGCCCCGAAGACGCGGCGCGCATGGTCGAAGAGACGGGTTGTGACGCGGTAATGATCGGACGGGCGGCGGCCACCAACCCCTGGATTTTCGCCCAGATGCAGCAGTTCCGGGAAACCGGGCGATACTCTTTGCCTACTGAACGAGATCGTTATTGGTTACTTTCTGGCTACTACCGACAAATTCTGAACGCCAATCCGCCCGATGCCATGGGAAAAATGAAGCAGTTCGCCTGCTGGTTTACGCACGGAGTGGGGAATGGCGGCGAGCTGCGTCGAATCGTGCACATGTCGCGCACGCCGGGGGAAGTGGTTGAGAACGTGGAAAGCTTCTTCGAGCGGAGAGCGGCCAGCGGGGGGGATCCGGCCCATGAGCCAGACAATCGAGAAAATTACCCGTTCGAGGTCGGAACGTAGAGTCTCTGTTCGCCTGCCGTTGCGCGTCCGCGGACGCGACAGCCGCGGGTTTGCCTTCGAGGAAGATACTTCGAGCGAAAATCTATGCCGCGGCGGAGCCGCTTTTCGCACGCGTTTTGATGTGGCCGTGGGCTCGAATCTAGAGATCCGGATTCCGATGCAGGGCGTGGCAACGCGGCGGAACGGGGATTTTGAAACACAAGGCCGCGTAGTTCACGTCACCGAAACGTTGACCGACGGTGAGCGGGTGGTAGGCGTGCAATTTGTTGGTCCCCGCTTCCAGCGGATGTTTCGCCCAGAAACCGCGGCCTGAGCCGGTCTGTTTAGGCGCACTCCCAGGCGTCGCCTCCTGCTGGCCCTGGTGCCGTGACGGTTGGTGGCCTGCCGACACCCCTCTTCTTAACTGTGCCCGCTTAGTCCTCTGGCGGTGAACTTTCGTCAAGCAACTGCCGGTAGGCGTCGCGCTTCGGAATGCCCCGTTCTTTTGCCGCCAGTTTCAACGCTTCCTTGCGATCGAGCTTCGCCTGGTGAACCAGTTCATCGACGCGCGCGGCCAGGGATTGCGACGTGTTCAGGCTCACGCCCGAGGCGTTCTGATCCGGTGGGCCAATCAAGAAGGTAATTTCCCCCTTGGGTGGATGAGCTTCAAGCTCCTCGATGACCTGCGAGAGCTTCCCGCGCAGAAATTCCTCGTGGAGTTTTGTCACCTCGCGCGCGATGCAGGCTTGGCGATCGCCAAGGATGGCGAGGGCGTCGGCGGCTGCCTCCGCAACACGGTGCGGTGCTTCATAAAAAATCAGCGTGCGGTCCTCGATGCGCAGGCGCTCAAGGGTGCGTTTCCGTTCGCCGTTCCGGGCTGGCAGAAATCCGACGAACAAAAACTCATTGCTTGGCAGCCCCGAGGCGGAAAGTGCGGCGAGAAGCGCGGATGGGCCGGGAATCGGAACGACGGGGATATGGTGACGAATCGCAAGTGTGACAAGCCGGTAGCCCGGGTCGGAGACCAGGGGCATCCCCGCATCGCTAACCAGCGCGACGTTAGCGCCCTGTTCCATCGCCAGCACCAGTTCCGGCGAGCGCGTCAGTTCATTGTGCTCATGGTAGCTGACCAGCGGCTTGTGAATCTCGTAGTGATTCAGCAGTTTCAGCGTGTGGCGCGTATCTTCGCAGGCGATCTGGTCAACTTCCTTGAGGATGCGAACGGCGCGCAAGCTGATGTCTTCCAGGTTGCCGATGGGGGTAGCAACGAGATAGAGAGTGCCGCGGTACAGCCCCTCCTGTCGGGAATCGGTTTGACGGTTTGTCGTCATCGGAAGTGCTGAGTTAGAGTTTAGCACGCGCCCGGGCGCGGCGACGGCGCGTGCTATACTGGGAAGTTTAGAAGCACCGCGGGAGGATTGACTGTGCCGTTGTACGAGTATCAGTGCAGGAAGTGCCGTCGAAGGACCGAGAAAATCGAGGCTGTTTCCGGGCCGCATCTGAAGAAGTGTCCGCATTGTGGCGCCAGCGTGGAACGCTTGTTAGGCGCGCCCGCAATCCAATTCAAGGGCGCAGGCTGGTACGTCACAGACTACGCGGGAAAGAAAGACGCCGGCACGGAAAGTACGGGCACGGACAAGAGCGACTCGAAGGAAACCTCGAAAGAAACGACCAAAGAGCCTGCCACGAAGGAGTCCAAAGACAAGAAACCAGCGAAGAAGAAGGCCTAGAGTCTCACAGCTTGAGGGTTTTCAGGTAAGCGCGAAACGCTTCGCCGAGTTCTTCATTCAATAGGGCGAGTTCGACCGTAGCTTTCAGGAAGCCGAGCTTGTCGCCCGCGTCGTAGGAAATGCCCTGATAGATCAAGGCCCAGAGACCCTGTTCCCTGGCAAGGATTCGCAGCGCGTCGGTCAATTGAATCTCTCCGCCTGCGCCCGGTTTGGTCCGCTCCAGGCATTCGAAAATCGTCGGCGGCAGAACGTAGCGCCCGGTTATGGCCAGGTTCGAGGGAGCCTCCTCCACCTTGGGTTTCTCGATCAGGTCACGAATGCGCAGCAGCCGCTCGCCAAACGGCGGCAAAGGCGCGGGCTCCCCGGCGACGATTCCATAGAGATATGTTTTGTCGCGCGGAACCTCTTCAACCGCGATCGCCCCGGTACCCGTGGCTTCATAAACATCAATCAGTTGCTTGGTAGCCGGATTTTCGCCGGGAATCAGCACATCACCCAGAAGCACAGCGAAGGGCTCGTCGCCCACGAGGTCTTTTGCCACTAGCACCGCATGTCCGAGCCCCAAGGGCTCTTTTTGCCGCGTATAGCTGACCTGAACCATGTTGCTGATCTGCCGCACCAGGTCCGCCTGCCCTTTTTTACCTTTTTCCTCAAGGAACCGCTCCAGCACCGGCGCGTTGTCGAAATGATCTTCGATGGAGTTTTTGCCTTTTCCGGTGACGATGATGATGTGTTCGATACCAGATGCGACGCACTCCTCCGCCACATATTGAATTTGCGGCTTGTCAACGACGGCCAGCATTTCCTTCGGTTGCGCCTTGGTGGCCGGAAGGAATCTTGTTCCAAGTCCAGCGGCGGGCAGGACCGCTTTGCGGACTTTGCGACACGGTGCGGCGTTCGGAAGCGGGTGTTTGGTCTGTTCCATCGCAGGCAGCTGCATTGGCTCGACTCTCTCGAAATTTTACTCCGCTAGCACGGTAGCCGCGACGCGCGAGGTTTGTCAATCCGTGCAATTACCAGTGGCTGGCTACAGTCTCTGGTACACGGGAACGAGAAAATAGGCTTCGTAGTCGGCGCTCCGCGCTTTTCCCCGCGCTTCGATTTCCCAATACGTTTGAGGTGTGTCGGCGAGGGTGGTGGGAGGTTGATCCTGAGGCAAGCGGAACTCGACGGGTATGCCGCATGCGGCATCGGCGGTGGCAAGCTGCGTTTGAGAAAACGTGACCGCATCTCGATAGAGTTCGTAGCATACCACCTGTGTACGCCGGTTGTTTCCGCTTCCGGTCGTTACATATTTTTCCTGCACGCAACGGAGCGTCAAAGCCAACTGATTCATGCGTGACACATGCAACGGCGCGCGAAGCCGTACCCGGAGCGTTTGTCCGAGAAAATAAGGAAACTCGTCATAACTCAGGAAACTGTTGCCATTGCGGAATAGGTCCACAAGCATCTGAATCCAGCGCGCCCAAAAGACGAGCCCAATGAACGTGAAAAAGCTGGCAATCATGAAGAACGCGCGGCCCAAACCGCGTTGATTCAACCCCACCCAGAAAAACGGGACGAGAAACGCGTTCCACACGAGCGCGGCCACCAGCCGTTGCAGCATGGAATAAAATGCCGAAAACCTGACGCCTTCGCGCTCCCAATGATGGTCAGCGAGCCACGGCTCGCCGGGTCGCGACGCAGATTCGCGCTCGTGCTCCGCTTTGCGGGCTGCTCCTCGCAGGCCATGAACGACCAGAAAGGAGCCGGCGGAAAAGAACAGCCCGCCGAGCAGACCGATCAACCAGTCCGGAGCGTTCTTGTGCCCGCGAAGAAGGTCCAGGGCGGCGCACTCGATCAGAACGCCTGCAACCAGAAAAGGAAGCCCAAAGAACACCGCTTTCCAGCCCGTGATCGTGGCAGCGCTTTGTGTCGGGTGGTTCCGCAGGACGGGGGGCATCCCCAGACCGCCAGCGCGGCGTTGTTCGGAGAGGTTCGGAGTCGATGTGAGAGTCGTGGCCATAGGCATTTTCGATCGAATTTGCCCGTCGGCTACGCGCGCGGCAATGGAACTAGCGCGAATCAGTAAACGGTCGCAACACGTGTGCTAGCATGGAATTCGAGTTGGTCGCGTGTTTTTTGCCACTTCCGGCCGAAAGCCCGGCTTGTCGCACAATCTTGTGCCGCGCGCGGCCCTTCGAAACTCACGGTGGGCGGAAGCCGCGAGGCACAAAAGCGCACGAGGTTTTTGCGTCTGCTGCCAAGGAATTCATGAGTGTCGGTAAAACAACGGGAGTGCACATTCTGGGGATCGAGTCGTCGTGCGACGAGACGGCCGCCGCCGTCGTTGTCGATGGCTGCCGGATCCTCTCAAGCGTCGTGGCGTCGCAGATCGATATTCACCGGAAATACGGCGGCGTAGTTCCGGAACTGGCTTCGCGCGAACATCTTCGCCAAATCGTCCCGGTAGTGCGTGAGGCTCTAGCCGATGCTGGGTTGGGCTTCGAAGAGGTGGATGCCATCGGCGTAACCCAAGGACCTGGACTTGTAGGCTCCCTGCTCGTGGGTATCACGTATGGCAAAACGCTGGCGCAGGCGCTCGGAAAGCCCTTGTTGGCGGTGAATCATCTGGAGGGCCACGTTTATGCCGCTCTTCTCCAGGCCCGTCAGGATGGGGAGACTCCTCTGCTGCCGGCGGTGTGTTTGATTGTGTCGGGCGGGCACACCGTTCTGTATGAGGTAACGGCGAATTCGGAGAACGGCTCGCCGAGTTTCCGTTACCGCAAAATGGGGCAGACGCGCGACGATGCAGCCGGAGAAGCGTACGACAAGGTCGCCAAGCTGCTCGGCCTTGGCTATCCCGGCGGACCAATCCTTGACCGCCTGGCTGCGGCCGCAGAAGATGTTCCAGGGCCGGTAAAGTTTGGTCCGACGAAGACGCGTGGTAACGCACTGGACTTCAGCTTCAGCGGCCTGAAGACCGCAGTTCTCTACCACCTGCGCGAGCACCCGGAATACGACGGCGAAGTCCGCGAGAGGGAAGTGGCCATGGCACAAGGCCGCCGCAAGTTCGACGAGTTGTTGTCGCTATGTTCGCAGGCGACGCTTGGCCTGGTGCGCGAATTTCAAAATGCGGTGGTGCGCGACCTCGTGCAGCGGACGCTGGCAGCGACTGACGAAACTGGCGTCGGGACTATTCTGGTTTCTGGAGGAGTGGCGGCTAACTCGCAGCTGCGCGCGACGCTCCGCGGCCGGGCCCGTGAGCGCGGGTTGAAGATCTACCTCCCGAGCCCAAAGCTTTCTACCGATAACGCCGCAATGATCGCGGCCGCTGCGTATCCACGATACCTAGGCGGCGTCTTTGCCGACGACTCGCTTAATGCGGTTGCCAGCATGCCGTTAGCATGAGGGCCGGACCGTTCGAAGTGGGCGCGCGACCCCTCGGCTACGAACCACAAAAATACGCGGCTCCTCCTACGGCACACAAACAAACGCGGGCAACCCGAAGGTTGCCCGCTTGAAAAATTCAAAACGCAGATCTAGTCAACTTTCTCCTGCATTGCGGGGAACTGCAGCTTGGCCTTCGCCAGCGACTTTACAACGAGCACCTCAGCGGTTTCCGCCGTCAAGTTGCGCGCCGTCGCCATTTCGCTCACCAAGAGATACTTGGCGCGTTCGAGCATTTTCTTTTCGCGGAAGGAGAGGGGCTTGCTGCGACTGAGGGAGACGAGGCTCTTGAGGACTACGGCCACCTCGAGGAGAGAACCCGTGCGCATGCGCTCGGAGTTCTCCTTGAATCGATGTTTCCAGTCGTGGTGCGAGTTGAGTTTTCCCTTTTCGAGAAAACCCAGTACCTTGGTCGTGTCGTTGGAACGTATTACCGATCTGAGGCCAACCGCGAGCGCATTTGATGATGGAACCATCACGCGCAAGCCGCTGGAGATGATGCGAATCATGAAGTAACGTTCGGTCCTGCCGTTAAGAACTCCGTAACTGATTTGCTCAACTACCCCTACGCCGTGGTTCGGATAAACGACCTTGTCGCTAATCTTGAAGTCCATAGCTTCGGTTGTCCCCCTCAGACATAATTTGAGTTTAGGGCCTTGTGCCGCAAGAGTCAAGATATATCCTCTGGAATCAGGAAGATAGAGAAGGTCTCGTTGCAATTTGGCATCGAAATTGCTTGAGCCGTAGCACTTTTCGACTAGTACCCTGTCGTTGCAAGCTCAGACCGAGCGCTTGGCCATAACTTTTGCTACAAATCATTTGCTTTGAGACGGTAAGCTGAGTTCGATGAAACTGGGACTCACATTAGCTCTGGACACGGCAGAGGCTCGCGGCAGCATCGCGCTTCGCGAGGAGGGTCGTTTGGCGTGCTTCCGCGAGCATGCCTGCGACGAGGATTACTCGAGCTGGCTTCTGCCGGCGGTGCACGATGTCTTGCGCGAGTCGGGTTCGAAACTCGAAAACGTTGCGCTTCTTGCCGTCGCCACCGGGCCCGGATCCTTCACCGGTCTGCGCGTCGGCCTAACAACAGTAAAGGCTTGGGCCGAGGTCTATGGAACCCCCGTGGCCGGCGTTTCCCGCTTGGAAGCGCTCGCGCACCGTGGGCCCAAAAGCGCTTCGCATTTGGCCGCTTGCTATGACGCTCAACGCGGACAGATATTTGGCGGATTGTTTCGGAGGGGCGCAAGCGGGATCGAAGCGGTCGCGCCGGAGGCGGTTCTGGAACCCGGGGATTTTCTGAGACTGGTAGCGACGGCTTGCGGCACAAATCCGGTAAACTGGGTGACCCCGGACCCATCGTTGATCCTGAGCCAAAGAAGCTGGCTGGAAAGAGTCACGCTCGGAGATACGCTGTTCTGCCCCACGGAAGTGCTGGCCGACAGTATCGGCGAATTGGCGGAGGAACGGGCGCGAAGAGAAGAGTTCAGCGATCCCGTGACGCTGGACGCGAATTACGTCCGCCGATCGGATGCGGAGCTCTTTTGGAAGGGAAATACGAAGCATGTGCGCTAGGGCGGCGCCCGGAGAAAACACTCTCGGCATCCGCATGTGCGAAAGCGGGAACATACCTGAAGTGCTTTCGGTTCTCGCGAGGTCTCCTGAAGCCGCACAGTGGTCTGAACAGGCCATCGCCAATGCCCTTGCGGCCAGCCCTGGCTTTCATCTTGTGGGCATCGTGGGCGGACAGATCGCAGGTTTCATCTCCGGTCGGCGCATCGCCGTCGAAGGCGAAATTCTAAACCTGGCGGTAAAGCCGGAGTTCCGCCGCCAAGGCATCGGGCATGCGCTGGTTAGGGTAATCCTTGGGCGTTTCCACCGGGATGGCGCCCTCCAAGTGTTTCTTGAAGTTCGCGAGTCGAATGATGCCGCCATTTCCTTTTACCAGCGCTTGGGATTCCACCGGATAGGCCGCCGGGAGGCCTATTACAGCGATCCACCGGCGGCCGCGCTGGTGCTCGTCCGGCCGATGGCACCACAAGCCCTCCCGCTCGCTGACCCCAGGGAGCAGGTACCCTAAGATTCCACAGGACAGGTACCGAATACCCCTTGACGCCGCCTTTCCAGGTGTTACTCTGCGCTCATGTAGGATTCACATTCCAGTCATGAGGAGAAACGCATGGCAATTGCGCATCGCGCCCCTCGGGACGTAATTTTCGAGGCCGACGCCGAGTATCAGCGTCTGGCAACGAAGCACCGGCAGTACGAAGCAGAACTCCAGAAACTCTCGCAGTCACCCTACCTGAATTCCGAAGATCTCCTCGAAGAAATAAGATTGAAAAAACTGAAGCTACATGTGAAGGATGAAATGGAGCGCATTGCCTCGCAGCTCCACGGCGCGCGCGCTAGACATACGCAGTAACCCTCCCCGGAATCGCCCGCTCGGCGAGCCCAAGTATCGTAAAATGACCATAGCGCTCCTGCGGCTCTGGGCCGTGGCGGAGAAGAGGAGGCTATGGTCCGCGAGGGGTACTACTTCGGCTTGCCGCCGGTACTCATCGGCCTCTTGTTGCTTGGCGCTCGCTCGCCCGTTTCCCAGGCGGCCGGGGGCCTCCTGCTTTTTCTCGGCTTGTTCACATTTTATTTTTTCCGCGACCCCGAGCGGCTGGTTCCGGATACGCCCGGCACGGTTGTGTCGCCGGCCGACGGCCGGGTTGTTGTGGTGAAGGAGGAACCAAGCGAGGGCCGTCCCGGAAAGCGCATTAGTATCTTCCTTGCAATCTGGAACGTTCACGTCAACCGCGCGCCAGCGGCCGGAACGATCGCGCGCCTCGATTACAGGCCCGGCAAATTCATGCCTGCCTGGGCGGAATCCGCCTCCGCTGAAAATGAACAAAACATTTTTGTGCAATCGACCGAGTACGGGGAAATCGTCTATAAACAGATCGCAGGTTGGGTGGCGCGGCGCGTTGTGTCCTGGAAGAAGCAGGGAGACCGCGTCGCGCGCGGCGAGCGGATTGGGCTGGTACGGTTCGGTTCACGTGTCGACCTGTGGTTGCCCGGCGAAGCCGAAGTGCTCGTCAGTGTCGGAAGCCATGTAAAGGGCGGCTCAAGCGTCCTCGCTCGCTTCCCGGAGACCGTGTCAGTTCGCAAGGACACGACGGAGTCCCGAACAACGGCGCAGAAAAAACGGGAAGCGGACGACCGGCCGTAGTACCCTGTTTCAGGGAATTCGAGAACCCAGATGAGCGACTACGAACAGCACGAAATGCCGTTTGAAGAACGCCGATCCAGGCGCAACCGCCTCCGCCGCGGTATCTTTCTTCTCCCGAGCATTTTTACCGGTGCCAACCTTCTCTGCGGGTATTACGCATCGATTGCCTCCCTCGGCGGCGGAGCGGAAGATTTTGATCATGCTGCCAAAGCCATCGGCATTGCCATCCTTTTTGATGGTTTGGACGGGCGCATCGCCCGCTTGACCGGCACAAACACGGAATTTGGCGTGCAGTTTGATTCGCTAGCCGACGTCGTCACCTTCGGAATCGCTCCCGCGATCCTTGCCTACTCCTGGGGCTTTCGCAGCATTACCGGCCTTTCCAGCGAAGGCTACGAACAGCTTGGCCACTTTGCGTGGATTTGCTGCCTCGCTTTTCTGATTTGCTCGGCCTGGCGCCTGGCGCGCTTCAACGTGCAAGGCATGGCGCCGGGAGGCTCGAAGAATTTTGTCGGCATGCCCACACCAGCAGCGGCCGGCGTAGTAGCCGCCATCGTGCATGCCTGCCACTGGATCGGGCCGCCTACGGAAAAAGTGTGGGCGATCGGCTGGTTTTTCGTGATGCTAAGCCTCGGTGCGCTTATGACCAGCACCGTGCGATATTACAGCTTCAAGGATATTCCCTGGACCCGTAAACAACCCTCGGTCACGATTATCCTTCTATGCCTCCTCGTGGGAGTAATCTGGCGGTACTCCGAATATGTCCTGGTCATTCTCGCGTGCTCGTACGCGTTGATAGGAATCATCCTGCACATCGTTCGCGTCCTTCGGCACCGGTTGGTCGCCAGGACCGTTTAGACCATGCCATCGGGACGGCACTCCCAGCGCATCGTGATTGCAGGTGCTTCGTCGTTGCTCGGCAATGAAGTGAAGTCGCTTCTCGAGGAAAGCCTTTTCGCCACATGGGATCTGCGCCTGGTGGACGAGGAAGACGTCGCCGGAACCCTGACCGAAGCGGCTGGAGAAGCCGCCTTCATCCAGCGCGTCGAAGAAGACACCTTCCACGGCGCGAAGTACGCTTTCCTGACAGGCTCCACTCTGTTCGGAAAGCAGTGCCTCGTTCGAGCGCGCGAAGCCGGGGCGACCGTTATCGATTTTTCGCGCGCCACTCTATCGGACCCCGACGCCGCGCCTTGGTTTCCCAAGATTGCGGCAATTACCGGCCGGAGCGTGGCCAAGAACTCGAAAGCCTTCACGGTTTTTTCCGTCGGAGGAATCGCGCTAGCCAGCCTGGCGCTGACGCTGCGGCCGCTTGGCTTGCGGCGACTGACCGCGGTGATGAATCGACCTGTCTCGGAGTCAGGCCGCGAGGGCATCGAGGAACTCGAAACGCAAACATCACAACTCCTGTCCTTTCAAAGCGTTGGCCAGCAGGTGTTTGGCGTCCAGGCAGCCTTCAACCTTTTGCCTTGCTTCGGTGCCGAAAGCCGTCAGGACTTGCGGGCCAACCTCTTGGAAGTTCGCGCCGAAGTCAGCGCCGCCCTCGCCGATGCCACAGAAAACGCCAAGGTCGCCGTTAAACTGGTCCACGCCCCGGTATTCTATGGGACGACGTTCAGTGTCTGCGCCGATCTCGAGTCGGGCGCAACCAACGAAGCCATTGTTTCCGCTTGCCGCACCGCCGGGTTCACCCTGGTCCCCTCGACCGAACCTGCGCCCAGCAATGTGACCGTTGCCGGCGAAACCAGCATCTTTCTCCAGGGACCACAGCCTGATCCCGTTGTCCGTGATTGCTGGTGGTTCTGGGGGGCCGGAGACAACTTGCGCGTCCCGGCATCGAACGGGTGCAAACTCGTGGAATGGTTGGAAGCATGAGGCGCGTCGCAAAACGGGCGCCCGCGTTTCTCTTTGCCCTCGCTCTCTCGGCTTGCGGATATCATGTCGCCGGCCGCAGCAACAGCTTGCCCAAAGGCATCCACGTAATTGCGGTTCCGGCGCTCGAAAATAAGACCTCGACCTACAAGATCGAACAGAAGTTGACGGCGGCGACAATCCATGAGTTCTTATCGAAGACGAATTTTAAGATCGTGTCAGACCCGCAAACCGGAGATGCGGTTCTGACGGGCAAAGTGCTCAGCCTCGAAGTGGTACCGCTGCTGTTCCAGAGCGCCAGTTCGACCTCGGGCTCGACCCTGGCCCAGGCCACCGCCATGATGGTTACGATGAAGTGCGAAGTGACTCTGACCGAGCGCGACAACGACAAGGTTCTCTATCACACCGACAACTTCGTCTTTCGAAACGAATACCAGTTGGCTACGAGCGCTCCTTCACCGAATGTGCGCGGCGACGTCGAAAGCTTCTTTCAGGAAGGCCAGCCCGCGCTCGACCGCATGGCGCAGGATTTTGCCACCCGCTTGGTGGCGGCGGTAACGGAGAACTACTGATGCCGCGTCTCTCCACCGCCGCGTTTGCTGAGCACCTGCGAAAGGGGAAGCCGGTTCGCGCGCTGCTCCTGCTGGGCGACGAGCCCTACTTGCGCGATGAGTGCCGCGCACAATTGATGGACAAATATGTTGCCGAAGCCGCCCGCACCTGGGCGGTGTCCCGTTTTTCGGCTGACCGCAGCGAAGTGCAAGCCGCCATGGACCAGGCACGGACCCTTCCCATGTTGTCGCCACGCCAGCTCGTCTTCCTTGAAAACAGCGAGGCGATCGAAAAGCTCGGAGAGAAGGCCCGCGAGGCGGCGACGCAAAGTCTCGAGGCCTACCTCGAAAACCCCGCGCCCTTCACGACCCTGGTCATTGAAGCGTCGAATTTGGATCAGCGCATGCGATTGGCGAAGCTGCTCGCCGAGAAGGCCCTGGTGGTTGAAGTAAGTTTGGGAGAGAACCTGGACGAACGCGTCCGAACCGCCGTGAGCCTCGCGAAAGTTTTGGCCAAGGAGCACGGGGTCGAGTTTGAAAAAGGTGCCGCCGAAGATCTCGCGGAATTTGTCAGCGGCGACTTGATGCGCTTGAAGACCGAAGTAACCAAGCTCGCCACCTACGCGGCGGACCGAAAGTGGTTACGGCGCGAAGACATTAGCGCGCTGGTCATCTCCGAAAAAGGCGCGACCATTTGGGAAGTGGCCGACCTCTTGGCCACGCGGCAGCCCGCCAAGGCCCTCGAATTTTTTGACCGTCTGCTCCGCGAAGGCGAAGAACCGGTAATGATGATTGGCGGAATGGCCTGGATGTACAGGAAACTGGTCGAAGCCAGCGAACTGCGCGGCGCTTCCAATGGCTGGCAGGCAGCTCGAGCACTCGGCATGCGCCCGGAACAAGCGGAACTGGCCCTGCAGTGCGCCCGCAGAATCTCCAAAGAACGGTTGCTCGACGGCCTCCGCGCTCTACGCGAAGCCGACGACCGCCTGAAGAGCGGGACAAAAGACGTTCGCGCCGTGATGGAATTTCTTGTCTGGCAATTGAGCGGTGCCAGAGCAGCCCCAAGGAGTTAGAGTCGGCCTAGAGCAGTGAGCGATTCCACACCATGGCTGAATGGAAAACCCGGCCTATTTCGCGGTGGCTTTGGTTTTCAGCTGGTTGTAAGCGAGGTTCAGACGGGACTTGTAGCGGTTGGCGGTGTTTTCGTGAAGAACGCCTTTGGTGATGGCCTGATCGATCGCCGACATCGTGGGATGGAGCAGGTTGCCGGCCGCGGTTGCATCGCCCGCTGTGAGTGCAGTTCGGAGACGCTTGATCGCGGTGCGCACACGCGTCCGATTCGCCCGCTTCACTTCCGCTCGTTCGAGGGACTGCGCCGCCCGCTTCAGTACGGATTTTTTCTTCTTCTTGACTTTAGTAGGCTGACCTTGCGCCATCTATCGCTCCTTAGGCGAATTGCACAAACCATTAGTTTCGCCGACCCATATGGCTTTGTCAAACAAGCGCATTGCTCGATCGGCGCTCGCCTCGCCACGCCGCATCGCCTCCCGTTCCTCCCGACGCCCCCACGTTTCGCGGCACCCGCTGCTCGCGACAGCGTTCACGCCGCCTCCGCCTGACCTTGCCCAATTCTACTTTCGAACTACACCCCGCTCGAACGGCACGGCCTCTTTTTGAGAACTGCCAAGCGCGACCCTGAACAACTCTCTTGCCCACATCTGCTATCATTTTCTTCTCCTGGAGGCCCAATGCCGCGTCTTTCGCTGCTCGTCCCCCTTTTTCTGCTTCTCATGGCTCCGGCGTTCGCCCGACAGTTCGAATTTGACCCTTCCACCACCGTCGACAAATGGCGATCCGCGGTGCTCTCCGGCGATTCGGCCTCTCTAGCCGCCCTCTATTCCGAGGAGCCTCCTCCAAGCCTCCGCACGTCCTCCGGCAAACCGCTTGCGCTCCACGACGAAGTCGCGTTTTGGACTTCGTGGAAATCCAAGGGCCTCACCGATCTCAGCTACGTAATCGCCGATCGCAAGGTGCCCGACCCGAGGCTTCATCTCTTCCTTCTGCAAGTCACTCTAACCTTGAAAGAAGGCCATGCTCTTCATAAGGAATATCTGGTTCTTTCCCAGGGATGGTTGCAGCACGGCGATCAGCAGCTCATTCTGGTTTCCCAGCATTCCCCGGCCGCGCGCATTCGCCCGCCGCTCAACGACAAGGACATCTACGATTCCGAGGCCGACCCCAACAAGCAAATCGCTAAAACTCTGCATGCCGCCGCCGCGGCCCACAAACGTGTCCTCGTCGTCTTCGGCGGCAACTGGTGCTTCGATTGCCACGTCCTCGATGAAGCCTTCCATAGCCCGGAAATTGCTCCGACCGTCGACGAATCCTTCGAAGTAGTTCACATCGACATCGGCCACATGGACAAAAATCTCGACGTGGCCAAGAAATACGACGTCCCTCTCGACCGCGGCGTCCCCGCCATTGCCGTCCTCGATTCCGACGGCAAGCTCCTCTTCAGCCAGAGGCGCGGCGAATTCGAAGCCGCCCGTTCTCTCGCTCCCGAAGACATCCTTGCCTTCCTGAACAAGTGGAAACCTATTTCCCGCTAATCTCGGAGGCCTTTTGAAACCGTTCCGTCTTTTCGTCCTTCTTCTCTTTCCGACCTTCCTTGCGGCGCAACAAACTCACCCGATCCTCGCTACGGGCTCTGTGGCTCCTGATTTCTCTCTCCCGGGTGTCGATGGCAAAATGCATTCGCTCGCCGATTATTCTTCGAGCCCCGTCCTCGTCGTCGTTTTCACATGCAACCATTGCCCTATCGCGCAAATGTACGAACAACGCATCCAGCAACTCGCTGACGACTACCGCGATCGTGGTGTGGCACTCGTTGCCATTCAGCCCAACGACCCTAAGGCCCTCCGCATCGACGAACTCGACTCCTCCGACATCAGCGACTCGCTCGACGAAATGAAAATTCGCGTCGCATACAAGCATCTTCGCTATCCCTACCTCTACGATGGCGAAACACAATCAGCCGCCCGCGCCTACGGGCCTCAAGCCACGCCGCACGTTTTCATCTTCGACGAGACCCGCCACCTCCGCTACGAAGGCCGCGTGGACAACAGCTATCGCACTGAACTCGTCAAAACCAATGACGCCCGCAACGTCATCGAGGCGCTTCTCGCCCACAAAGATCCGCCGGCAACACACACGGGCGTCTTCGGCTGTTCCACGAAATGGGCTGAAAAGCAGGCCGAGCGCATCGCCGCTCTCCGCAAGCTCGATTCCAAGGCTGTCGATGTCTCTCTGGCTTCCGCCGACGACCTCAAATCCCTCCGGGCCAACGGCTCCGGCAAACTGACTCTCATCAATTTCTGGGCCACCTGGTGCGGCGCCTGCATCGATGAATTTCCCGATCTCGAAGACACCTTTCGAATGTATTCGGTCCGCGACCTCGCCTACGTCACCGTCGCTACCAACATGCCCGATGAAAAGCCTGGCGTCCTCCGCATGCTGCAGCATTTTCATTCCACCGGACGCAATCTCCTTTTCGCCTCCGAAGACACCGCTGCCCTGCAGGTCGCGTTCGATCCCAAGTGGGATTCCGCCGTTCCGTACACTGTTCTTCTCGGCGCCGATGGCAGGATCCTTTACCAACGACTCGGCTCTGTCGACATCCTCGAGCTCCGTCGCACCATCCTCGAGAACCTACCCTCAGACTACGTAGGTTTCAGCCGTTACTGGTCCACACCCTGAATCACCAGGGGATCGTCTTGTGGAGTTCTAGCCGGAGTTGATGGTCGCCGGCGCAGCCGCCGCGTCCTGGGTTCCTGGTGCCCCGTTTACTGATCACGGCTCTGCTGATTCCCAATCACCGTCCCCGGTATCACATCGAGCGTCGTTTGTCTCGCGAGATTCGCATCTACCTTAATGCTTCCGTCCCCGCCGTTGTGCGCAAATGTCGCCGACCCCACCTCCGCCACCGGCAGGTTCACATCTTTTCCAGGCCCCACCACCTTGAACACGCGCCCTCGCGCCGGCACCGTAAATTTCAACGTTATCGGTCTGCCTGCCTCGCCGGTCAGCGGCACCACCGTCAGCACCCCCGCGATATCCCGGTCAGATGTATTTGTGAAGCTGTACGATTCCTTCGGCGCCTGGATACTCTGCGACGTATCCACGTTGAACACCTGGAAGTCGGAAAACGTGTGCTTCCGGTAGTAACGGTGGCCGCGCCGTTCCACGTACAATTCGCCTTGCCGCGGCAGCCAAATCTGGATCTTCTGCGTGCGGAATTGCACCTGTTCGTAATCAATCGCGACATGTTCGGCCGTCAACTCGATCTGTGGGATTGGCGCCATCAGTTCCGTTTCCATTCGTATCACTTGGAGACTTCCCGGATCGATCCACGCCCGCCCGTCCATGCGCACGTCAAACACCCTGCCGTTCACCACGTACGCGCGCATCCGAACGGGCCGGTCGTCTCTTTGTGCGAAATGCACCTGCCAGACGGGGCGTCCTTCCCATTCGCCGAGCCCTTCGCACACAAAGTTGAAATCGGCCGCCAGTTGGGGATGAAACAGTAGGGCCATCGCCGGCAATCCGAGCGTCGCGACGTGGGCAGGGAACTTGTCCGGACCCGCCTGGCCATTCCGGTACTCTTCCAGGAGGAATGTTCCCACGCGGTTCTGCGACACCGTCACCACGTAATCGAACTTCCGCGAGTCAGGACCGCCCTTCAGCTTCTGGCCGCTCACAACGTAGTGCTGCACAAGTTCCGTGGCCGCGAACCTTTCCAGGTTGCTGGTGAACTCCTCCATCCGCTCACCGACGCCCTGCAGCACTTTCTCGGTTGGACACGCCACCGAAGCGTCTACAGGTGGCACGACGGCGTCCAGTTCGTGCGCCATCCAGTAGTTCCGCTCGACGGTTCCGTTGGACTTCGGGGTAGGCAGGAGCGACGACGCTTCCTCAGGAGACTTCGCCGGTGTCTCCTCTTTGATTTTCTCCTTCATTTCCGCGGGCGGGTTTTTCTCCGCATCCAAATGGCTGGAAATCGGTCTCATCACTACGAACAGCGTCCTGTGTCTCACCTCGGCTCCGACGTCCGTGCTCAAGGGCGCTGCTTCATACCCGACGGCGTTCACCTCCACTTCATATTTTCCGGGACGCACTTCAGAAAATCGTGCTTCCCCGAGCAACTCGGGGATCGCAGTTTCTAACGTGCGGCCTTCGTTGAGCGTTAGTCGGACCTGCGCTCTCCCCAGGAACACAGTCTCGTCCTCGAGTCGCAGGCACACCCGCAGGGTCGCCGTTTCCGTCTTTGCCGTGTCTTGTTGTGGGGAATTGCCGGACGGTTCCTGTCGCGCGCGTGTCGCGCCAAATGGCATGAACAGCACATGCGCCGCCGCGACGAACAAGAAACCTCTCGCCTGGCGCATGAACCCCCGCCTGCCGGCCTTGGTACTCACTTTTGCTACCCGTTCGTTGCCTGTTTCTTCTACCAGAGCAGGTGGTGGCGGTACATGTCGTCGCGGAACAGCCGTCCTCCGCCTCGCTTCTAACGCGTCAGTGAACCGCGAAGTCCGCTTCCTGTCAAGTTTATTTCCTCGGACCGGCCCACAGTTAGGTTCTGTATTGCCCAGCTTCGTCTTGCCCCGAGCCCCTAAGGGCTTTTGCCCTGAGCCGCGAAGGGAGGCCGGTCGCCCCCCGGTCAGAGCTTTTAGCTTTTTGCTAACGACCGAAAAGCGACCGTCTTCCCGGTCTTTGCCGACTGCCTCGCGGCGTCCAGTATCTCCGCCACCACCACATTCAACTCCAGCGACGACATCCCTTCCGGCTTCATCCCCTCCATCGCCACCGCCCTCAGATAGGTCAGCGGGTCGTCATTCGGTGGCTCGACGGGTTTCGCAGCAACGCGCTTTGCTTCTGTCTCTCCTGCCCGCCGTACCTCTATCGCATCGCGTCCGCGAGTGACGACCGTTCCGGTCTGTCCATAGACCTCCAGGTCAGTTCTATCAAACGGCCAGTTCCACGACGCTTGCAAGATCGCCTGCGCTTTCGGATACGTCAGAATAATCGTTGCGTCGTCATCGACCTTCGGATAAACCTCTGGCTTGATCTGCAGCGTCACGGCCGTAACCGTCAGGGGCGGCTCCCCGCCCATCAGCCAAGTCATAAAAACCGCGCCATAGCAGCCGAAGTCATACAGGGCTCCGCCGCCGTTCAGTTTCGGGTCCGTCAACCATCCCAAAAACTCCGGCCCCACACCGATCTCCTTCGGGCCCTTGTGTCCGTTGTGCGCCACCAGCTTACGCACTTCGCCAATCTCGCCCGTATGCACGACGTTGTACGCCCCGCGGCTGCTGGGTGCCCAGGTTGTGACGTAGTTCACGAGCACCGGCATTCTCGCCTCTTCCGCCGCACGAGCAATCGCATGCGCGTCCTCCGCGCTGACTGCCAGCGGCTTCTCCATCATCACGGCCGGCGGTTTCTGCTTCGTCGTCGCCCCTGGCTGTGTGCCGCCAGCGTACTTCGCGGAAGTCTCCACCACTCTCCGGTGATCAAACGTGTTCGTGTACACCAGCACCGCGCCCGGATGCGTCGCGTTAAGCATTTCTTCCAAATCCGCGTGATACAACTTCGCATCCAACGCGTATTTCTTCGCGTACATGTCAAACAGCGCGCGGTCCGGTTCCGCCACACCTACAATCTCGATATCGTTCCGCTTCACCGCAGCCGCCAAAAATCCATCCACGTGCCCATGCACCATGCCCGCAAGCACCACCCGCAAAGCGGTGCTGTGCGGCGGCTTTTCCTGCGGGCGTGTCATCAGCGTGGTCCCGATGCTCGTTACTGCTGCCAAGAATGTTGCCCCCACCATGCGTCGCTGCATAACTCCTCCCAGACCTAACTCCATGTCAACCGGGCCACCGCGAGGGGGTCAAACGCTCCAAACTTCAATCCTCTCGGAGATTCGACCTTGATGATCCTTCTCGGCTGACCGATCCGGCAACGCAATCAACTTCATTCTTTGCACAAAGTTTACATCTCCTGATCCTGCTCGTACCCCTTCGAGCCACCGATTGCAAGCTTGCACGTCCTGTGAACTCGGCCCACAATGCGAATCAAACCTTCCACTCGGTCAGGCCTTGCGCTGGCGCGGAGTTCGCAGGAGGCGGACCGCTTCTGTCCGTGGAGCTGCCCGCCGCCCCGCGAACATCTCATTTCGACCGGAGCCCCTGCTTTTTCGAATCCACGCCGGTGCCAAAGCGCTGTCATAGTGCAGGCGTGCGTTTTTCGCGCCACAAGAATTCTCAACCAGCGCGCCTTGTCGAGGCTTACCGTTTTTCTCAGGAACCGAAACCTGATAACTTAATCACTGAAAACTCCTCATGGCCGCTCGTAAATCCAAGCGCAAACCTTCCCAACGCTCCGCCCGGGGCTCGCTAAAATCGAAATCCGGCCGTCCACATGGAGTCGGGCCCGCTTTCGAAAGACTCGTCGCCGTCATGTCCCGCCTCCGTTCCCCCGGCGGCTGCCCCTGGGATCGCGAACAGACTCACGCTACGCTGCGAACCTATCTCATCGAAGAAGCCTACGAAGTCCTCGACGCCCTCGAGTCCCGCGATGACGCCAAATTCGCCGAAGAACTCGGCGACCTCCTTCTCCAGGTGCTGTTCCACGCCCAAATCGCTCAGGAAGAAGGCCGCTTCTCCATCGCCGACGTGATCCGGGAAATCTACGAGAAGATGATTCGCCGCCACCCGCACGTCTTCGGCAAAAAGCGCGCCAAGGACGCCGCCGCGGTCCTCCGCAACTGGGAGATTATCAAGGCGCAGGAGCGCCTCACCAAAAAAGAGGAGGCCCAGGAAACAAAGGAGGTAAAGGAAGGCGCTGAAACCTCTTCTCCATCCTCCGCCTTCTCTACTTCCCAAGGTTCAATGCTGGACGGCATCCCCTCCACTCTTCCCGCCCTGCTCGAAGGCTACCAGCTCACACGCAGAGCCGCTCGCATCGGTTTCGACTGGGACAACGTCGACGGCATCTTCGAGAAACTCAACGAGGAAACCCGCGAGCTCCGCGCCGCCCTTGCGGCTCCGCAAAAGGACCCGCGGCGGATCGAATCTGAACTCGGCGATGTCCTGTTTGTCGTCATCAACCTTGCCCGCTTCCTCAACGTTGACCCGGAGATCGCCGCCAAGAACGCTTCAGCGAAGTTTTCTCGCCGCTTCCGCGAAATGGAACGCGCCGCGCGCGAGCAACGCACCACACTCGCCAACATCCCCCGCGCCCAAATGGAATCCCTCTGGGAGCAATCCAAACGCAACGAGCTTCCGGCGACAACCGACAACCAAGAATTCCTTGCGCAGCGCCGACGTCGGACGAGCGCCATCCCCCGCGGCTAGCCTCTGCGTTTTGCTTTTCTCTGAACTCAAAACTGAAAACTGATAACTTATAGTTGCAGAATCCCCATGACCGCCGATATCGCCGTCCGCCCACTCCACACCCTCGACGAGTTCCGCCGCTGTGTCCAGATCGCCCGCGAAGTCTGGGGCGACAGCGACCTCGATACTGAGCCTTATGTCACCCTCGTCATCGCCGACCACACCGGGGGCCAAGTACTCGGCGCCTTCGATGGTCACCTCATGGTCGGTTTCACGAAAGCGTACGTTGGTCTCCGCGGCCAGAAGCCCTACCTTCACTCGCACATGACCGGCGTTCTTCCTTCGCACCGCGACAGACGCGTCGGCCGCTATCTAAAGCTCTTTCAGCGCGAAGACGCTCTCCGCCGCGGCATTCGCCTCGTCGAATGGACCTTCGATCCTCTCGAAGCAAAAAACGCTCACTTCAACATCAACCGCCTCGGCGCCATCTGCCGCCGCTACATTGCAAACTTCTATGGCATCACCACGAGCCCACTGCACCGCGGCTTGCCCACCGATCGCCTGCTCGTCGAATGGCATCTGGATACCAAGCGCGTCGTCGCCGCGGTCAACGACCTCGACCCCGGACCACGCGAATGTCCCGCCCACGTTCACCTGCCCATCCCCGCCGCTAGTCGCAGTGCCGTTTCTGTCGGCGGGCACTCCGAAGCTGTAGCGCAGGACGAGTTTGTCCGAGCGCTCCCTTCGAGCCTTCAAGCGACAACCGCTTCCGGGACGACCCCACTCATCGAAATCCAGTCGCGCATCCGTGGCGAATTTATCGATTGGTTCTCCAAAGGCTATGCTGTTCTCGGAGTCCGGTCCACGGTCTCCGGAGTCGACTACTGCCTCGCCCCCTACAGCGACTTCTGATCCTGCCTTTCGCGCCAGCTGGCCCGCCCCAGGCAGGCTTTCACCCGATCGTCGGGGCCTAGTCCGGGGGCCAACGCATCACTGTAAGCTGTCGAGGCGAGCCGATGGTCGCCAATTCTTGACGACTCGCAGGGGAGGGATCGCGGCAACCAATCAACCCTGCGACAACTCCGTGGAGTCATCTCCGTCCCTGCGGGTCTGAGCCATTGCGCTTTTCCAAAACTCCCTGACTCCGCTCTTCTCACTCCTCACTCAAACTGCTAATTTATAGCCGCTTATGCACATTCACTCTCTGACTCTTCGCGAAATCCATCTCCCGCTCGTCACCCCCTTTGAAACCAGCGTGGATCGCGTCACGGAGCGCCGTATCATCCTCGCCGAAGTCAACGTCGACGGCGTCTCAGGGTGGGGCGAATGCACGGCTGGCGAAAATCCCTTCTACTCCCCGGAAGACACCGAGACCTGCTGGCACATTCTCAAAGATTATCTCTGGCCCATGCTGAAGGGCAGGGAACTAATCTCCGCCGCTTGCGTCTGGCCCCTGCTCGAGCCCGTTCGCGGACACAACATGGCCAAAGCCACCATCGAGACGGCGATTTGGGACGCTGAAGCCCGTCTCAAAAATCGTCCGCTGTGGAAACTCCTCGGCGGAGAGCGAACCGAGATCCCCTGCGGCGTTTCAATCGGCATCAAAGACTCCCTCGATGAACTCGCCGCCACCGTGCAAAGGGAACTGGCCTCCGGCTACCAACGCGTCAAGATCAAAATAAAGCCCGGCAAAGACTTAGAAGCCGTCCAACGTCTCCGCCAGGATTTTCCGCGCGTCAAACTCACGGTCGATGCCAACTCCGCCTATCGCAAAGATGATTGGCCCCTGCTCAAGCAGCTCGACGGCTTCTACCTCATGATGATCGAGCAACCGCTAGGCTGGGACGACCTCTTCGGTCACGTCGAAGTTCAGAAGAATCTCCAGACTCCGATTTGTCTCGACGAATGCATCCACACCTACGAACACGCGGAAGCCGCCATCGCGCTCGGGGCGTGCAAAATCATCAACATCAAACTCGGACGCGTCGGCGGCCATCTTCAAGCCAAGCGCATCCACGACCTGTGCCGGCGCCACGAAATTCCCGTTTGGTGCGGAGGCATGCTCGAATCCGGAATCGGCCGCGCTCAGAACATCGCCTTGTCTACGCTTGCGAACTTCTCGCTCCCCGGCGATGTCACCGCGAGCAAGCGCTACTGGCAAGAAGACATCATTGATCCCGAAGTCACTGTGACGCCGCACGGCACCATCCACGTCCCGACCACCCCCGGCATCGGCTTCACGCCCCGCCTTGACCGCATCGCCTCCCTCACCGCCCGCCACACCCACCTCATCTAGCTTTTGGAGTGGTACGCTCCGTTGTTGTCACCTACCGGAAGGCCTGTGGCGCCCGGCCGCTGTCTCAATTTTCACCCGCTGGTCATGTCTTGTTAATGAACCCGGCGGTACCTTCCAGCCAGAATCCGCGCCAGTCATCTCACCCAAGGAGTCAACCATGGCCAAGAACGCCGTCGAACATCACGAAAAGGCTGCCGAACACCACGAACATGCTGCTCGGCATCATCGCGAGGCTGCTTCTCACCACGAATCGGGCGACCATCAAGCTGCCGCGCACCACGCCCATGTCGCTCACGCCCACATGCTTCACGCCTCCGAGCACGCCTCGGAAGCCACCAAGGCTCACGCCGAAGCGCACGGTGGCCAATCCAAAGCCGCTGCGCAATAACGCCGAGGCGGCCCAACCGCCGTTGTAAGGGCGGCTCCTTGCGTTGAGCTGTGAAGTCCTGTCCTCACGCAGGAAGGGAGGAGCGCCCTTGCGCCTTCGCGATTGATCTTGGTTTCAGAAGAGTTGGCGCTTGCGCCGATGGCCCGAGACTCTCTGGTCCACAGTATTTGAACTTAGCCAGGCCCCAAAAGGCGCACGCCTGGTCACCGATTCTTGCGTCATGGGTGTGATCTCGACCACCGGGGACGTCCTCTGTTCCCTTGCGTCTGCCTTGACGCCGCCATCCCCCAAGCGTATACGCTTATTTAGAACTATTTAGAACCCCGCCCCTCTCGAGTTCTTCGGAGGTCTCGATGCCTCGCTACGAATATTATTGCGAAGAATGCAAGAAGTCTTTTGACATCACCCTCACACTGGAAGAGTACGAGAAAGGCAAGGTCAAGTGCCCGAAGTGCGACAGCAAAAAGGTTCACCAGCGCGCCGCCGCATTCTTCGCCGTCACCTCCAAAAAGAGCTGATCATTCTGTTCGCCTCTCTCGACGGCCATCCCGAGCCCGCCTGCCCCCCGGCAGGTTGACGAAGGATCTCAAGCGGCGCACCTTGGCTTCGCCCGGAGTCGAATGAAGTCTCTCACACGGACCGTAGCTTTCGGTCCATCCGTCACCTTCAGTTTGGAATATGTGCTGTGGCGCTGGCTCGCCATTTACAGTAACCGTTATTTTAGACCCCGCCTCGAACACAAGCCGCTCCCCCTGCGGTAAACTGTTCCCACACGCTGTGGCGCTCTCGCAGGCCACACCATGGTGCTCAAAAGTTATCGTCCCCGCCAGCAGTAATGGACTCATCGGCGAACGCAGAAACTCGTCGGTTTCTTTCCGTTCGTGTTCAATCTGCTCCGCGTACACATCATCGCTTGCTTGGCAACGGCGGCGCGACCCGCGCACTTTTACGTCCGCCATGGCTCTCTCCCCTGCCACCCTGCGATTCGCACCAGCTAGCCTTGTGCCGGCATGCACCCCCGATAAAGATCCTCCTTGCAAATTCCGCTTTTGCCCACACCGCCCGGGGTCTACAATGGACTCAGTCTCACTTTGTCCACTGCGCCGATTGACGACTTTACAGCCTGTGGTTGTTTTGATGGTTGTCTGTGGCTTTGCACCGGACTCGGCGTGTTCCTGCCCGGAACCGCGAGTTCTATCCCTGGTCCCAAGGAGGGAACCCATGAAGTTCAAATTTGCTGCTTTCTCGCTCTCTGCAGCCGTTCTCTCGGCCTCTCTCGCTTTTGCCGACAAAACTCCTACGTCTGGCACAATCGTCTCCATGCAATCTGTCGAATGTGGCTCCAAGAAAAAGGGCAAGACCTCCACCTCCTTGCTCTGTCACCAATATGTTGTGCGCACCACGACAGCGGAATATCAGCTTCGGCAGCAAAAGCCTGCCGAAGAGCACGTCTTTCCCGCCAACACCCCCATCCAGTTCACCGTCGATAAGAACAAGGCAAAGTTCAAGGTCGACGGCAAAAAATATGAATATCTCGTCGTCGGCACCTCGGCGCTGCCCGGGCACTAACTTCGCCGCCTTCTGGCCCTTCCCCGTACGTCTCTCCGGACGAGGTAACCCATGCTTCCTCAAACCTGTCTTTTTTTCACCTGTCTCCTGCTCGCTGCTCCCCAGCAGCCAAATCAACCATCCGCTCAGGGCACCCTCGTCATCGAGGAAAGATCCACAGATATCCCGGTTCGGACGCCCGACCCGCAGGTTCGTTATCGCTTGACCAGAGGGGGATTCATTTCCCGCACAACGGACGGCGGTGCAACCTGGAATGGTCAGCTCGTCAGCGCTAACGCGGAACTCGCTGCCGGCAGTGCTCCTGCTCCGAACGTGTGCTGGGTTGTGGGTGCAAAAGGCACAATCTACCGCACGAGCGATGGCGTCACCTGGAAAAAGGTCCACGCCCCATCCCCAGCCGATTTCACTGCCATCTCGGCCACGGACGCCTCTTCGGCTACGCTCACTGCCGCCGGCGGCAAGAAATTCTCCACCGCGAACAACGGCAAATCTTGGCAACCCGTCCAATGATCCCCGGGTTTCAACCCGGCGGCTAAAGCTTATATTGCGCGCCCTACGGGATGCGCAGCATGTTGCCCTCTCGCACTGTAGATGACTGCTCCCTGCCATTCACACGGTAGATCACCGTCAACACCTTGTCCGCTCCCGGCGCAGGGTCGCCGCCCATATTGTTGTTGTTCACTTGTACGGCCAAACTGCCGTTACGCACCATCCCACGCATTCGCTGCGTCACATCGTTTGTCCTCTGGTTCAGCCCGTAATACGCGCGTACAATCTGCAAAACTCCGTAGTCTGGGTTTGGCCCTGGCCTCGGCGGTACGCTGCCTCCTCCGCCGGGATAACCACCGTAGTTGTAGAACTGGCTCGCATCTATGTTCGACCCTTCCTTGTAGGTGAATTCCCGGACCTGGCCGCGGCCGTCCCGCGCCGAAATCCGCAGCGTCTTGTCCGCTCCAACCGCCGGGTCGCTGCCGATGTTTTGGTTGTTCACCCTCACCATACCCGTTCCTGAGAGCAGCACACGCACCCGGTCCGTCACGTTCGCTCTGCGGTTTCCAGCGCCCCAGTCGGCAAACATGACTTGCCACCCGGGGCCCGGGCCTACTCCAACTCCGCCTCCATAGCTGTAGAACTGGCTGGCATCAATCACGCTTCCTTCTTTGAAAGTGAAGGCACGCGACTGCCCCTGGTTGTTCCGCGCCTGGATCCGCAAAATCTTGTCCGCGCCCACCGCCGGGTCGCTGCCCATGTTTTGGTTATTCACCTTCACCATTCCGTTTCCCGACAGTAGCATTCGCACCTGCGAAGTCACGTCCGCCCAGCGGTTCCCGGCTCCCCACTCCGCCTTCATCACCTGCCAGCCCGGCCCCGGCAAGACCCCACCATACTGCCCGCACGCTGGCACCGCAGAAAGCAGTACGATTACAGCCAACGATCCAATAAGAAAAAACACCGAACGAATTCTCATTGGATTCTCCTTTCGCAAAGACAATTTCTGGGAATGCGGCGGGCCGGGCCTTTGCGATTTCACAGGCGCATTCACGGGAATCCGCGGGGACGCAACTTCAAGGGCGGGTCGGCGTTGTC
>DATFTB010000014.1:0-20847 GCA_035262325.1 Candidatus Acidiferrum sp.
AATACCGTTTCAAGACTGCTTCCGTACGATAACCGTGATGTAGCCAGAAGGCAATGGCACGCTCATTGTCCACTGCCGTTTCGAGCAGCACCGAATGGACGCCGTGATATTGGAAATGTTTCTCCATCTCTGCCAGTAGAGCAGTACCGACACCTTTCCGCCGATGCTCTTCCGCAACGTCGAGTGTAATAATGTGAGCAAGCGGGGGATTGGCCTCGGCAAGGATAAATCCCGCCAGCTTTTTTCCTCCTTCCGCGACAAGACAGTCCGCGGTCGGAAGATTCAAGAAATATTGCAGAGAAAATTTGCTGTAGGAAATCCCTGGAGGGAAACACACCTGATCAAGCCTGTAGAGGGCACCGAAGTCACGGGCCTCATATTGCCGAATCGCTATGGCCATCGTTGCGGCCAATGCTATCACGGCCTCTGCGCGTTCCCGTCCTCAAACCCATCCCTCGAAGGCTCTTGGCCCTTTTTGATAAGGGGTCCAGCGGCGCTGGACCCCTTATCTGGCAGTCTTACATCTTTACCGTGACTGTCTTCACCTCGGTATAGTTCGACAACGCATATTCGCCGAGTTCGCGGCCAATGCCCGACTGTTTGAAGCCGCCAAATGGCGCCCCAGCGTCGAACACGTCGTAGCAATTGACCCACACCGTGCCCGCGCGTACTCCATCCGCGATGGCATGGGCCTTGCTGATGTCCTTGGTCCATACCGCTGCCGCTAAACCGTACAGCGACTTGTTGGCGCGTTCTACGACCTCGTTGATGTCTTTGAACTTCATGATGGACATCACAGGCCCAAAGATTTCCTCTTGCGCGATCTTCATATTGTCTTGGACGTCGGCGAACACGGTCGGCTCAATAAAGTAGCCCTTGTCGCCCACTCGGTTTCCGCCCGCGAGCAGTTTAGCCTTCTGCTGCTTTCCGGACTCGATGTAGCTCATCACCTTGTTGAACTGGTCCTGATCGACCTGCGGGCCCTGCTCGGTCTTCTTGTCAAACGGATTGCCGACAGTGCGCTTCTTGGCGCGCTCGACGCTCTTTTCTACGAAGTGGTCGTAGGCCTTCTCCTCGACGTAGAGCCGCGAGCCCGCACAACAGCACTGGCCCTGGTTGAAGAACAGCGCAAAGTGGGCTCCTTCGATGGCCTCGTCCATGTCCGCATCGGCGAATACGATGTTCGGGCTCTTTCCGCCAAGCTCGAGCGTCACTCGCTTTAGGTTGGTGTCGGCCGCGGCCCTCATGATGAGGTGGCCCACTTCCGTCGAACCTGTGAACGCCACCTTGTCTACATCCATGTGGCGCGCGATTGCCGCTCCCGCCGTCGGTCCGTAGCCCGGCAACAGGTTTACGACGCCTTCGGGAAAACCGGCCTCCAAGAGCAGTTCGCCGACCCGAAGCGCCGTCAGGGGTGTCTGCTCGGCCGGTTTCAGGACCACGGTGCACCCTGCGGCGAGCGCCGGTCCCAGTTTCCACGCCTGCATCAACAAGGGAAAATTCCAGGGTATGATCTGGCCCACGACTCCCACCGGTTCGTGCTTGGTGTAGCAGAAATAGTTTCCCTGAACGGGAATCGTCTTTCCTTGAATCTTGTCGGCCCATCCCGCGTAATAGCGGTAACAGGCGATTGTGAGGGGCAGGTCCGCCGCGAGCGCGACGTGATACGGCTTACCGTTGTCGAGCGACTCGAGCTCCGCCAGTTCTTCCTTGTTCTTCTCGATGAGGTCGGCCAGTTTGTTCAGGAGCACGCCGCGCTGCGCTGCGCTCATCTTCCTTCGCCACGGCCCTTTTTCGAAGGCTGTGCGCGCCGCGGTTACGGCTTTGTCCACATCGGCGGCATCGGCTTCCGCCACCTGCACTAAGGTTTCCCCGGTTGAGGGGTTGATTGTCGGAAAGGTCTTTCCCGAAGTCGCTTCGACCCACTTGTTGTTGATCAGTAGTTTTGTTGCACTGATTTTCACCTTTGGCTCAATTGCGCTCGTCGCTGTTGCCATGTAAGCTCCTCCCTTACGTCGTTCCGAATGCTGCTTACGGTTTACCTTCTCGCGTGCCCTCGTTTGTCGAAAGGCGCACCTTTGTGGTTCGCAAATAAGCCTATACCGCGGCGCTCGCGGAATCAAGAAAGCCGATTCCCAGCATCGGTTTTCTGGATCTTACGGAAATGCGGGAGAGGGTTGGCTGATCGCAAGTTCAGTCGGCTTTTAAGCGGCTCGGTGCGAAACGACGACGTGCCGCGTTACCGCCACAGCCACCAGCAGAGCGCACAACAACAACAACGCCGCCAGAAAATACGGTGCGCCCGGCAAATGAACCGGTGCTCCGGGGGAAATAGCCGCTGAGAAGACTTGCGTAAACAGCAGCGGGCCCGCCATTCCCGTAAGGGCGCGCAGCGAGTTGATTGCGCCCTGCAATTTACCTTGCGACGACGCGTCTACCCTCTGCGACATCAGTGATTGCATTGCCGGTCCCGCCACTCCCCACAATGCAATGAACGGAATGGCCGCGATGGCTGCCCAGCCGCGCCAGGCCAGACCGAACCCAGCGAATCCCAGAACGCCATAAAACAATCCCGATGCCAGACTGAAGCGCTCGCCCAGTTTTTTTACATATGGCCCAACGAGACCGCCCGAGACGATCACCGCGCAAACGCCCACCACCGCTAGGGAAATTCCGACGCTCTTGGTGTTCCAACCGTATCGATACTCGGTGTACAGCACCCAGACGTTTTGCAGCGATTGGTGCGCCAGATAGTAGAGTGTAACGACGATGGACAAGCTCGCCAGTTCTGGATGTGAGCGCAGCAAAGTCAGCGATCCAAGCGGATTGGCCATGTGCCAGGCGGATCTCGCGCGCTTTTCTTTTGGGAGCGATTCGGGCAGTACAAACATTCCATACAGGAAGTTGGTCAGGCTGAGACACGCCGCTGCCCAAAACGGCGCGCGCAGATTATAGTGGCCCAGCATCCCGCCTACGGCCGGCCCAACTACGAATCCCACGCCGAACGCCGCTCCGAGCATCCCGAATTTTTTCGCCCGCTCGGCAGGCGGCGTGATGTCCGTTATGTATGCAAACGCAGTCGAAACGTTCGAGGCGGTGATCCCCGAAATCACGCGGCCCACAAAGAGCCATTTCAACGAAGGAGCGAGTGCCATGAAAATGTAATCGAGGCCCAATCCCAGGCACGAAAGCAGGATGATGGGCCTCCGCCCAAAACGGTCGCTCCACGCTCCGAGCACCGGCAAGAAAATGAATTGCATCAAGTTCCAGACGAACCCAAAGTACCCGGTAACGTCCGATGCTCGAGCGATGTTTCCGCCCTCGAAGCGGATGATCAGGTTGGGCAGCACGGGTGCAATGATTCCGAAGGCCAGAAAATCGAGCATCACCGTGACGATGATGAAAACCATCGTCGCCCGTGACGTCCCGCCGTGGAGCGTGCCAGAGGCCGGAGGAGGGAATTGGTCAGAATTAGAAACTGCGTTCTCAACGTCTGCCATTAGCGTCTGATTTTAGCCTATTTGCGCATCCGTAAAGCGTACGACCTCGGTTCTAGGATGGTTTCACAATCGCCGACGATTGCACCGCGTCGAAGGCTTCCGTTCACTATTCGAGGGAGAGAGCATAGGGCGCGCGATCGCCGTCTATGTTGCGAGCCGGCGAGGAATGGACACTTACTTGGCACAGGGCGAAGGGAAATTCAAATGCGAGCGAAAGGAGGTTCAGGCCAGGGACCCCGTCTTCGGCGAACGGGTTCGATCGTTGCTGCCTCACTGCATGCAATTTGGCAAAGCGACGGAAGTCTGCTTCGCGTTTGTCTAAACCTCCAGGATCACCGGCAAGATCAGCGGCCGCTTGGACGTCTGTTTGTTGATGTACTTTTTTAAATCGATGCGGATTTTTTCCTTGATAACCGACCAGTCTGCGCGTTCTTCGAGGTTCGACGACTCTACCGTTCGTGCCACCACGTCTCGCGCACCGGCGAGAAACTCGTTGCCGTTCTCGCTCATCAAGCCGCGGGTGACAATTTCCGGCGATGACTCTATTTCCCCGGTATGTTTGTCAATCGCGATGATGGGGATCACAACACCTTCTTCCGATAGGTGCTTCCGATCGCGCACGACCATTTCTTCAATCTCCTCGAGCGAGCCGGAGTCCACTAGGACGCGTCCTGCCGTAACGGGTTCGCGCCGGAATACCCCATCTTCTGTAAACTCGATGCACTTTCCGTTCTCCAACAGGAGAATTTCTCCGCTGACGCAACCCAGCTGGTGCGCGAGAGCGGCGTGACGGAACAAGTGGCGGTACTCCCCGTGCACCGGCACGAAGTACTTCGGTTTCACCAGCCGCAAAAGCAATTTCTGTTCTTCCTGGCTTGCGTGTCCGCTGACGTGAATCGTCCCCCCGGAGTTGTCGTAATACACCAACGCACGACGGCGGAACATATGATCCAGCATGCGGAAAATCGCTTTCTCGTTACCGGGAATGATTCTGGCCGACAGAATTACCGTGTCGTTTTCTTCGATGGTCACGAGGCGGTGGTTGTCAACCGCGATTCGCGACATCGACGACATGGGTTCCGCTTGCGAACCGCTTACGAGCAGCAACAGCTTCTTCGGATCGAATCCACGGATATCCTGCGGCCGCACCACCATACCATCCGGGATCCTCAGATAGCCTAGGTCGTGCGCAATCTCGACGTTGTCGACCATGCTGCGCCCGACAAACCCAACCTTTCGTGCTACTCGCTCCGCGATGTCGATTACCTGCTGGATACGGTGAATGGACGACGCAAAGCAGGACAGCACGACGCGCCGCGGAGCGAGCCGCGTCAACTCTTCGATCCGCGGAACCACGGCCCTTTCCGACGGGGTGAACCCTGGCCGCTCGACGTTTGTGGAGTCACTGAACATCGCCAGCACGCCCTCATTTCCGTATCGCGCGAACGCGTGTAGGTCGAACGGGGCGTCGTCTACTGGCGTCTGATCGATTTTGAAATCGCCGGTATGGATGATCACGCCCAGAGGAGTTCGGATCGCGAGGGCGACACAATCAATCGTGCTGTGCGTCACGGGAATAAACTCAATCTCGTAGGGACCGATCTCGACCAGACGCCCGGGTGTGACCTCGAACAACTTTGCCATTTCCAGAAGGCCCGCTTCTTCGAGACGCTTCTTGGCGAGCGCGAGCGTAAACCGCGTCCCATAAATCGGAACATTCAGATCACGTAATATATACGGAAGCGCCCCGATGTGATCTTCGTGGCCGTGAGTCAACACGATTGCCCTGACATGGTCGCTGTTCTGCTTCAGATAGGCGATGTCCGGAATCACCAGATCAACACCGAGCAATTCGGATTCCGGGAACATCATCCCGGCGTCGACAACGATGATGTCGTCGCCGTAACGGAACACCATCATGTTCATTCCGAATTCGCCGAGACCGCCGAGGGGAATCGCGGTGAGTGTCTGCGTAGGCTTGCTCAAGAAGTCTTTCTCTCCACTGGGTGAACCTAAAATCCTATCACACTGGTGCGAACTTTCTTGACCGTTACCGCCTCGCTGGCCCTTTGCCGCGTTATGATCGCCGCACTGGTTTCGAGCGCGGTATTACTTCGCAACGCAATGCCTGCGGGGCGCAGTCCACCCGCCAGCGCGCCGCTTCTCCGTGGCCTTCACAGATTTCAGGGAACCGTTTGGGGGAGCCTCGTATTCCAATTTTGGGGAAAGCGCAAATTATGAAGCGCATTTCGGCTCCGTTGGCTCTCGTTATTTGTTGCACTTTTATAATGTCCTGTACCGGGTCTGCCCTGGCGCGCAGCAACTCTCGCAGACGGACAAGGACAAGGCCCTGCAGCTCCTCGAATCCACAAGGAAAGATGTCCTCGATGCGACCAAGGGTCTTTCCGATGCGCAGTGGAATTTCAAGATCGTTCCGGACCGCTGGTCGGCTGCGGAGTGTATAGAACACACCGCTGCGGCGGAGGATTATATCCCGGGGGATGATCATCGAGAAAGTGATGGCCGCTCCGGCCGCCCCCAACCGCGACGTCGCTAAGATCGATGCTGGCATCATTGCCAACGTTCCAGAACCGTAGCAACAAGGTCCAAGCTCCCGAAGCATTGAAGCCTACCAACCGGTTCGGCTCCCCGCAGGGCTCGATCGACCACTTCGTTGAGAGCCGAGCCAAAACCGAGGATTTTCTCAAGACCACGCCGGGCCTTCAGGATCATGCCGTCGAAAGTCCGCTGGAGGCAAGTGGGACGCGCAGCTAATGGTTGCGGCCGCCAAAAAAAAGATGCGCAATTGAAACCAGCACCACTGCTCCGACCGTCGCGGCTGCGAGTGAAATCAGAAAAGTATTCTCGTGAACGATGCCCAGCTTCGTGAAGATCCAGCCGCCGACCACCGACCCGATCAATCCCAGGAGAGTGTCCCCGATGCAACCAAAGCCCCGGCCGCGGGCAAGCTTTCCTGCAAGCCATCCGGCGATCAACCCGAGAATGATCCAGCCGAGCAGGGTGCGACCCGGACCAACTTGAATGTACACGTCCGTCTCGCGCGCGGTCGCTTGCGCCGCCAAGTTCATCAGTAAAGTGATCACGGAATCCCCCAGTCATCCCGCTGCGGGTTGTTGCTGCGTCATGCAATGCAACGTCCCAAGCCCCAGCACCAGGTCGCGACAGTGTATCCCGATCACTTCGCGGTCCGGAAACAATTTTCTCAACGTATTTAGTGCTACCGGATCGTTGGAATCATTAAACGTTGGGGCAATCACAACTCCATTCGCGATATAGAAATTCGCGTAGCTCGCCGGCAATCGTTGGCCGTCAAAATACACGGGCTCTGGCATGGGCAGCGTTTCGACGTGCAGCGGATGTCCGTCCTGGTCTTTCATCCCGCGCAGACGCGCTAGGTTTTCCTGCAGGGCCGAATAGTTTTGGTCGCTTCGGTTCTCTTCCACAATTGTCACCACGGTGGTTTCATTCACAAATCGAGTCAAGTCATCCACGTGGCCGTGCGTGTCGTCGCCCGCAATTCCGTTCCCTAGCCACAGCACATTCGTTACACCGAGATACTCGCGGAAAACTTCCGCGTAATCGTCCTTGGTGAGTCCTGGGTTTCTTTCCTGGGTCTGGCTTTGCAAACATTCTTCGGTCGTCAGAAGAGTCCCGCGTCCGTTCACGTCAATCGAGCCGCCTTCGAGCACAACTCGCCGGCCATGGCGCAGGGGCAAAAAAAGCGGCCGTTTGAGTCGCGCGTTTGCCTTGCGCACCACGGCTGCATCCTTCTTATGGTTCTCGTATTTCGCCCATCCATTGAAAACGAAGTTGTTGTAGGCTACCTCGCCCGCCGCGTTCTTTATACAGATCGGCCCGGAATCCCGCATCCAACCGCGATCCGTGGGCACGCGGAGGAAATCCACCGCCTCCAGCTTCGCGCCTGCCTTTGTTAGAATCGCGCGAACGCGTGTCTCGGCTACGCGGTTTTCCACCAGCAAGAACACCCGTTCGACCTGCGACAGCACTCGCACGATCTCCGAAAAAGCCCACGGAATCGGCGCGAACTTGCCTGGCCAGTCCGTCAGCTCGTGCGGCCAGCCAAGCCACGTGGCTTCATGCTTCTCCCATTCCGCCGGCATTCGGAATCCTAGTCTGCCAGGGGTTTTGTTTTCGGGGTTTGTGCTCATAAAAACAGATCAACGTTCGTTTGAAGCGGTAACGATTTGAGGTAGCAGAGAGCTAGAACGAGCGCAGGCGTTTGACAAAAGCTCAGCCCGAAATCCCATGTTTACTTCCGGACTTCCTCTTTTCCCCACCGCTCCAGCAGCGGCCCGAACGCATCAATTCGTCGATCGCGAAAAAACGGCCAATTGCGCCGCACGTCTTCGCTCCGCGATGGGTCGCACTCCGTCACAAGAATCTCTTCTTTGTCGTTCGAGCCCTCCGCGAGAAACTGGCCCGACGGATCAGCAACAAATGAATTTCCCCAGAACTCCAATCCCGGATCGCCTTTTTCCGGCTTTCCCTCAAACCCTACACGATTGACTACGGCGACGTAGAGTCCATTCGCTACCGCATGCGCCCTCTGAATCGTTTTCCACGAATCCAATTGCGCCGCACCAACTTCGGCCTTCTCGTGCGGATGCCACCCAATGCTCGTCGGATAAAAAATCACCTGAGCCCCCTGCATTGCGGTGATGCGCGAGCCTTCCGGATACCACTGATCCCAGCAAATCTGCACGCCGATGCGGGCGTATTTCGTATCAAAACTCAAGAAGCCCAGATCGCCTGGCGTAAAATAAAACTTTTCGTAATACAGTGGATCATCCGGAATATGCATTTTCCGGTATTTGCCCAGGTACGATCCGTCGGCGTCCAGAATCGCACAAGTGTTGTGGTAAACGCCTGCCGCGCGCCGTTCGAACAACGAGACCACCAAAGCGACCTTCCTGTCTTTCGCCACCTTCGCCAGCCGGTCTGTCGTCGGCCCCGGTACCGGTTCAGCAAGATCAAAAAGTGCGGCGTCTTCCGTTCGGCAAAAATATTCCCCTGCAAATAATTCATGAAGGCACACAATCTGCGCTCCCCGCGCAGCCGCCTCGCGAATTCTGCCCTCAGCCCGCGTCAAGTTATCGTCCTTATCCGTCGTGCAGCGCATCTGCACAAGACCCACCGTGAATTTGTCAGCCATTCCGCCAATCCTCTTTCAGTCCGCTTTCTGTCCGCGTGTTCCGTGCCTATCTTTGAGTTCCAACTGGCGTCTTGAATTCTACTTTCCTTCTTCACTTGTTTGTACTATCAATTCCTTTCGCATTACAATCCTTCCGCCGCTCTAGAAAAAGTCTTGGGCCAATTGTTACGCGCCGTTAACCTTAGCCCGTCAGGAGACTCGATGGCTAAAAACTCCAGCAAGACTGCTACGGGTCGCGTCCTCCACGATCCCGTCAAAGACAAGCTCCGCCCGATCTACCCGCTCGACCTGTCGAAAATAAAGACCATTGATGATCTCGTACGTGCCATGGGTGACACCGCCTACACCGCCCGGCAGATTGGTGATGCCGCAGACGTTCTTGAGGCCATGGCGCGGGACAAGGACTGTTTCGTCGTGATGACGCTAGCCGGCGCTCTAACGGTCGGCAAGATGGGCCTTGTGTTCTGCGATCTGATCGAGTCCGGCGTCGTCAAGGCCATCGTCTCGACGGGCGCACTGATGGCGCACGGCCTCGTCGAAGCCACGGGCCGATCACATTTTCGTTACGATCCTACGAAAATGGACGACAAGGAGCTTTTTCTTGCGGGTTACAACCGCGTTTATGATTCTCTCGAGCCCGAAACCAATCTCGATCATGTCGAAGAGGTTGTCGACGGCATCCTTGAGAAGTGGGATCCAACCGATATTGTCTGTAGTTACAAGCTCCACAGCCGTATCGGTGAATTCCTCGCAAGAAACTCCAGGGGCCGCGGCATACTCAAGTCCGCGTTCGAACACGATGTTCCGGTCTTTGTTCCGGCTTTCTCCGATTCCGAGCTGGGCCTCGATTTTGCACTAAATCAGTACGCGCGCAAGCGGGACAAGCGCCCAGTCTTGCGCTTCGATCCTTTTGAGGACTTCGAGACCTTCGCCCGTATGATGATGGCGACGAAGAAGATGGGTATTTTCACGGTTGGGGGCGGCGTTCCGCGTAATTGGTCTCAGCAGTTTGGCGTGTACGCTGAACTCATGGCGCGGCGCGGCTATGAAAAGCTTCCCCTAAAACGCTACCACTACGGTGTGCGCATCTGCCCAGAACCCGTCCACTGGGGCGGCCTCAGCGGCAGCACGTACACCGAAGCCGTGAGCTGGGGCAAGTTCGTGCCACCGGAAGAAGGTGGCCGGTTTGCCGAAGTGCTTGAGGACGCGACGGTGGCGCTGCCGCTTGTAGTGGGCGCTGTCCTCCAGCGACTGGGATACCTGAGGAAATAATTCGGCGCGTCAAGGAGTGGTTTTCGGGCTGTGTTTCACGGCAAGCACGTTACACTTGGCCCCCAGGAGGTTCTTGATGCCCAAGACCGCCACCAAATCCACCTTTCGCTATGACGTCCATCCCGGGGTGGCCATGGTCCAGAAATGGATCATCGAGCTCAAACCCAAGACCGGCCGCTCTCTTGAGGAATGGATTGCGCTCGTCAAAAAGGAAGGACCGAAGGACTACCAGGCTCGCCGGGCCTGGCTTAAGTCCAAGCACAAACTCGGCTCAAACTCCGCGTGGTGGATTGCTGAACGCGCAGACGGCAAGGGCGACGAAGAAGACTCGCCCGAAAGGTATCTCGCCACGGCCGTTCGCTACGTTGAAGAACAGTACTCAGGTGGGAAAGCGGCAATGCGGCCAGTCTTCGAGCAGCTTCTTGCTCTCGGCAAAGCTCTCGGCCCTGACGTCAAGGCCTGCCCCTGCAAGACGATGGTCCCGCTTTACCGGAAACATGTCTTCGCGCAGATTAAGCCCACTACCAACACGCGAATCGATTTCGGACTTTGCTTCACGACGTATAGCGGCAGGTTGCCTAAGCGACTCATCGACACCGGCGGCCTGGCCAAAAAAGACCGCATCACCCATCGCATCGAGGTCTCGAGCGCCGATCAAATCGACGACGACCTCAAGAAATGGCTTTGCGCCGCCTACGACCTTGACAGCTAAATGGTGCGCCAAACTCGGTTCTCGCTTCCCGGAATGAAGAGGAATTTGGTCTAGGCTGTTCAGTGCTGTTACTATCTTTCGCGCTCCAATTCCTGCTTTCGTCGTTTTCGCAGGCTGCCCGACAATTTTCTTCTTTCGCTTCCCCCAGCTGCGCCACAAAAAGACTCTCTCATAATGCGACGCGCCACGGGCGCGGCGATGTCAAAAGGCACGAGCAAGGGCGAACTGCGCTTCACTCACGCATCAGTTTTCGAGGGTTAGTCGCTTTCGCCAATGAGAAAGGCCGCCGTCAGGACGGTGGTCCATAATCCGCGCTTGTCCCCGACGGCGGACTGCGTGATGTTCATGGTCCGCACGATTTTATTCGAGATCCGGTACACTTCTTTCTTCTCGTCCCACGAAAGGTCCGGGTCAAATTCCACGTTCAGCGTGGTCGCGAGCATCTCCGCGGCCAGTTCCTCGGCGTACTCACCCGCGATATCTTCGGTCTCGCCGAACGAGTGGTGCTCCGAAAGATAACCGTACATCGATTTGTCGCCCGGAAGCGCAAGACCGATGCTTGCCGCGATTAATCGGTGCGGTTCCTTGGTCGAATTTTCGCTGATTACCGTGAACGCCACCTGGCCCGGCCGGATCAGCTTGAGTCCCTCACTCCGCGAAATCAATTTGCAGTTCGGCGGAAATATCGAACTCACGCGTACGATGTTGCAAGCCGCAATTCCCGCGTTCCTCAGCGCTAGCTCAAAGCTTGAAAGTCTCTCCCGATGTTTTCCAACGCCCTTCGTCAGAAAGATTTTCTTAGCGACAAACGCCATAGTGCCGGGTCACCATCCCGATGAATATTTTCACGCAAACACATTAAGCCCGGTTGGAAAAGTAACAAGTAAGTTTCCTAGTGTCAATGCGGATTACGCGCGAATTCGACAGTTGGTTTCGCTTCGAGAAAACTGGTTTCGCAGCTGGCGGCGCAATTCCGTGCTGATGCACTTCATATTTCTTCCGCCGCTCTCCGTGCTCGCGACTCCGCGAGCATTCGCTGTTCATCACCTGTAGCCGGCTTGTCCTTGCTGAGGCTTTTGAGGGAGGGCTTCATGGTCGTGACTTCACGATTCACGATTGGGGCTCACTCCCCGGCCATGAGACTGACCAATTTGCCCAGCGGTTTGCAGATCGCCAGCACGCGCCCCAGTTCTTCTGGGGTAAAGTCCGGCCCTGCGCTTACGAGGCTTCCGCCTTTGCGGCTGATCTGCATGACGCCCACTACTTTTTCCTCAAACGAAATCGGCGCGCTGATGATTTTCTGGATCGACTCTCCCGTCGCCGTCGCCGTCTTCACTCCTTCAAACACGGCGGCATGCCGTACCGCCGAGAAATTGTTGTTGATCTCGGGCCGGCTGTCTCGTGCGGTTCGCGCGGCCAGCGCCGAATTGCTGGTGAGCGGAATGAATCCCACATTTTTCAGTACGTGCGGCACCAGAAAATGTAGGTGTCGCCGGCGATGCGAAACCGCCAGAATCGCGACTTCGTCGGCTTTCACGCGCAGCTCCCTTGCGATCTTTTCCGCGACGGCCGGCAGAGACCCTTCGACCGCCCCAGCTCCGTCGGACTCCAGAACGTCGGCGAGCCGTTCCAGCTCTGACACCAGGCTTGTGCTCATGTGTTCTCTGCTATCTCCTCAGCTCGCAAAGGGAATCGTGGGGCCAGCTATCTACGTATGTTTGCGGCTCTTCGCTTCTGCGGCAAGAATTTTTCTAATTGTTTGTGCCGTTCGAAGCGACACGTCGGCTTGCATCGCTCCTGCTAACTGCCTATACTGAAATTTGCCGCGATTCTAATCGCGTCCCTGCTGGTTCGCTCCTTCTAAAATCTTCCTGGGACTTTGGCGGCGGAGAGGGAATGTCTTCCACGACCACCCAGCCTGACACAAGTTATCTCCTCAGAAAGCTTCATTCGTTGACCGGAATTATTCCGGTCGGCGCGTTCCTGGCCGAGCATTTTTGGTCCAATAGCTCGGTGCTCGTCAGCGCCGTCAAGTACGATGAGGTCTCCCGCGACCTGCAAACCATTCCGTTCCGGCCTTTCGTCGAATGGGGCTTGATTTTTCTTCCCATGCTCTATCACGGCGGCTACGGTATCTACATCTGGCTGCGGGGGGAGTCCAATGTTTCCTCCTATCCCTGGGTGAAGAACTGGCTCTACACCTTGCAGCGCTATAGCGGTCTCATCGCTTTTGTCTACATCGGCTGGCACCTGTACACGGAACGCTGGCTCACGCATGGCCGGTCCACTTACGAGAATGTGGTTCAGGATCTCTCGAGTCCTTATTTTCTCGCCTTCATGGTCATCGGCGTGCTTGCTTCCTCCTTTCACCTCGGCGTGGGCATTTGGAATTTCCTCTGCAAATGGGGACTCGCGGCCACAGTTCAGGCGCAGCGTGCTGCAGGTCGTTTCGGCGTGCTGGTCGCAGTGCTTTTCAGCCTGGTTGGCCTGCTAATTCTCGTCAGCTTTCGTTTGAACTGGCATCCATTCGCGTTCTATTACACAAAATGAGACAACCGAAGGTCATTATCGTTGGCGGCGGCCTGGCAGGACTGATGGCAACCATACGTGTTGCGGAGGCAGGTGTTCCCGTCGAATTGTTTTCTATCGTTCCGGTCAAGCGTTCTCACTCCGTATGCGCTCAGGGTGGTATCAACGCCGCCAAGAATCAGAAAGGCGAGGGCGATACCACCTGGAGGCATTTTGACGACACGATCTACGGCGGTGATTTCCTGGCCAATCAGCCTCTCGTCAAGCGGATGTGCGAGGAGGCTCCCGGCATCATTGATCTTCTCGATCGCATGGGCGTCATGTTCAACCGGACGCCCGAAGGACTTCTCGATTACCGTCGTTTCGGGGGCACTCTCTATCACCGCACGGCCTTCGCGGGAGCCACGACCGGCCAGCAACTCCTGTATGCGCTCGATGAGCAGGTCCGACGCCATGAGGCTGAAGGAAAGGTCAAAAAGTTCGAGGGTTTCACGTTCCTTTCAGCGGTCGTCGATGATTCCGGCGTTTGCCGCGGCATCGCCGCCATGGATCTTCGGTCGATGGAGGTTAAGGTTTTTCCGGCTGACGCGGTTATCTTTTGCACCGGCGGGATTGGTGCAATTTTCGGCAAGTCGACGAATTCCGTTGTCTGTACAGGCTCGGCGCAATCCTCGCTTTTTCAGCAGGGCGTCGATTACGCCAACGGCGAATTCATTCAGGTCCATCCCACCTCGATTCCCGGGGAGGATAAGCTTCGCCTGATGAGCGAGTCGGCGCGCGGGGAAGGTGGCCGCGTCTGGGTTCCGCGCAAGCCCGGTGACTCGCGCCCCGCGAAGAGTATCCCCGAGAACGAGCGTTTCTATTTTCTTGAAGAGTGGTATCCCAAATACGGGAATCTCGTCCCTCGCGACATCGCTACCCGTGCGATTCACCGCATCGTGTATCAGGAAAAACTCGGCCTGAACGGTCAGGCGGCTGTGTACCTCGACGTTTCTCATATTGATCGCGAGATCCTCGATCGCAAGCTCGAGGGTATCCTCGAGATTTACGAGAAATTCTGTGGTTCTGACCCGCGCGAAGAGCCCATGAAGGTTTTTCCCGGCATGCACTACACCATGGGCGGCATCTGGGTGAATAACGAAGACCAGGCCACGAACGTCCCTGGAATCTACGCCGCCGGCGAGTGCGAATACCAGTATCACGGCGCCAACCGCCTTGGCGCGAACTCACTTGTCTCCTGTATCTTCGGCGGCGGTATTGCCGGTCCCGCGGCCGTCAAATACGTCAAGAATCTGGAAAAAGGGGCGGAGTCCACGGACGCGTCCGTGTTTGACCGCGAGCGCAAACGTCAGGAAGGGAAGAATCAGGAGCTGATTTCGCAGGAAGGCACCGAAAATCCTCTCACCATCTGGAAAGAAATGGGCGAGATCATGACCGAGCACGTCACCGTGACGCGCATCAACAAGAATCTAGAAGCGGCTCACGACAAGCTCCGCGTATTGCAAGAGCGATTCCGGCGCGTCAATCTGAGTGACCGCACGAAATGGTCCAACCAAACGCTTAATTTCACCCGCGAACTTGAAAACATGCTGCTGCTCGCGCGCGTCATCACCCTCGGTGCCCTGGCCCGCAACGAATCGCGCGGGGCACACTACAAACCTGATTTTCCCAACCGCGATGACGCGAACTGGCTGAAAACCACCCGAGCCAAGTGGTGCAACGGCGAGATTCACCTCGCGTACGAGCCGGTGGACACATCGCTGATTCCACCGCGCGTGCGCAAGTATGACGCGGCCAAGTGAGCATCCAATGAGCGAAAAACAGGTCATCGTCCGAATCAAGCGCCAGGCGGGCCCGAAGCAACCCTGTCATTGGGAAGAGTTCGCGCTCAAATGGCGTCCGTCGATGAACGTGATCATCTGTCTTCGTGATATCGCCGAGAATCCTGTCACGCGCGACGGCAAAAAGACCACGCCCGTCTCGTACGAATCCAATTGCCTTGAAGAGGTCTGCGGCTCGTGCGCCATGGTGATCAACGGGAAGGTGAAGATGGCGTGTTCGGCGCTCGTCGATAGTCTTGAGCAGCCCATCCGCCTCGAACCGATGACCAAGTTTCCCGTGGTGCGCGATCTCGCTGTGGATCGCCAGTTCATGTTTGAATCCCTCAAGCGCGTCAAAGCCTGGATTCCCATCGACGGCACCTACAATCTCGGCGAGGGACCGCGCATGGCCCCTGAAATTCAGGAAAGAGGGTATCCGCTGTCGCGCTGCATCTCTTGCGGCAGTTGTCTCGAGGTTTGCCCCCAGGTCAACGAAGGCAACAAGTTCGTCGGTGCCGCCATCGTGTCTCAGGTTCGCCTGTTCAACATGCATCCGACGGGTGCGATGCACGCCAGAGAACGCATCCAGGCGCTGCTCGCCCCCGGCGGCATCCAAGAGTGCGCCAACGCACAGAATTGCGTTGCAATTTGCCCGAAGCAAATTCCGCTTACCGAATCGATCGCCGAAGTCAATCGCGAAGCCTGGAAACAGTCTCTCCTCGGCTGGCTGATCGGGTAGCACTCCCGAACCTCACCGGCCGCGCGTTTCCTGGTCGCTGCTTGCGACGGCGGATTCGCCTTTTTTCTTCCGGGCGCCGATTACCGATTTCTGTGTTCTCTGGTACTCTACGAACGCACTCATTTTTTTCAACGGGGACTTGATGATTCGTTCGCTTGCCATTTCTTCCGTGTCTCTTCTGGGAGTCTTTGTGATGGTCGTTGCCGCTTCCGCGCAAGCTGTTTCTGAGAAGGCCAAGAAACTTCAATCTTCCTCGATCGTTGTCGACACACACGACGACACCACGCAGCGTCTCCTCGACCCCACGTTCGATCTCGCGGCCCGCCAGACCGACGGCAACATCGACATCCCACGCATGCGCGAGGGCGGTCTGACCGCGATTTTCTTTTCCATCTGGATTCCCGGCAAAATCATGGGGCCGGAGGCCGTTCAGAAGGCTTTGAAGCAGATCGATGCTGTCCGCGAAACCGTTCGCAAGCATCCCAACGAGCTTGTGCTGGCGACCACCGCCGACGACGTACGTGCCGCGAAACAACAAAACAAAATTGCGGCGCTCATGGGTGTCGAAGGCGGTCACATGATGGGAAATGACCTCAGTGTCCTCCGCACGTTCGCCGCGCTCGGGGTTCGTTACATGACCCTGACGCACATGGAAAACAACGAATGGGCGGACTCGTCCACCGCCAAGCCGGAGCACAACGGCCTCACCGACTTCGGCAAAGATGTTGTCCGCGAAATGAATCGGCTCGGTGTCATCGTGGACATCTCCCACGTCAGCGACAAGACTTTCCATGACGTCCTGGCCACAACAAAGGCTCCGGTTTTCGCGTCGCACTCTTCCTGCCGCTCTCTCTGCAACGCCGCGCGCAACATGAGCGACGAGATGATCGGCGACCTCGCCAAGAACGGCGGAGTGATCCAGATCAATTACCACGTCGGCTTCCTGAGTCAGGAATTTCGCGATTACGAAGCGGCGCACCCGGACGCTGAAAAGGAGATCAACGAAGAAGTCAAAAAGCGATGCGGCGACAATGAGTCCTGCAAATCGGTGGCTGGCGACCAGATTGTCCGCGACTTTATGGAAGCCGGCAAGCTTCCCAGAGTCGATTGGAATCTTATCGTCGAACATATCGATCATGCGGTCAAGATTGCGGGCCCCGATCATGTCGGGCTTGGCTCGGATTTCGATGGCGCCGTGATGCCGATGGGAATGCAGGACGTCACGCACATCCCGCAGATCACCGACGCGCTTCTGAAGAAGGGCTACACTGAATCCGACATCCGCAAAATTCTTGGCGAAAATACCCTGCGCGTCCTTTCCGAGGTCCAGCGCGTGAGCCGCGAACTCAACTCCCACTAGCTTGCGCCGGGCGTGGCGCAGACTCGTTTTGACCTGTGAGGGCTGCCCCACACGGGTGCGCACGATGATGCGGCGCTCGCGCGGGTCCAAGTTGGTATAAAATGTCTCGCGTAGCACAAATCACCCGGCACAACGTGGAGGAATTCCAGAAAATGCGTTTCTCGAGATTTGCCGCCTCAACTCTAGCACTCCTTCTTTTCTCCGCTGTCGCATCTTTCGGTCAAACTGCGCCCGCGCAAGCGACTCCTGCAAAGCCAAAGTCAACTACCGCTGCAAAGGGACCCGCTTCTTCTTATGACCGCGCTTTGCTGAAGCCCGATGCATTGAAGGATGTCGCTCCCGCCACTTACCAGGTTAAGTTCGAAACCACCCGAGGCGATTTTACCGTGACGGTCACGCGTGCCTGGGCGCCGATTGCTGCCGACCGGTTCTACAACCTCGTGAAGCATCATTACTTCGACAACGCGCGGTTTTTCCGCGTCGTTCCTGGCTTTGTGGTGCAGTTCGGGCTCAGCGCGTATCCCCCGGTCACGGCGGCCTGGGATAAGGCCACAATCAAGGACGAGCCGGTAACCCAGAAAAACAAGCGAGGTACTCTCACCTTCGCCAAGACGTCAATGCCCGATTCCCGCACGACGCAGATTTTCATTAACCTGAAGGACAATTCCTCTTCGCTCGACGCGCAGGGTTTCGCTCCGTTCGGGGTTGTCGATGGTGACGGTATGAAGATCGTCGAAATGTTCTACGATCAGTATGGCGACTCGGCCGGCATGGATCAGGCCAACATCGAAAAGTTGGGCGAAAAGTACATGGCCGAAAAGTGGCCGAGACTCGATCAGATCAAGAGTGCCACCATCGTGGGGGACACTGCGGCCGCGAAGCCGTCCAAGCCCGCCACCAGCACGAAGGCGGTCAGCGGAAAACCCCAGCCATAACAGTCGCTTCCGGGAAGATTCCGAGGAACGGCAGGCACCGGTGAGGGCCTAGAATTCTCAGTACCCGCGAAGCTAACCTGACCCATGTATCTAACCCCCCGATGCGAGGCATCGAATTTTTGAGGTCACGCACGGATTGACGTCGCTCCGTTCCTTGCGTAGTCTGTTGTGGATATGTCGCACCTCTGCCAGACGAAGGCTTGTCGCACGGGCAGCTCTTGTTGCTGCTGTTGTTGTCGGCCGTCCGGCGCTGGCCAGAGGTGCTTCCGAACCTAGCTGTAACTGATCGACAAGTTTCGAAGCCCACGTGCCAGAGTCGCCGGCAACGTGGGCTTTTTTGTTTTTGAACTTAGGTCTTTAGGCCTGAGCGTTTCTGAAGATGGCCCCAGGACGCAGATGATCCTGGCGCCCAGCGAGGCTGGAGCCCGATGCCCGAACTGAAAGAAAGCAAAGCGCAGCGCGTCGAGCGCCTCAAGCGCGAGAAAAATAGCTGGGAACATCTCGACCAGATTCGTGAATTCGCGAAACGGGGCCAAGAGTCTGTGCCCCAGGAATGGCTGACCACTTATCTCCGCCCCTGGGGCATCTACACCCAGGGCGACGGGCAGGGCGTTGTCGGCGGGTCTGGCGGCGAGGGCAAGGCTGTTCCTTACTTCATGGTTCGCATCCGTATTCCCAACGGTCTCCTCACCTCGGAGCAGGTTCGCACCGTCGCGTCGCTCTCCTCGGAACACGGCAACGGCGTCGCCGACATCACCGTTCGGCAGAATCTTCAACTGCACTGGGTCCGCATCGAATCCATTCCCAAAGTCCTTGATCGGCTCGCCTGCGTCGGTCTCCGCACCACGGGCGCTTGCGGCGACGTTACCCGCAACATTACGGGATGCCCACTCGCCGGCGTGAATTCGCGCGAAATGGCGGACGTTTCGTCGCTTGCTCTCGCGCTCGATCGAGAGCTCGCCGGAAATCCGGAGTTCTACAATCTTCCGCGCAAATTCAAAATTTCCGTTACTGGTTGCCCCGACTGGTGCTCTTATCCCGAAATCAACGACATCGGTTTAACCGCTACTCGCCGGAAGCGCCTGGGCGGGGAAGAGATCGGTTTCTCCCTGCGCGTCGGGGGTGGACTTTCGACGCAGCCTCACCTCGCTGCTCGCCTCAATGCCTTCGTCCGATGGCACCAGGCTATTCCCGTCGTCCGTGCTATTACGGAGCTCTTCCGCGAAAGTGAGGTTCTGCGTCAATCTCGCGAGAAAGCTCGCCTGAAGTACCTCTTTCTCGAGCACGGCTGGACCGCCGAATCTTTCCTGGCCGCAGTGGAAGCCCGTCTCGGCTATTCGCTTGATCCCGCCGAACCGGAAGAACTACCTTCCCGCGTGCACCGCGATCATCTTGGCGTTACTCCTCAGAAGCAGTCGAGCCTCTTTTCCATCGGCGCTAATGTCATTCGCGGCCGTATCACGCCGACGCAGCTTTGGGTTGCTGCCGATCTCGCGGAGCGCTACGGCGACGGCCACGTTCGTACCACTCCGATGCAGAATCTCCTCCTCGTCAATATCGGCGCACTGAACGTCTCGACCGTAATCGCAGAGCTGGCGGCCGCCGGCCTACCGGTCGTGACGTCGTCTTTCGCTCGCGGCACGGTTGCCTGCACGGGTTCTGAATTCTGCAAACTCGCGCTTACCGAAACGAAGTCCTTCGCCCGCTGGCTTACCGAGCAACTTGAAGAGCGTTTGCCCAACTATCAGGAGGACCTTCGTCTGCACATTGCCGGCTGCCCCAATTCTTGCGGACAACACTGGATCGCTGACATCGGCATCGAGGGCAAGAAAACCAAAGTCAACGGAAAAATGGTCGACGCCTACTACTTCTGCGTCGGCGGAAGTGTCGGACAGGTCGCTTCGATCGCGCGTCCCGTTGGCTTTCGCTGCCCGGCCGACGAAGTGCCCGAGGCCATTACGCGGCTGCTCTCGGCTTTTCATGCTGCGCGGCGCCCGGGCGAGCCTCTCCAACGCTTCCTCGCCCGCCATTCGACCGAGGCTCTCCGCGCGATTCTAGCCGGTGGCCTCGTTGAAATTGCGGAACGCGATCTGCCAGTTGCTGCTATACCCCATTCCGTTGAGGAGCGCGCATGACGCTTTTTCCCGCATTTCTTAAGCTCAAAGATCGCCCGGTGCTCGTCGTCGGTGGCGGCGCGATTGCGGCCTCCAAGGTTCCGGGTCTGGTGCAGGCCGGCGCACGACTCACCGTGGTTTCGCCCAAACTCTCGTACCGGCTCGCCGAATCGGTCCGCAATCGCGAAATCGAGTGGCTTCCCAAGGCTTTCGAGCCCCACGACCTGGACGGTAAATTCCTTGTTGTTGCGGCCACCTCGCTCCGTGACCTCAACGAATCTGTGTACCGCGAAGCCGACAAGCGCAGCATCCTCTGTAATGCCGTCGACGACATCGAGCACTGCCACTTTTACTACGGATCCATCGTCCAGCGCGGCGATCTGCAGATCGCCATCTCCACCAACGGCAAGAGCCCTGCGCTTGCCCAGCTTCTCCGCAAAGAACTCGAGCACCAATTTGGTCCTGAGTACGCCGCCTGGCTCGAGTGGCTCGGCGCCGCGCGTGAGGTGCTTCGCGCACAATGCACCGATTCAGAAACGACCAAGCGCTGGCTGCATCTCCTGGCCGATCCCCAGATGCTCGAGAGTTTTCTCGACAAGGCGAACCTACCCGCTGCGAGCAAAGGAGCGGCCTGATGCCTGCATTCCGCGGCAAGGTTTTTCTCGTTGGCGC
>DATFTB010000015.1:0-28945 GCA_035262325.1 Candidatus Acidiferrum sp.
GAGGACCTCGACGTCCGCGTCGAGAACCACATCCTCACGATTCGCGGCGAGCGCAAGTTCGAGAAGAAGGTGAATGAAGACAACTACCTGCGCGTCGAGCGCTCCTATGGCAGCTTCAGCCGCAGCTTCTCTCTCGCGAACACCGTGAACACCGAGGCCATCAAGGCCGATTACAAAGACGGCGTCTTGACCCTCTCCGTTCCGAAGCGCGAGGAAGCCAAGCCCAAGCAGATCAAGGTCAACGTGCCGGTCCAGGCTCAGGCCGCGGCAGCAACTGCAGGCAAGTAATTCGCGAAGGCCGAAAACGACCTCAAGATTTGCAGGCTAACGGTGAGATAGCATAGGGGCTGGCGTTGCTGCCAGCCCCTTCTCACGTAAAGTCCGTTACGAGGGATTCTTATGTTGCGCTTTGACAAAATGACCGTGAAGGCCCAGGAGGCTCTTCAGCAAGCTCAGGAAGTTGCCGCGAGCCGCCAGAACCAGGCCGTCGAACCCATCCATCTTCTCGCTGCGCTCGTCCAGCAAGCCGACGGCGTCGTGCCGCCGCTGCTCGCGCGCCTCGGCATTCGCCAGGAGCTGCTCACGCAAGACGTAGAACGCGAAATCGAGCGCCTCCCCAAGGTCCAGGGCTTCGCCCAACAAAATCTTGGCCGTGCCCTCAACGAAGTTCTCGAACGCGCCTTCGAGGAAGCCACGAAATTCAAGGACGAATACGTTTCGACCGAACATCTCTTCCTAGCCATCGCGGGCGAAGACCGCGACCCGGCTGGCCGCCTTCTGAAAAAGCACGGCGCTTCGCACGAGGCCATTCTCCAGGCGCTCGCAGGCGTCCGTGGCAGCCAGCGCGTCACCTCGCAGAATCCCGAGACTACCTACGCGGCGCTTGAAAAATACGCTCGTGACCTGACCGATCTCGCGCGCCGTTCCAAGCTTGACCCGGTCATCGGCCGCGATGAAGAAATTCGTCGCGTGATGCAAATCCTGGCGCGCCGCACGAAAAACAATCCCGTCCTGATCGGCGAGCCAGGCGTCGGCAAGACCGCCATTGTCGAAGGCCTTGCGCAACGCATTGTCTCAGGCGACGTTCCTGATGTCCTCAAGACCAAGCGCTTGGTCGCACTGGATCTAGCCGCGCTGGTGGCGGGAGCGAAATACCGCGGCGAGTTTGAGGACCGTCTCAAGGCCGTTCTGAAGGAAATTTCCGAAGCCGAAGGTCAGATCATTCTCTTTATCGACGAGCTGCACACCCTGGTTGGCGCCGGCGCCGCCGAGGGCGCCATGGACGCCTCCAACATGCTGAAGCCGGCGTTGGCCAGGGGTGAGTTGCGCGCCATTGGTGCCACCACGCTCAACGAATACAAGAAATATATCGAGAAAGATCCCGCCCTCGAACGTCGTTTCCAGCCCGTGCTCGTCGAGGAACCGACCGTCGAAGACACCATTGCCATTCTCCGCGGGCTCAAGGACCGCTACGAAGTTCACCACGGCGTGCGCATCAAGGACTCCGCCATCATTGCCGCGGCTACTCTTTCGCACCGCTACATTTCCGATCGTTTTCTTCCCGACAAGGCCATCGACCTGATCGACGAAGCGGCCGCCAGCCTTCGCATGCAGATCGACTCCCTGCCCACGGAAATCGATGAAATCGAGCGGCGCATCCTGCAACTCGAAATTGAGCGCCAGGCGCTGATCAAGGAGACCGATGCGCATTCCGTCGAGCGCCGCAAGCAGATCGAAAAAGAGCTCGCGAGGCTCCGCGAAGACTCGAGCGGGCGCAAGGCCCGCTGGCAAGCCGAGAAGGAAGCCATTTCCAAAATCCGCAAGCTCAAAGAGCAGATTGAACAAATGAAGGCGGAAGCCGAACGCTACGAGCGCGCCGGAGAACTCGCCAAGGTCGCGGAAATCCGCTACGGCAAAATCACCCAGCTCGAGCGCGAAGCTCAGCAGGCTCAGGAACGCTTTGCGGCCATGCAGAAAGACGGCCGCATGCTCAAGGAAGAAGTCGACGAAGAGGACATCGCGGGGCTCGTCAGCAAGTGGACCGGCATCCCCGTCGGCCGCCTCCTCGAGGGCGAAGCCCAGAAGCTTGTGCACATGGAAGAACGCCTCCGCGAACGTGTCGTCGGCCAGGACGACGCCCTCGCCCGCGTTTCGAACGCGATTCGCCGCAGCCGCGCCGGCCTCTCCGATAGCAAGCGGCCCATCGGCTCGTTCATTTTTCTCGGACCGACGGGCGTCGGCAAGACCGAACTCGCCCGCGCTCTCGCCGAATTTCTCTTCGACGACGAAAAGCTCATGATCCGCATCGACATGTCCGAGTACATGGAGAAGCACAGCGTCTCCCGCCTCATCGGCGCGCCTCCGGGCTATGTCGGCTACGAGGAAGGCGGACAACTCACCGAACAGGTGCGGCGGCACCCGTACTCGGTGGTTCTTTTCGACGAAATCGAAAAAGCGCACCCCGACGTCTTCAATGTCCTGCTGCAAATCCTGGAAGACGGCCGCCTCACCGACGGCAAAGGACGCACGGTCGATTTCCGCAACACCGTTCTGGTAATGACGAGCAACGTCGGCTCCAGCGCTATCTTTGAACTCGCCGGACGGGATCCCGAACGAGCTCGCAAGGAAGCCATGGAAGCGCTTCGCCAATCCTTCCGACCGGAATTCATCAACCGCATCGACGAGATCGTCATCTTCAACCCGCTTGGCACGGAACAGCTCGAGCGCATCGTTCACCTCTTGTTGAGGGATGTGGAACGCCTTCTCGCCGAGCGTCAGATCACGCTGGAGATTACGCCCCGGGCCACGGAGCTCATCCTGCGCGAGGGCTACGATCCGGCTTACGGGGCTCGCCCGTTGCGCCGCGCCATCCAGCGTCTGGTCCAGGATCCGCTGGCGATGCAGATTCTCGAAGGCGCCGTTTTGCCCGGCGATCGCGTGGGCGTGGACCGTGACGGCAGCAAGGACGCCATGCGCTTCGAACGCGTGCAACCGAAAAAGCCGGCGGTGGCAGCCACAAAGTAGGTTTCGGGAGGGCCAGCCGCATCTAAGTGTTGAAGCGAAATGTGCCAGCGACGTCGCAAAGGCGGTCGAGGCGCGGGGCATTTCGGCGGCCCCTCGACGACGCAATTAGCAATTTCCCGGCATCCTGCTAAACTGGCCTTCCGCCAGAAAGGTTTACCTCATGAAGATCCTTCGTACCGGTGCCATCCTGATCGTGATGAGTGTCGTGCTCGTTGTGGCCGGCGGCTATGTCGGCGGCCGCGGAGGCATGCAAATTGCGCTTGTGATCGCCGTGGTCATGAACTTCGTTTCTTACTTCTTTTCCGACAAGATCGCCCTGCGCTCAAGCGGCGCGCAGCCCGTAACCCGTGAGCAGCTTCCCCGCCTCTACCAGGTGATGGAACGCCTGGCCGCCAAGGCGAGAATTCCGGTTCCGGCGCTGTATGTCGTTCCGGATATGGCGCCCAACGCATTCGCCACCGGGCGCAGTCCAAATCACGCCTCCGTCGCTGTCACGCAGGGCCTGCTCCAGATCATGAACGACGACGAGCTCGAAGGCGTCATTGCTCACGAACTCTCCCACGTGCGCAATTACGACATTCTCACCAGTTCCATCGCCGCAACCATCGCTGCCGCTGTCACCTTCCTCGCGAGGTTTGGCATGTTCTTTGGGGGCAGTCGCGACGACGATCGCGAGGGTGGCGGCTTCGGGGCTATTCTGATGATTATTCTTGCCCCGCTTGCGGCGTTCCTTCTACAGCTCTTCCTCTCCCGCACGCGCGAGTATGCCGCCGACGAAACAGGCGTCCGCATGGTCGGCTACCCCAACGGGCTCATCAGTGCGCTCGAAAAATTAGGCGCCTATAACAAGCGCATTCCCACAACGGCCATCAACCCCAGTACGTCGGCCCTGTGCATCGTGAAGCCGCTGTTTGGCGCGGGTACCTTGAGCTCACTGTTCAGCACGCATCCGCCCCTCGAGGACCGCATTGCGGCGCTGCGCCAAATGACCCTTACGCCGCTGCGTTAGCCAGAGCTTTCCGAAGAACCCCCCAGCCGGTCCGCTTGCCGCGTGTAAGGCCCTGTAAAGCGGGAGGCAACAGCCGTTCATCTCGAGGTAAACTTTTCGGACTGTTTGACATCTCCCCGCAAGTCCTGACCCTTTCTCTCAATCTCACGCAATTCATTATCAGTCAGTTAGCTCTTTGCCCGGCAGCAACTCGGTTTGGTGTGCGAAGTGCTACACATTATTGAAGCCTTCCGCAGCCGGCTAGGTGAACTTGGGGGAGTCGGTTTATGAGCTGTAGGGATACTATTCATTTGATTTGTATGTATTTAGAGGGAAAACTCTCGCCGTCGGTGCAGATCGAGATCGAGCGTCATCTGGCTTCTTGTGCAGACTGCCGTCTGGTTCTAGATGCCGCGACTACCACGCTTGACCGCTACTTTGCGCCTGCTAAACCCTCGCCTAAGCCCTCGGCTGACTCTCAGGCGGCATAACCTCGGCGGCCTAAGGCATTTGTTGTCAGCCAATTGATTACCCCCTGGAAGTTTCCTCATTTTTCCCACAGCGAGTCTCGATTGCCTGCCAGGTCGTACTTGAAGATTCGGCAAAATTTACGCTTGATATGGGAAGGGCGTAATCTTTACTGGTACTAGTACTAAAAAATCCCTGCCTAACGCGCCCCTATACCTTGCTCAACCAACTTCTTTTCTTGTTTTTACGGCTCACGAACCGCCCTCCATAACTTTGGCTCCTCAACTGCCGCAAGCTCCTGACAGGCGGGCGCATTCGCCCACAAGGAGATAAGAGTTTATGAGCGAGTTTTTGGAACCTAATGCTGATACCACAGCGGCAACGCCCCGCTGGGTAGGTCTTGCTATTGCCGTGCTCGGTGGGGTTTCGTTGCTTGGCGTTGGCCTCGGCGTGGCCGCTTGGAACGCTACGAAGAATGTCGAGCAATCCACCCAGGCATCGCTGAAGCAGCAGAACGATGCCCTCGCGCAGCGTCTGGCCAAGACCGACGAGCAGAATCAGCAACTGCAGAGCGATCTCAAGGTTGTAACCGACAAGCTCAACGTCACAAAGGAAGATCTGCTGCGCGCGCGCCAGCAGTCGAAGGCTTCCGCGGCGGCTTATGAGAAGAAATTGAGCGGTCTCGCGTCCAACGTGAACACGCAGCTCGCCGGTAAGGCCAGCGCCGATGATGTCAACAAGCTTGGGACCGATGTCACTGGCGTCAGAAACGACCTCGACGAGACGAAGTCCAAGCTCGAACGCGCCACTGGCGATATGGGTGTCATGAGCGGACTCATCGCCCGTAACCACGAGGACGTCGAGGAGCTCAAGCGCAAGGGCGACCGCAACTACTTCGAATTCACCATCCAGAAGTCCAAGTCCCCTCAGCACGTGGGTCCGGTCTCGGTGGCACTCAGCAAGACCGACCCGAAGCGCTCGAAGTACACCATCACGGTTCTTGCTGACGACAAGTCCATCGAGAAGAAAGACAAGACCGCTGGCGAGCCCGTCCAGTTTTACGTAAAGGGCACGGCCCGCTATTCTCCTTACGAGCTGGTTGTGTTCGACGTGAGCAAGAACCAGATCACCGGTTACCTTTCAACGCCGAAGTCGGCCGGCGCGGCGACGTCAGCCAGCAACACGCCCGCTGCCCAGTAATGAATCGCACTTGGCTTTAAACGGGCAAGTCTGATTCCTTGAGAGCGAAAGGGAAGATCAAGAGAATCTTCCCTTTCTTTTTTCACGAGCGTCAGCGGCAACCCATCGTCCAGGAAACGCATTGCTGGACACACTCTCTGCTCTGTGACAATCTGAGTTTCCGTCTGGCAGGGCAGATGCTCGGGGAACAATTCAAGAGGGGGAACCATCATGAACGCTAAATTCGCAGCTGGTTTGGCTTTTTCTTTTTGCTTGGCGATGTTCACTTTTGCCGCGGATGGCTCGATGACCGGCTACATCTCCGACAGCCATTGCGGGGCGAAAGGGGTCGATGAAAAGCACGCCACTTGCGCTTCCAAGTGCGTCAAGGAAAAGGGCGCGAGCTACGTGTTCGTCAACGACGCCGATCACAAGGTCTACAACATCGACGCTCAGGACAAGGTAGCCGCTCACGCAGGCCACCACGTAACCGTGAAGGGCTCGGTCGACGGCGACAACCTCAAGCTCGCCAACATCGAGATGGCCAAGTAGCACAGCCCCACATTCGTTTTCGTTTCGGGCAGGGCTCCGGTCCTGCCCTTCTTTTTGATGCTTCCTCGATTTTCCGCTACGATGATTTCTCAGCCATGGCCACGACACTCCTCCACGTCGCCCGGGCCTTTACTCCCACCAGCGAACTGGCGGACGCGGGTATTCTCATTCGTGACGGCGTGATCGAAGCCATTGGCCCCCGCAGCGGCTTTACCGTGGCTCGGGGTAGTTGTGAGGTTTCGGCCACGGACAAGACTGCCGCTCCCGGCTTCATCGACGTGCACATTCATGGCGCCGGTGGCCATGACGTCATGGAAGCCTCGGAAACCGCCCTGCGCACCATCGCCCGAACGATCGGAGCCCACGGCACCACTTCCTTTCTTGCCACTACCGTCACCGCCGATCCGGAAGCCATCTGCAAGAGCAGCGAGGGCATCGCGCGCTACATCGGCCTGCAGCACCAGGCCACCATGACGGGCGCCGAGGTTCTCGGCATTCATTTCGAAGGTCCGTTTATCAGCTCCATTCGCCGCGGCGTTCACCCTCCCGAGTGGATCAAGCTTCCTTCGGCGGAATGGCTCGGCCGGTTTGTGTCGGCAGCGGCAGGCAACGCGCGCCTCATAACCCTGGCTCCCGAACTCCTCGGCGCCATCCCCTGCATCGACGCGGCGCGAAAAGCCGGTATGGTCGTGGGCATGGGCCATACCGATGCTACTTACGAACAAGCCCGCGCAGCCGTGGCGCGCGGCGCCCATCACGCCATTCACACCTTCAACGCCATGCGTCCCTTTTCTCATCGCGACCCCGGCGTAATCGGCGCCGTCCTCACTTCCCCGGACATCACCGCCGAGTTGATCGCCGACGGTGTCCATGTCGACGAGACCGCCATGCGCCTTCTGCTTCAGGCCAAAGGAGCCGCCGGCGTCATACTCATCAGCGACGGCATCTCGGCCACCGGCATGCCGGACGGGAACTATCAGCTTGGCGGTTTCGAGATCACTGTGAGCGGGGGCGTTTGTCGCAATTCCGAAGGCAGGCTCGCCGGCAGCACACTCACGCTCGACCGCGCCCTTCGCAACATCGTGGGCCTCGCTGTCTCACTCGCCGACGCCCTGCGCATGCTGACCCTGAATCCTGCCGCCCTCCTCGGAATCGAGCACAAAAAAGGGATACTCCACGCCGACGCCGATGCGGACATCGTCCTTCTCGACGAACACCTGCGCGTCACACAAGTCTTCGCCCGCGGCCTTCCCGTCTGACCCCCGCTTGGTTACGCTTCGTTCGCGGGCCCCAACACACCGGGCACCTGTCAGCCGTTTCTGTCACAGTCTCGAGCGATCGCAGCCGTTGCTGGCGCCGTGTGATGCCACGGTCCGAATCCGCGATTTCGAGCGCGGGAGAATCTTTCGAGCCCGGGCGGAATCCCTCGAAAGCTCGCGCTGAGCCATTTCGATGAGACGGCTTTATCTGTTCAGGGGAATGTTCAGCTCGTCCGCCAACTGTCGCGCGCTAAACGGACTGCAGGCAAAATAGCGGCCCGCGACGTGCAATGTGGGAACTCTTCGCTTGCCGTTATTCGCGCGCAACACAATCTGCTCCGCTTCATGGTCCTGCTCGATGTTGACTTCCCGGAATTGCACTCCGCGCTCTTTCAGAAACATTTTCACGCGCCGGCAGTCCGGGCACCATCCTGTACTGTAGATCGTGATCGGCTCCATCCCTTGTTCTGTTGTCATTCGCTTTGTGGGTCCGGGCTTCCGTTTACCCTGAGGGACGAGGGATTCACCCCGGGCTCGTTGCCGGCGTTAACCCGGGGCGCAGGGCCTTTGAGCCTCAAGGAAAACGGCATGCCGCCACTCGTCTTAGCGCATCTCCACCGGAGCGCCCCGGTATTTCCTCGCGATCTGGATGCGAATCAGGGCTCGCTGCAGCGCAACCGTGGCCCGGTCCCAGTCCAAATTTGTTTCGTGCGACGCCAGACGCTTTTCCGCGCGCGCCAAGGCCGCTTCCGCGCGCGCCAGGTCGATTTCCGCCGCCCGTTCCGCCGTTTCCGCAAGCACCGTCACGCGCTCGGGCAGCACCTCGGCAAATCCCCGTACCACAGAGAGTGCGATCGGATGGCTTGTTGTTGCGGTCCGGTAACTGAGCTCGCCGATTCCGAGTTCCGTGATCAGCGGCGCGTGCCCGGGCAGTATCCCAAGCTCGCCCTCGAGTCCGGGAATCGTCACCTCCACCACGGTTTCGCGCAACAGCTCCCGCTCCGGCGTGACCACGATCAGTTCGATCGCTTCAGGAAGCATGTTCCTTTATACGCCCGCTTTCATCTTGTCGGCTTTTTCGAGCACCTCCTCGATCGTGCCGACCATGTAGAACGCCTGCTCCGGAATCTCGTCGTATTTCCCTTCGACGATATCCTTAAAGCTGCGCACCGTATCTTCAATCTTCACGTACTTCCCTTCGAGTCCGGTGAACTGTGCCGCCACGAACATTGGTTGCGACAGGAACCGCTCAATGCGCCGTGCGCGCGCCACGGTGCGCTTGTCCTCGTCGGAAAGTTCTTCGATCCCCAGAATGGCGATAATGTCCTGCAAGTCCTTGTAACGCTGCAAGACCGACTTCACGGCTCGCGCCACCCCGTAATGCTCCTCCCCCACGACGCGCGGATCCAGAATGCGGGAATAACTGGCCAGCGGATCCACCGCAGGATAGATGCCGCGCTCCACGATTTGCCGGCTCAGGTTTGTCGTCGCATCCAGATGCGTGAACGTCGCAGCCGGCGCCGGATCGGTGTAGTCGTCCGCCGGCACGTAAATCGCCTGCACCGAAGTGATCGATCCCGTCTTCGTCGAGGTGATGCGCTCCTGCAACTCGCCGATCTCCGTGTTCAGGTTTGGTTGGTAACCCACTGCGGATGGCATGCGGCCGAGCAACGCCGACACTTCCGACCCCGCCTGCACAAACCGGAATATGTTGTCGATAAACAGCAACACGTCCAGGTGTTCCTGGTCGCGGAAGTATTCCGCCACCGTGAGCCCGGTCAGGCCCACTCGTAGCCGTGATCCGGGCGGTTCCGTCATCTGGCCGTAGATCAGCGCGCAACGCGATTTCTCGCTGTCGCCCGGAACCATCACGCCGCCTTCCGACATTTCGATCCACAAGTCGTTTCCTTCGCGCGTCCTCTCTCCCACGCCCGAAAAAACAGACACGCCGCCGTGCTTCATCGCCACGTTGTGGATCAATTCCATGATCAGCACGGTCTTGCCCACGCCCGCGCCGCCGAACAATCCGATCTTTCCGCCTTTGACGTATGGCTCCATCAGGTCCACAACCTTGATGCCGGTCTCAAACATTTCGAGCGTCGTGGACTGGTCTTCGAGCGAAGGTGCCTCCCGGTGAATCGGAAAGAACTTGTCCGTCTTTATGGGTCCCAACTGATCCACGGGTTTCCCGAGCACGTTCATCACCCGGCCGAGCGTCGGTCGTCCCACGGGCACGAGAATGGGCTTCCCGGTGTCGTAGGCCTTCATCCCGCGCACCATACCTTCGGTTGGCTCCATGGCCACGACACGCACGCGTCCTTCGCCGAGGTGCTGCTGCACTTCGGCCGTCACATCGAGCGGTTCCGGCAGCTTGAATCCTTCGCTCGTGATGCGCACCGCGTTGTAGATGGCCGGCAGGTGTTTGGCCTCAAACTGAATGTCCATCACCGGCCCGATCACCTGTACCACCCGCCCCACTGCTGCGTATTGTTCTGCCATGCCCTTCTCCTCTAATTCCTTACCCGAATTCGTGACGACTGGCGGCGATTCCCCGTCAATTTCCTGTTAAGCGCAGTTCCGAGCGTATCGAAGAGCCTTCCTGCCGGATCACAACCCTTCAGAAAACCTTCCCTAGTGCGCCTCTGCCAAACCCTCAACCCGCCAGCACTTCTTTAGGCTCACGGGTCGCCGATCTACCCGTCGGCCGTTCCTAAGCCGTACCCGCCGCCCCGCTCACAATCTCAATGATTTCCTTGGTGATGGCTGCCTGCCGGACCTTGTTCATATGCAGTGTCAAGGCATCGATTACCTCGCCCGCATTCTTGGTGGCGGCTTCCATCGCCGTCATGCGTGCCGCGTGCTCCGCCGCCGAGGACTCCAGCATGATGCGCAAAATCTGGGTTTCCACGTAGCGCGGCAGCAAGCGGTCCAGGATTTGCGTCTCCGGCTGCTCGTAGAGGTAGTCGATCTGCGAGGCGGCTCGCTCGCCCGCCGTCTCCTCGCTCTCTTCAATCTTCTCGATCGGCAGAAGTTTTTCCGTCACCAGAACTGGCGCCAGCACGTTCTTGAACTCGCTGAACACCGTGTATACCGCATCGATTGCTTCCCTCGAATACAGTTCCGTCACCAGATTGGCAATTTCCCGCGCAATTCCCAGGTCCACCCGCGCCAGCACGTTCACATATTCACCGGCGAACTCCATCCCCGCTTTGCGCAACGCATCCCGGCCCTTCTTCCCGATGGGGATGACCACGATCTTCTTGCCCTGCTTGCTGCGGAGAAATTCCGCCGCTCGTTTCAGAATATTGGCGTTGTACGCCCCCGCCAGTCCTCTCTCGCCCGAGAGCACTATCACCAGGATCCGCTCTTCCGGTCTGCGCGCCAGCAACGGATGTTGCGGCGACTCGAGCCGCGCCATCGTCGAGCGCAGCACGCGCGCCAGTTCCTGTGCATACGGCCGGGCCGCCAGCGCCGCTTCCTGGGCCCGTCGCAGGCGCGCCGCAGCCACGAACTTCATCGCCCGCGTAATCTGCTGGGTGTTCTTCACCGAGCGAATGCGGCGCCGGAAATCGAGTAGTGTGGGCATATCTGTTTCGCGACCGGATCAACCTGCTGTCAGTTGGCCGCCGCCGCAACCGTCGCGAGGAAGCGGTCCTTGAAGGCCTCTACCGCCGCTTTGACATTGGTTTTGATCGTGTCGTCGAGCGCCTTCTTCGCCGCAACCTCCTTCAGCACGCTGGCGTAATTCGTTTCCACGAATTGCAGGAACTCTCGCTCGAAGCGCTGGATCTCATTTACCGGAATCGCGTCTAGCGCCCCGCTCGTCGCGACGTAAATTGCGAGTACCTGCTTTTCGACCGACAAGGGCACAAACTGGTCTTGCTTCAACACCTCCGTCAGCCGCTGCCCTCGCGCGAGTTGCGCCTGCGTCACCTTGTCGAGTTGGTCGGCTCCGAATTGCGCAAAGGCCGCCAAGTCGCGGAACTGCGCCATGTCCAACCGCAGGGTGCCCGCCACCTGCCGCATGGCTTTGATCTGCGCGTTGCCTCCCACGCGGCTCACGGAAATTCCCACGTTAATCGCCGGGCGAATGCCCGCATTGAACAAGTCCGCTTCCAGGTAGATCTGCCCGTCCGTAATGGAAATCACGTTCGTCGGAATGTACGCCGACACGTCACCCGCTTGCGTCTCAATCACCGGCAGGGAGGTCAGTGATCCGCCTCCGAGCTTGTCGTGCAGCTTTGCCGCCCGCTCGAGCAAGCGCGAGTGCAGGTAGAACACGTCTCCGGGGTAGGCCTCCCGTCCCGGCGGGCGCCGCAGCAAAAGGGAGATCTCGCGGTAGGCCTGCGCGTGCTTCGAAAGGTCGTCGTAAAACGTGACCGCGTGCCGTTTGTTGTCGCGAAAATATTCGCCAATCGCGCAAGCCGCATACGGCGCAATGTACTGCAGGGATGCCGGCTCGGACGCCGAAGACACCACAACAATCGTGTAATCCATCGCGCCCGCATCGGTCAGAACCTTCACCACCTGCGCGATCGTCGAGCGCTTCTGCCCGATCGCGCAGTAGATGCAGATCATGTCGCTGCCCTTCTGGTTGATGATGGTGTCCAGAATGACGGCGGTCTTTCCCGTCTGGCGGTCGCCGATGATCAGCTCGCGCTGCCCTCTTCCGATCGGGATCATCGAGTCGATCGCCTTGATACCCGTTTGCAGCGGTTCGCGCACCGGCTGGCGGTCGAGCACGCCGGGCGCCATTCGTTCGAGCGGATTTCTCTGCTTGGCCGCGATCGGACCTTTGTCGTCCTCGGGCGCCCCCAGCGGATTCAAGACGCGTCCGATCAGTTCTTCTCCGACCGGAACGGACATGATCGTGCTCGTGCGACGGACCGTGTCGCCTTCTTTCAATTCCCTCGACTCGCCGAGCAGCACCGCGCCTACTTCCTCTTCTTCGAGGTTCAGCGCAATTCCAAACACTTCTTGGGGAAACGCCAGCATCTCCCCGTACATGACTTTTTCGAGCCCGTGGATGCGCGCGATTCCGTCACCCACGCTGATGACCGAACCGACCTCGTCCACCGAGACCGTCTGCTCATAATTCGCGATCTGCTCGCGCAGAATTTTGCTGATTTCATCCGTCTTGATGTGTGCCATACCTGCTCCGTTCCCTGACCCTCTGTTCCCCCTCCACTGATGCTCTCCGGGCGGCACGAGACAGTTCGCGGAAGAACCTGGTTTGCGTCCGATCTTGAGCTTCTACATCTATTCCGCCGCTAGCCGCGAGCGCAACTGGTTCAACTGAGCCCGCACCGATCCATCGTAAATGGTGTCCCCAATCCGCACCACCGCCCCGCCCAGCAGCTCCGGCTCGAGCGAATACTTCGCCTGAATCTTCTTTCCGGTCATCTGCTCGAGCGTCTTCAGCAGCCCGGATTTCTGTCTTTCGTTCATCTCCGCCGGCGAGGCCACTTCCGCTTCCACCACACCCTGCCGCTGCCGCAGCACGCGCTCGAACGCTTCGAGAATCTCCGGCAAAACCTGAGTCCGGCGGTTGTCAATCACCACAAACAGAAAATTCCGTATAATCTTGCTGGCCCCCACACGCGTTCCCAACTTTTCGATCACGGTCTGTTTTGTTTCCCGGGTGACCGCCGGGCTGCCCAGAAAGTTCCGCAATTCCGCCGATTCCTCGTACATCGCGACGAACTCGGCCAATTGCTTGCGCACGGGCTCCGCCGCTCCCTGTTCGAGCGCGACGTCCGCCAACGCATTCGCATATTGCAGGCTCACCGACTTCAATTCGGTCTCCCCCCAAGACTCTCGACGAAGCGATTGATCATCGCCTCCTGGAGGGTCGGTGTCATCTGTTTTGTCACCAAAGACTCCGCGCGGTCCACTGCCATCTTCGCCGCCAGGGCCTTCAACTCCACTCTCGCGGCACGCTCCGCGGCTTCAATCTCCGCCTTGGCTGCCAGTCTAATCTTTTCCACGTCGTTCCGCGCCATCGCGCGCAGCCGGTCGAACTCCGCCGCCGCCTGGGCCCGCGCTTCGCTGCGGAAGCGCTCGATCTCTTGCTCCAACCCCGCCAGCCTGCGCTCGGCGTCCTTCAATTGCCTCTCCGCCTCGGCTTTCGCTCGGGTGGCCTTGGTGATTGCGGCGCTGATATTGTCGGCGTTCCTTCGAAAGACAGGCGGCAACACCTTCGCGAAGACCCAATACACCAATCCGGCCACAAGCAGGAAATGCATCCACCTGAAAATGATCTGAAGGGTTTGCTCGGTGTGACCTTCGCCCTGTTCAGCCGCGCTCGCCGTAATCGCGGTACACAACAGCACGAGCGGCACCGCCAGTGCCAGCCAGGGTCCGATCCTTTGCTTCATCGAGCCTCGTTTGCCGGACCGCCCGGCGCCGGAGGCACCCGCAGCACGCGCCCCGCTATTTCCCTCGCCAGTTCCACGGCCTTCACTTCGATTTCCTTTGCGGCCTCTCGAACTTCCCGTGCCACCCGCCCCTTGGCCATTCCCACTTCCTCCGTCGCTTTCGTCCGCGTTTCCTTCAACATCGCCGCGCGTTCATCCAGCAGCTTCTTCCTCTCGGCTTCCTGCTCCTGGTAGACCTTGGCCTTCGCGTGCTTCAACGCTTCTTGGTACTGCTTTACTCTTTCCCTTGCGGCTGCCTGAGCGGCTTCGGCGGCCTTTTGCGCGCCGATGGTGCGCGTTTCGCGTTCGGCCATCACTTTCAGAATGGGGCGGAAAAAGAACGACCGCAGAACCAAATAGAAAATCAGAACGATCAGTGCCACGGGCACAGCCCGGAGGAACAGTTCGCCGATTTGGTGAACTACGTCTGGCATTGGGTTGTTTCGCCTATCAATTCAGGGTAGGCAGCCACGCTGTCTCCCAGACCCCGGTAGGAGCGTACGGTGGCCCTATGCGCTGCCTCACAGAATTATCATTTATAGCATCCGGCCCAATCTCCGTCAACGCAGCCAAATCCTTCCGAAATCCACGGCCAAGGTGCCGTGGTCCGTTTCGAGTAACGGCATTTGCGGGGATCGGGGCAGCGGATGCGGCTCGAGGATCGCGCCCCTCGAAGGCCAATGGTCCGCAAGGCGAGCGCGGGTTTCCCTCTATGCCAAAGGCCCTTCAGGACGAAATACTCCTTGCGAGCGTTTAACGGCATTCGCTGTCGTCAAGCGGATTGGCGTCTAGCAGCCCTGAACGACAGGGCCTGTTCACTTCACCGGATTGCCATCCGCGTCGATCTTGTGGACCTCGCCGAGGTTCAGGTCGCGGATCCCCGCTTCTACCTTGCTCATATCGCCCACCACCACCCAAACCAGCTGGCCCGGCAAAATATATTTCTTCGCGGTCTCGTTGGCGCTCGCTGGCGTCAGCGCCAGGGCCTTCTGCGTAAACGTGTTGTAGTAATCCTCCGGCAAGCCGTATTCGAGAATCGTGCCGTAGGCGCTGCCGAGCTGTTGCACGGTTTCAAACGTGCCCGGCAACCCGAGCGTGGCGTTGTCCTGCTCGTCCTTCACTTCCTTCTCGGTAATGGGCTTCGGTCCCACGATATCGCGGTACTCCTTCGCCAATTCCTCGATCGACTCCTTCGTTTTGTCCGTCTGCACCGCAGAGACGCTGATGTACGGGCGTTGTCCCCGCGCCGCCGGCAGCACGCTGAACACGCCATAGGACCAGTGCTTGTCCTCGCGCAGATTCATATTGATGCGCGAGCTGAATTTCCCGCCAAAAATGTCGTTCACCAGTTGCAGGTCAACGGCATCCGGATCATTCCGTGGCGGCGCGAGTTGCGCCCCAAAAATTACGCTCTGACCCGATCCCGGCCGGTCAACCAGATAGACGACCGACCTTTCCGGCTCGGCCACGCGCGGGACGGCGCGCTCGGGAACCTCGCCCGGCTTCCAGGTTGCAAAAAGCTTCTCGAGCTTTGGCTTCAGCTCGTTGAGCGTCGTATCGCCCACAACCAACAGTGTCGCGTTGTTCGGTTTGAACCATGTCTCATGGAACCTGGCCAGGTCCTCGCGCGTCATCTTTTTGACACTGGCCTCTGTGCCCGTCCCGGTGAATGGCACTGCGTATGGGTGCCCTTTTCCATAGAGCAGCGTCGGCACCACCCGCAAAGCCATCGACTGCGGTGTGACTTTCTCCCGCTGTATCGCCGCGATGCGCTCCTTCTGCAGCCGGTCAAACTCCTTCTGGGGAAACGCCGGATGCAGAATCAGGTCGGCGTAAATTTCAAGCGCCGGGTCCATCGTCGCCTTCAGCGTGTTCAAGCTGACCACCGCCCAATCCAGATTGGCGCTGGCATTGAAATTCGCGCTCAATGATTCCAACTCCTCGCCAATTTTCAGCGAGTCGCGCGTCGGTGTCCCCTCCTCCAGCATCCGCTGTTCGAAGCTCGCGGTGCCAGGATCGCTTGGAGGATCCGCCGAATATCCGCTCTCGACCAGCAAGCTGAAGTTTACAACCGGCGCCGAATGCCGCTCGGCCATCACGACCTTCAGCCCGTTGGCGAGCGTCGCCTTTTGCATCGGGGGGAGCTTCAACGACATCGGGCTGCCCGTGGCCGGCTCCTTCGACCGGTCGAGCTTCGCGTCCGTCTTGAAGGTCGTCGGATACGGCTGCACTTCGAGGACGTAGTCTCCCTCACTCAACCAGTCATTCGCCGCCTTCTTGACGCTCTCGGGGGTCGCGGCCTTCACCCACTTCAAGTAGTCCTGGTAGCAGTCCGGGTTGCCGGTATACGTCTGGCATCGTGCCAGCAAGTCACTCTTCCCGCCAAAGCCGCCAATGCGTTCCCCAATCCGCGCATAGTTGCCGAGAATCTGCGTCTTGGCCAGCTGCAGTTCCGTCTCGCTCGGACCGTTCTTCAGAAAGCTTTGCAACTCCTCGTCCGCTTCTTTCTCCACGCGCCTCAGGTCGCCGCCGGGATTCGCGGTCAGCGTTAAATCAAATTGACCGGCGATTTCGTTCGTGTCATTCGTTGCCGTCGCGCTCGTCGCAATCTGATCCTTGTAGACGAGTCGCTTGTACAAACGCGAGGTTTTTCCGCGGCCAAGGATCTGCGCCGCCAGGTCCAACTGCGCCTCCTCCGGCGAACCATATTCCGGCACGTTCCATACCCGATAGAGCCGCGCTTGAGGCACGCGGTCCTGCACCCAGCCCCGGTGCGTACCCGTGCGCTTCGCAATCCACACTTGTTGCTTCGCGATCGGCGGTCCCGCGGGAATCTCGCCGTAGTATTTTTCGACCTTTTCCTTGGCCACGGCCGGCGTAATATCCCCCGAAAGCACCAAGGTTACGTTGTTCGGACCGTAGTACGTCTTGAACCACTCCTGCACGTCGCTCATGGACGCCGCGTCCAGGTCCTTCATCGATCCGATCACGGTCCACGAATACGGGTGCCCCGCCGGATAGGTGTTCTCGGTAATCAATTCCTCGGTTACGCCATACGGCTGGTTCTCGCCCTGTCTTTTTTCGTTCTGCACCACCCCGCGCTGCAGGTCGAGCTTCTTCTGGTCGAGCACGCCCAGCAAATGCCCCATGCGGTCGCTCTCGGCAAACAGCACGTAATCCAGCATCGACGTCGGCACATTCTCGAAATAATTCGTGCGGTCGTTGTTCGTCGTGCCGTTCAGGTTGGTGGCCCCGATCTTCTCCATCGCGTTGATATAGGTGTAGTTGAAGTTGTCGCTGCCGCTGAACATCAGATGTTCAAACAGGTGCGCGAATCCGGTCTTCCCGGGCTTCTCATTCTTCGATCCCACGTGATACCAGGTGTTCACCGCCACGATCGGGGCCTTGTGGTCCTCGTTCACGAGCACGGTCAACCCGTTCGCCAGCACAAATTTCGTGTAGGGAATATCCGGCATCGGAATATCCACCTTCGTCGCCGCCGCAGCAGGCGCCGTGTGCGCCGGCTCCCTCTGCGCCACCAGAGATTCGGGAATCCCAACCGCCAACAGCAACAAAACCAACAGAACCCACAACACTTTCGCCGATTTCCCTGTCAATTTTCTCCTCCCATCACTGCCGGTTTTTCCGGTCCTTCTAGAGACTTCTTTGACGTCCTCGCCCGCCTGAAGGCTCGAGAGTCTTGCGGGCTCCTGCGAAGCAGGGTTTTTGCCGAACAGACGCCCTGCGCCGAGACTCGTTGCGCCCCAATGCGGCGTTCCCTCGGGCCTGTCGACGGCATCTCAACCGAGCCCAACCCCGTTATAATTCCTCGTCAACTGCCGACGTTCACGCTCGACCGAGGCCCACATGAGCAAAAGCTGGAAGACCAGACTCATCCACTCCGACGCCAAAATCCCTCCAGGCTACCGCTCTCTCGCCTCGCCCACCTTTCGCGGCTCCACGACTCTTTTCCCGTCCGCGTCTGTCGCGAACGACACCTGGGACCAGTGGCGCGTCGGCTACACGTATGGTCTCTACGGCACTCCCACCGTCCTCGAACTCGCCGCACGTGTCTGCGAACTCGAGTCCGGCTACCGCACGATCCTCACGCCCGGAGGCCAGGCCGCCATCTCCCTCATCAATTTCGCCCTCCTCGAGACCGGGGACCATATTCTGCTTCCTGCGAGCGTCTACTACCCCAACCGCAAACTCGCTACGCGTCTCCTCTCGCGCTTCGGCGTGTCCACCGATTTTTACGACCCTTCCGTCGGCGCCGGAATCTCATCCCTCATCCAACAAAACACCCGGCTCGTCTGGTGCGAAAGCCCCGGATCCATCACTATGGAAGTTCAGGACCTTCCCGCCATCGTCGCCGCGGCCCATGCCCGCAACGTCTTCGTGGTGCTCGACAACACCTGGTCCGCGGGAGTTCTTCTCGACGCCTTCTCTCACGGCGTCGACGTTACTATGCAGGCGCTCACCAAGTACATCGGCGGCCACAGCGATGTTCTTCTTGGCTCCGTCACCGTCCGCGACGACTCGCTCTACCAGCGCATCGGCTCGGCCCAGCAGCTCATCGGCTGCGCCGTCTCTCCCGACGACTGCAGCCTCGCCCTCCGCGGACTGCAGACCCTCGCCGTCCGCCTCGCAGCCATCGAATCCTCGGCGCTCGCCATTGCCAGGTGGCTCGCCTCACGCCCTGAAATTGAACGCGTCCTCCACCCCGCGCTCGAATCCTGCCCCGGCCACGAGTTCTGGAAACGCGATTTCCTCGGCTCGTCCGGCGTTTTCTCGCTGGTCTTTAAACCCGGCCCCGCGCCGGAGCAGGTTCACGCCTTCGTCGATGCCCTCAAGCTGTTTCGCGTGGGCTACAGTTGGGGCGGCGTCGCCAGCCTCGCCGTGGCCTATCAAATGCGCCACAGGCCCGGCCGTCCCGCCTATGACCATCGCGTCGTACGCCTCAACATCGGGCTCGAAGCCACCTCCGACCTCATCGCCGACCTCGAGCAAGCCCTCGGTAAAGTTTCGCTCCATCCCTAGCAACCCACGCCGGTGTGGTCGCGCTTCTTCTGCCTGCCAAGCGAAGGGGTGCGTCGGTGGACTCTTTCGCAAAATCTCCCGTTGCTTCCTTCCGGTCCGCTGCTACAATCCCGCCATTGCCCTGTGGTACGAGTGGTGGTTCAAAAAATTTGGCGGAGGTGGTCGATGGGTCGGATCGACTTCTTCCTGGGTGTGTGGCTCGTCCTTTGTTTTGCCCTTCCAGCCCCAGGATGCGCGCAGTCTTCCAACAGCTTTGCCGTTAGCCTCTCCGGAACCGTCTCTTCTGAGGCGGAAAGCCAGCATATCGCCCGCGCCGTCGTACGTCTTACGGATGATGGCGGAACCCTGCTCCAGCAAACTTACTCGTCCGACTCGGGCGAATTCGCATTCGGGGGGCTGCGTCCAGGCCGCTTTATCCTCAGAACCGAAGCCGTCGGGTTTGATCCGGCCGAACTTCGCGTCGATCTCAGCCTCGGTTCCGAGCGCGGTCTTTCGGTAACTCTCAAAACTGCGCATCCCTCTCCCCAACAACTTCCCGCGGCGTCGACCATCTCGGCGCGCGACCTGTCGATCCCTCAGGACGCGCGCGATCTTCTCGCCTCCGGCAGGAAAAAACTCAATGTCGACAAGAATCCGCAGTCGGCCCTCGTCGATTTCCAGTCGGCCATCTCGAAAGCTCCCGCCTATTACGAGGCCCTTTACCAGGCCGGCCTGGCCTACCTTGCGTTGCAGAATTCCGCCGAAGCAGAAAAGAGCTTTCGCAAATCTCTCGAGCTCAGCCGGCAGAAATTCCCCGACGCGGCGATCGCACTCGGCACACTCGAGATCCAGCGGGGAGAAATTCCCCGCGGCGAGGAACTCCTTCGCGCGGGACTCGCCTTGAACCCCACCTCATGGCCAGGACTCTTCGCACTGGGGGAACTCGAACTGTCTCGCGGGCATCTCGTACCCGCTCTCGCGGCCGCGGAACAGGCGCGCTCGGCAGCCCCGCAGCAGCCGGTGATCTACCGTCTGCTGGCGGTCATCCACCTGCAGCAAAAAGACTACCCCGCGCTCCTCGACAACCTCGATGCCTACATTCGCCTCGATCCCGACAGCCCCGCCGGGCAGCGCGCCAAACAGCTCCGCACCGAGACGCTTCAGCATCTCTCCGGCTCCGAGGCCGCGACGTCGGCCAGTCCTCACTGACGAGCCTCGACATCCTTTACTTCCTTGAACCTCACCGGATCAGCTGCGCTTTGTCCACCGCGTCGTACACATACCGCACCGTTACCGGATGATTCCCCTTGCTATCGGTGATGTGCACCGTCTCCCACAGCTGCTTCCCATCCGGCGACACCTCGAACATGCGGCTCATTTTTCCGTTGTGCGACGCCTTCTCTTCGGTCACCAGCTTGCTTCCGTCCCAGTGTGCTGCAATTTCCTCGTACGCCGGATCTTTCGACTTTTCCAGCTTGCGCCCGTCGGTGAAAAATGCGCGCTTGTGCTCGCGGTCGTCGATCATTTGGACTTCCGGATCCTTGTCATACTTCTGGCTGAGCCGCAATTCGTGCGGGGGGTTCACCAAGTCGCCCAAGCGGTCGTAGTCGCCGGATCCCCCGCTGCTCTGCGGGTATCCGCCACCGCCGTACGGGCCTCCGCCCATCGGACCACCCGGCCATCCTCCGCCCATCCGTGGCCCGCCATAGCCGCCAGTGTTGCTGCCACGGTTCGAGTTGTCGGCCTCTCGCGAATTCTTCAACTTCTGCCGCGCGTCGTCGCTGTCATCCTTGTTGAACTGCCAGTCCCCCAGTATGTTGGGGCGCGGCCTCGCTTCCGGCTTTTTGGGAATCGCCGGAGGAGCCGGCGCATTCGTAGAACTCACTTCCGATGGAGGAGCTGCGAGTGGCCCCGGCGGCGCTTGCGCCTTCGCGGCCCAGGCGCAGACCAGGCACGCTCCGCTTACGACTACGGCCCTGCCAAATTGCCTCATATTCGTAACCTTCCTCTGGCTGGAGCTACAAGACTATCCCGAATGGCCTTCCCTCGCCACTGGCCGGAGGTTCCGCCTTGCTCTCTGGGGCACATTCTTAAGATTCGCTTTCTCCTGTAAGGGCTGCCTCGAGCGTCTAGGCGAATCTTCCGTTCCGACACCGGCTGCCGCCGGCAAGCGAAGGATGGCCTCCTCGGAGCGCGGCAGCGGGGAGATCCGGAAGCCGTGAGCGCGTTCGGGCTCCGCACCCTATTCGAGCCAATCCTTCAAATCTCTCGCCCGTTCGAGCAGCCCCAAAGCTCCGAGTTCGCGGAACTTCTTCGCCCGCTGACGGTAGTCCGGTTCCTTCTTCGAAAGAATCGCCAGGAACGGTACGCCCGCCGCCTTCGCCGCCAGCGCGTCATCAATGTTATCCCCGACGTATAGCGCCGTCGCTCGGTCCCGCCCATCCAGGATAATCCGCAGCCCTTCCGGATGCGGCTTTTTCTTCGCATCGTCCATCGTCACGATCGTCCGGAACAATTTCGCCGCCGGCCAGCGGTCAAACGTGTAGGCGAACTCCTGCCTGGTCCTCCCCGTGAACAGGTTCAATTCCCGCCCTTTGCCCCATTTCTCGATCAGTTTGGGCGTAACCAGCAGTTTCTCCTTCGTCACGTTGCCCGGCTTCCCGTCCCTGCCCCAATAAAACGGCTGAAACGCCACCCGCGCTTCCTCGTAGCTCGTCGGCACGCCTAGCGTCGTCGCCCAGCGCGCTACCATTCTCCAGTCATCGTTGTTGCCCGGCTTCCGCTTCCGTTCATAAAGCTCCTTCCACGTGGGCTTCTTGCCTGTCAGTTCCCGCACCGTTTGGAGCCCTGAACGCCAGTAGCTCTCGCGCACATCCACCAGCACGCCATCGACATCAAAAATCAGGATCTTTGGGTCCAGCTTCCTGCCTGCCTTCTTTCCCGGTTTCGCCGCCATCCTCTTCCCTTCCCGTTCGCCATTCAGTGTACCCGCTTCTTTCTATTCCACGCTTGCCTCCGTTCCGAATGCTCCCCATGCGTTCTTTGCGCTTGTCTCTTTTCACCTCGACGGCCGCCTTGCGCAGCGAAAGCACTGTTACAAAGTTGGCGCGCGGCTCATGGTTCCCTGGCTTTGGGGGCCCGCCCGACGCCGCTCTTGCCTACACGCGAAAACAGATCGACCACTCCTTTGTTTTTGTGCCGCTTCCTCGGCTGTGATACACACTCTTCCATGCTTGACTCTCTCCGCCGCGAACTCCTCGCGCTCCGCAACAATGACCTCGCCCTCCGCGAAGAACTCCTCGCCGCCGGCGAACTCAGCGGCCCCTACCACCCCCGCATGGAAGCCATTCACGTCGAAAATGCTGCGCGACTCCGAGAGATCATTGCCGACTACGGCTGGCCCGGCAACGACCTTGCTGGAGCCGACGGCGCCGAAGCTGCCTGGCTCATCGTGCAACACTCCATCGGCGAACCCGAATTCATGCGCACCGCCCTGCGCCTCATGGAAGACTGCGTCGAACAAGGCCGCGTCCCGGCCTGGCATGCCGCCTATCTCGAAGATCGCATCGCGCTTTATGAAGGCCGCGCGCAACGCTTCGGCACGCAAACCATCGACGATCCACGCGACGGCCTCGCGCGTCCCTGGACCATCGCCGATCCTGATCGCGTGAACGGGCTTCGCGCTTCCGTTGGCCTCAAGCCTCTTCCCGCGATCCCTCCGCCCGGGCGCGACCTCCCTCCTGAAATCCGCCACCAACACGAATCGAACCAGGAATGGTGGCTCGACTGGCTCGCCTCGCGCGGCTGGCGTCGACGCTGACAGCCACGATCTTCGGCTCCACTTCCACGAGCGTGCATGACGTCTACTCGAGTCGCGACAGCACTACACCCGGTCGTGCCGTCTCGTGGCCATCAATCGCTCAACCTCCGGCCAAGGTAACCGCGATCAACCGCCAACCGCTGTCCGGCACCGCCTACCTCTACCAAATGTCCGCCGCCTTCCGCCCAGAACCACAGCCCCGTCGCAACTGTCCCCGCCGGACAAATGCCCGCCGCCGGCTCCTCCATCACCATCACTCTCCCGCCCCTGAGCGTCACGACCATCGACGCGCACTGAATCATCGCCGTCGCCGCCCTCGAGGTTCGGTTGGGCTGGCCTTCCGCGTGCTCTGATCCGTGCGGGCCTCTTGTTTTGTTGCTTTCAAGCCTCGGACGTTCAGCGCACCGCACCAGAAAACGGGCTTGACACGAATGCACCTGAACTTTATAGTGTAAAGTACTTTCTATCGATTGAGTGGCTCCGGGAGATCCCCTTGCACCTCGCCTTGATTAGAAAGCCCATGGCCTTCCTTCCGATCGCCATGTCCCTCAGCGCGCTCGCCTTGGTCCTCCTGCACGCCGCGCGCTACGGTATCATTCATGAAGCCGACGAAGGGCCCACCGCCCATCTCTTTCAGATCCTCATGGCCGCGCAGGTCCCAGTGGTTGCGTTTTTCGCGTTGAAGTGGTTTCCCGAGGTTCCCGGGCAGGCCCTCCGCGTGCTGGCCCTGCAAATCGGGGCGGCCCTCGCGGCCTTCGCAGCCGTCTATTGGCTTACCTAGAACGAAACGCCACATGCCCGCACGCCGCTTCGCAACGGCCTCCGTCGCGATGTATAGTGCTTGAGCAACGCCTGACCAAGCGCGACGCCCCCTTGCTCTCCAGCCTCAACTTGTAGGCTAACTCTCCCGGGCGAGCCGCGCGGCCCCGTTGTAAACCAGGGTGCGTCCGAGCGGACCGCAGCGATCGGTAAAAATCCAGGTTTCAGGAGGAGGAGAATTTATGCTTCGAAGCATGTCACGCATGTTGGCGTTCTCTCTCCTGGCCCACCCGCGTCTCGCCGTCGGGGCATTTGCTCCTTGGAGGTGCGCATCGGAATCCTTCAGTTCGTCTTTCTCGTTCGTGCTCGGGGGCGGCACCGACTCGAAATTCTACCCCAAACGCGAGATCGCTTGGCGCGTCATTCAGGGAGACTGCTTACCCGAGGTGTGATGTGTGCCGCGAACCGGCCGCGAATCGCCGGTCCCGTTTTCTCACGGTGCGCTCTGGCTCGAAGACGCCTGCACGCCCGACTGCCGGAATTCGAACCGGATCAGCCACTCGCTCGGCACGCTCCGTCCGTCCACCGCCGGAGTATTAAAGACCCAATGTCGCGCGGCGCTGAGCGCCTGCTCCGCAAAGTACCGACTCGGCCCCGGCGTTTCGAGTCCCACGTCCGAGACATTTCCCGCCGCGTCTACCTGCGCCCTCACACTTACGCGCACGGTTCCCGAAATTGTCGCGAGCGCCTTTTCCGGGATCTTCGGCAAGACCTGCTCCAGCACTTCGCCGCGCGCCGATGGAGAGCCCGTAGTCTTTGTCGTCCTCGTCGCCTCTCCTCCGTCGCTCCGCGTCCGAGGCGCGGTCGCTGCCGGTGCGCCGACCGGCGCCACGGCCGCTTTTCCGCTCGTTTCCGCTGTCACGGTTACCGTGTCCTTTGCCACCGGTTTCGCCGCTGTGGGCGCTTCCACCTGCGTCGGCTTATCCCCGGGCTTCGGCACACCCGCAGCCACCTCGCCCGCGGGCTTCGCGGCGCCGCTTTGCGATGACCTCTCGATCGAGGCCAACGACGTCTCCATATGCCGCCGCAAAATCTTCGGCAACACAATAATCGCCACTAGCGCCAGCACGGCCGCAAAAACCGGCACCACGTAACTTGGCAAACTCAGCGTTGTTCGATTCACAGCTGCGAGCGCCTCCTCGCGGCGCTTATCCACTCGTGGAGTCGCTCTCTCGTTCACAACCTGCTTGGCCAACGGAACCGCCCGCTCCCTTGAAAGCGGTACGTCGACGGGCGAAATCTTTCCGACAACCGGCGGCGGGGGCGTTGCCGGCACGGCCGCGGCCGCGGAAGCCTTCGTCGTGGCCCCCGCGCTTGCTGCCACTGCCTTTGGCGCCGCGGCTGCAGGACTCAAACACGCCGCGACTTGCGCGATCGTCCAGCGCCATTTCGCTTCCCGCCTCAACGTGTGCCGCGCAATTTCGTGAAACGGTTCTCCGAGCGTCGCCGGGATCGGCGGTTCTGACCGGCCGTCGGGCGGCAGCACGGGCGCTTGGAGCGTCAGCGCCTCGACCAACGTCACCCCGAGCGACCAGACATCGCTCGCCGGACTCACCGTCGTCTCCGGCGCGTCGTAGGCGTCTCGCTCCCGCGCGAGTCCGAGCGCCTCTCCCGCGGCCCGAATCGTGTCGCTTGAAAACTTCAGCTGGTCGGCCTTCGCCAGCACATTCGAAGGTTTCAGGTGCCCGTGCGTCAACTTTTTACCGTGCAAATAAACCAGTACGTCGGTGGCGACGCTCAGCACCTGCCGCATTTCCTCGCTGGTCATCGCCCGCAGGGGCAGAAATTGCCCCAGGTTCTCTTCCGCGTATTCCATCACCACGTAAAGCAGCTCCATGCCTTCGAGCTTGCAGTACCCTTCGGCATACAGCCGCAGCAAATTCGGGTGGTTCAGCGCGGCCGCAGCCGCCCAAACATCGCCTTGCTTTTCGGCTCCCGGAAAATCCGCGGGAATGAATTTGATCGCAGCCTTTCGCGGCTTCGGCTGCGCTACCTCGGTCAGGAACACGGCGCTGTGGTCGGTGCTCCCGAGAAATCGTTCGAGCCGGTACTTCTTGTCAATCACCTGGCCTTCATACTGGCTCCATGCTTTGCTGTCGTTCATGCTGCACCTCGGCTGGGAACCGTCTTCGTACCGGCAGCCGGAGCCTGCCCCGCTTTCCGCGGGCCTGCTTCCGCCGGATTCCTTGCCAGGTATCTGTAGCGGGAACTCACTCCTAGCGGAACGTCACAGGCACCAGGGGCCGGGCGCTTGTCGCCCCAATTCTCTCCCACGAATCCGTCCCCAATCAATCACTTTGCTGTTAATCCTTTCGCGGCTTTAAGTACTATGGTTCTCGCTTCGCCTGCGGCCTGGTCTAGGGCTTCGTCGAAGGCATCTTTTGGGCCGCCGGCCAGACCATTAAACCCCTGACCATCTCCTTGTGCACCCTCTGTTTCGCCAATTTCGTCAGCCCGCCTGCACCCCGGCTTAGCTCCCTCTATGCCGAGGGGCCTTATCCCTACTACTGGCCGATTTTCCTGGCTGTCCTCATCCTCCTCGGATCCCCGCCTACCGAGTTACGAGCATTATGGTAGGGTGGCCCGATTCCGAGGATCAGGCAACCCTCCTCGCTGTCGACGCTGAACGCTTCGGGCCGGGGTCTCGCGAAGTCAACGGCTGGCTTCCCCTTGCTGCCCCTTGCTACACTCTCTTGCCAGCGCGCTTTGCGTCAATCCAAGGACTTCCCATGCCCTCATTTCCCGGTGTCGATTTCATCGACTTCGATTCCCAGCTGAACGACGAGGAAAAGCTGGTCCGCCAAACAGCCCGCCAGTTTGTCGATAACGAAATCCTCCCCAGCATCGAAAAGCACGCCCGCGAAGGCACCTTCCCCCTTCACCTCGTTCCCCAGATTGGCGAGCTTGGCTTCTTCGGTGCCAACCTGCACGGCTACGGTTGCGCGGGCATGTCCAACGTCGCCTACGGCCTCATGACTCAGGAACTCGAGCGCGGCGATTCCGGCCTGCGCAGCTTCGTCTCCGTGCAGGGCTCGCTCGTCATGTACCCGATCCGCTCCTACGGCAGCGAGGCGCAAAAAGACCATTGGCTCCCCCTTCTGCAGTCCGGCAGGGCCATCGGCTGCTTCGGCCTCACCGAACCTCAATTCGGCTCCAACCCCGGCGGCATGCTCACTCGCGCCGTGAAAAAAGGAAACCAGTACATCCTCAACGGCGAAAAAATGTGGATCACCAACGGCTCCCTCGCTGACGTGGCCGTCGTGTGGGCCAAAGCGGAAGACGACCAGATCCGCGGCTTCCTCGTCGAAAAAGGCACGCACGGCTTCAAAACCTGGGACGTACACGGCAAATGGTCCCTGCGCGCTTCCGTCACTTCGGGTCTGTCCATGTCCGACTGCGCCATCCCCGAAGCAAATCTTCTTCCCGGCGTCGCCGGCCTCCGCGGCCCGCTCAGCTGCCTCAATCAGGCGCGTTACGGCATCGGCTGGGGCGCGCTCGGAGCCGCCATGGCCTGTTACGAAACCGCGCTCGAATACGCCAAAACACGCAAGCAATTCGCCAACAAGCCCATCGCCTCCCATCAGCTCGTTCAGGAGAAACTCGCCTGGATGATCACCGAAATCGTCAAAGGCCAGCTCCTAGCTCTCCACGTCGGCCGTCTGAAGGATAAAGGCAAAGCTGACCCTGCACACATCTCCATGCTCAAAATGAACAACGTCGCCATCGCGCTCGAATCCGCCCGCAAAGCCCGCGACATCCTCGGCGCCAACGGCATCGTCGACGACTACTGCATCATGCGCCACATGAACAATCTCGAAAGCGTCTACACTTACGAGGGTACGAACGACATCCACAAACTCATCATCGGAGAAAAAATCACCGGCATTTCCGCCTTCGCGTGAAACCATGAAAATTAACCTGCACCCTCTCTTAATCCGCTCCGGCGCCGTTCTTCTCCTCGCGCTTCCCGTTCTTTCCCGTGCCCGCGTCCAAGAAAAAACGCCCGAGCCGCCGAAGCCCAAGGTCCGCGCCATCACTGCCTTCATCCGCCTTGATCGCGAGCGCTACCAGATTGAATTTTCTGAAGCCGTCCAATTCCTCAAGATCGCCCGAACCACCTTCGAATCCCGTGACCAGACCGTCGAAACCTTGCGCATCGCCACTCAGCCTTTTCCCGAATACAGCAAAGGCCTTTCCCGCGAGCAAGCCCTGCAATTCTTCAAAAATCTTGACGGCCTGGCTCAGCAGGAACACCTCATCATCTCCATTGGCCCCGCCTATGTTTCTGGCACGGACGGCGACGCCCAGGCCGACTTGCTCGGGGAAATCCTCCAGAACTCGAAAGCGCTCTTCGGCACCGTCTACGTCACCAATGACGCCGGCGTGAACTGGCCCGCCGTGCAAGCCGCCGCCCGCGTCATCAAAAAGCTAGAGGACTCCACGCCGAACAGCGAAGGAAATTTCCGCTTCGCCGCTCTCGCTAATGTGCCGCCGAACTCCCCCTTCTTTCCCGCGGCCTACCTCACCGGCGCCGGCCACCAGTTCTCTGTCGGACTCGAATCCGCCAGCACCGTCGCGAGCGCTTTCCAGAACGCCCCCGAACCCGCGACCGCCCGGCGCCGTCTGATCGATCTCCTCTTTCAGCAAGCCTCCGACGTGGAATCGCTCGCCTTCCGCGTGGACGTCGAGCGCGGCTGGTCCTACCTCGGCCTCGATTTGTCTCCCGCCCCGTCGAAAGACGATTCCGTCGGCGCCGCCATTGAAAGCCTTTCGAAACAGCCTTTCGGCTCGAGCGGCACACTCACCGCCGTCGCCACCATCACGTCCGCGCTCAAAGAAATTGGCCTTCGCCGTACCGGCTATTCCGGGCTCATGCTCCCCATTCTCGAAGATCCCATCCTCGCCGAGCGCTGGAATTCCGGCACCGTTTCCCTCGACGCCCTCATGAGCTACTCCGCCGTCTGCGGCACCGGCCTCGACACCATCCCTCTACCGGGCGACATCTCCGTCGACGCCCTCGCCCGCATCATCGGCGACGTCGCCTCCCTCGCCGTCAAATGGAACAAGCCTCTTTCCGCGCGCCTTCTTCCCGTCGCCGGCAAGCATCCCGGCGACCGCACGGCTTTCACCGATCCCACCCTCCTCAACACCACCATCCAGCCCCTCACTCCGCATTGAGCTGGTTCGAGCGCAGGGCGAGTCCTCGAGCTCTCCTTCTTCCATTCTCGATCGGCCCCTCGACGTCAAGACCGGCATTGACCTAAGATAGGCCCCCGCGGAGGTGGCCCGGTATGGAAGAACATCTCAGCCTCGATTTTCTGCGCGTCGTCGAAAACGCCGCCATCGCCGCCGCGCGCACCATGGGTTTCGGCGATCGCCACAAGGCCGATGAAGTCGCCGT
>DATFTB010000016.1:0-19562 GCA_035262325.1 Candidatus Acidiferrum sp.
TTTCGTGTCGGCTCTTCGATCTGTGCTTCACGCAGAAAGCGGGCCGACTCCTCCGGCGGAGTCGGGTTGATGTAGAAGCCCGTTCCCCACTCAAAGCCCGCGACTTTCGTCAGCTTTGGAATGATTTCGATGTGCCAGTGATAGTGGTCGTTGATCTCTTCACCGACCGGAGAAGTGTGAATCATGAAATTGAACGCCGGGCGGTCGAGCACGGCGTCCATGCGCATGAGTGTGTCCTTGAGCGTCTGCGCCAGGGCGGCGTACATGGTGCTCTGGTTGTTCTCATAGGAAGAGCCGTGAACCTTCGGCAGAAGCCACATCTCAAACGGAAAGCGCGGCGCATAGGGCACCAGAGTAATGAAGTGGTCGTTCTCTCCAATGACGCGCTCGCCCGTGTCGCGCTCCTGGCGGATAATATCGCAGAAAATACACCGCTCTTTTTCGTCGTAGTAGTGCCAGCAGTTGTCCACTTCCTCGCGCACGCGCCGAGGCACAATCGGCAAAGCAATCAATTGCGAGTGGGGATGTTCCAAGGAAGCGCCGGCGCCCTCGCCGTGGTTTTTAAAGATCAGTACATAGCGGAACCGTTTGTCGTTCTTCAAATCGAGCATCCGGTCACGGTAGGCCCACAGAACGTCTTCCACGGATCGCTGCGGCAACTGCGCAAGCGTCGTCTGGTGCTGCGGCGTTTCGATGATCACCTCGTGGGCCCCGATGCCGTTCATCTTGTCGAACAGGCCTTCACCTTCACGATCGAGCTCACCTTCGATTCCCAGCGCAGGAAAACGATTTGGAACGACACGGATGTTCCAACCAGCCGTGTTGGCACCCGTGCCATTACGCCCGTAAGCAAGGATTTCTGGTGGCGTCTTCCCCTCATTTCCGGGGCAGAACGGACAATTGCGCGGCGGCCCGGGGAAAACACTTTCGCGCAGAAAATCCATCGGGCGCTTTCCGCGCTCGGTTGAAATGATCACCCAACGTCCAGTAATCGGGTCTTTACGCAACTCCGGCAAGGAACACCCCTCCAGGCTAGGCTCTCACACTACTCCGCGGCCGCGCGCCGTGTAAACCTCATATTATAACCCAGTTGAGTCTTGACGATTTTAGAGCGCGTGGAAGTAGGGCTTGCGGACTGAACGCCGCTTTGCGGGGCACTCCCCGATCTGACAGCCTCTCGAACTCCAGGGGTTCTCTCGAATCGCGCGGGAATCCCGCTAGTTACCAAGGCCGTTCTCAGAGTGTGTCTTCTGTTAGCTCGATGCTCGTGGCAGGAACCCACTGAAGGCATCCCTGTTTCGCAGCCGAGCCGGTAGGAATTCCCCAGCCTTCCGGCGGGGAGGAGGTGAGGTCAGAGGCTTTTCTCCGCCTCGCGGATGGATTCCTCCATGATCCGAATCGCGCCTTCCGCCTGTTCTTCATCGATGATGAGCGGCGGTGACAGGCGAATCGAGTTCTCGCCGGAGCCGAGCGTCAGCAAACCGCGGTGGAAGGCGTTGTCGACCACGCGGTCGCGCAGGTCCGCCGCCTTTTCTTTGGTTTTCTGGTCGCGCACGAACTCCACACCGATCATGAGTCCTTTGCCTCGCACCTCGCCGACCGTCTTGAAGCGCTGAGGCCATTCGTTGATCTTGCTGAAGATGTAGTCGCCGACCTTCTTTGCGTTGGCCATCAGTCCGCCTTCGATCAGTTCCATTGTGGCTAGCGCTGCGGCGATGCACACAGGGTTTCCCCCGTACGTTGATCCGTGCGCGCCGGGCTTCCATTGCATGATGCTTTCTTTCGCAATGAACGCGCTGATCGGCATGCCACTGGCAATTCCCTTCGCGGTCAGAACGATGTCCGGCGTGATTCCCGCGTGATCGTACGCCCACCACTTCCCCGTCCTGCCCATTCCGGCCTGCACTTCGTCGACAATCAGCACGATTCCGTGCCGGTTCGAGATCCGCTGCAATTCCTGAAGGAAGAATGCCGGTGCGGGAATGAAGCCGCCTTCGCCCTGGATCGGTTCCACGATGATCGCCGCCACTTCCTCGGGCGCAAAAAGGCGCTTGAAGAGCTGTTGCTCGAGCAGTTCAATGATCTCGCCGCCGCAGGTTTCCTTGGTGTGGCCGAGCGCACAGCGGTACGCATAGGGATACGGGATGTGCTCAACTCCGCCAAGCAGCGTGCCAAATCCCTTGCGCTGGGTGTTCTTGGAAGCCGTTAACGAGAGTGAGCCGAGCGTGCGCCCGTGGAAGCAGCCATAAAAGGCGATGAGCTTGTCGCGCTTCGTGGCGTAGCGCGCCAGCTTAATCGCGCCTTCCACCGCTTCCGTGCCGGAATTGCCAAAGAACACGCGGTAGCCCTGGGGCGTCGGCATGGTCTTCACCAAGCGCTCCGCCAGCTGCGGCATGTGGCGGTGATAAAAATCGTTTCCCGCGATGTGAATCAGTTCCGCGGCCTGCTTCTGAATCGCCTCCACAACTTTCGGATGGCAGTGCCCCGTGGAGCACACCGCGATTCCCGCGGCAAAATCGAGGAACGCGTTGCCGTCGGGGTCTTCCACAATCGCGCCATAACCGCGTTCAGCCACGAACGGGTAATCGCGCATGTACGACGGCGACATGTACTTCTTGTCGTAATCAATGACGAGCTGAGATTTCGGTCCCGGCAGTGCCGTGCTGATCCGGGGGAGCTTGGTATCCGATGCGGTGATCATGATTCCTCCTAGAATCGGTAGCGGGTTGGCGCGGCGAGAGGCGAGCAGAGAGGGCAGGCAAAGGCATCTAGCTTCGCTATAGCCTGCTGGAACTACGGTAGTTAGTCGACGCTGTAGAGACTCGGGCGGAGCACCGACGGTCGGAACTTGCGGGGAACACGAGGGCCGACCGCTTCACGGCCGCGCTTCAAAAAGTGAAAGTAATTCATTTCCGTTTCCAACGGACGGAACCGTCCTTTGTATCTTCCAAAATTATACCACGGGCCGCGAGCTCCGTTCGGATACGGTCTGCGGTCGCGAAATCGCGCCGCTTGCGGGCGGCCTCGCGCTCGCCCACGAGTTTCTCGATCTCCGGATCGTCGGCGCCACCTCTGTCAGCGCCAAATCCCAGTTTTTTCAGCTTTTCGGCGTCATTGTCTTCCAAAACGGCAAACACCTTGTCGAACGTGGCCAAGAATTGCTGCGCGGCCTTCACCTCGCTCTGGCGAAACTCTCCCTTATCCATCGCGATGTTGGCTTCGCGCACGAAATCGAACATCGCTGCCAGTGCCCGCGCCGTGTTCAGATCGTCGGAAAGACCGGCATCGAAATCATCGGCGGCTCTGTCAATGCGTTCGGCCATTTTGCTGTTCTTCGCGGCGGGAAATCTCTCGTTTTTCAGGCGCGCGGCAAAGTTGCGCAGCCGGTCCACCGAGCTGGTCGCTTGCTGCAAACCCTCAAACGTAAAATTGAGCTGCCGCCGGTAGGGTACGCTAGCCAACGCAAACCGCAGCGCCGATGGCTTGTAGCCTTTCGCGAAAAGGTCGCGCAGGGTGTAAAAGTTGCCCAGCGACTTGGACATCTTTTCGCCTTCCACCAGCAGGTGTTCCGCGTGCATCCAGTAGCGCACGAACGGCTTTCCCGTCGCCGCTTCGCTTTGCGCAATTTCGTTCTCGTGATGCGGAAATGCCAGGTCGATGCCACCGGTGTGAATGTCAATCGTTTCGCCCAGGTGCTTCATGGCCATCGCAGAACATTCGATGTGCCAGCCTGGCCGCCCCGTGCCGATGGCCGTCTCCCAAAAGTGCTCGCCGGGTTTCGGCGCTTTCCATAAGGCGAAATCGCGCGCGCTCTCTTTTTCGTAGCGGTCGTTGTCGACTCGCGCACCAGCCTGGATGCCACTCAAATCGATCTTCGAAAGTTTTCCGTAGTCCTTGAATTTGCTGATGCGATAGTAGATTGATCCCTCGGAATCGTAGGTGTAGGTCTTCTGCTGCAGTTTCTGAATGAGCGCCACCATCAAATCGATGTTGTCCGTGGCGCGGATCCGGAATTCCGGGGATTCGACGCTCAACGCAGTGCAATCGTCGAAAAATGCCTGAACGTATTTTTCCGTGTATTCGCGAATTCCCACTTTCGCCGCTGCCGCATTCGCGATGATGCGGTCGTCCACGTCCGTCAGGTACATTACATGCGTCAGCTTGTAACCCCGTAGCTTCAGAAACCGCCGCAAAATATCTTGGAAGATAAATGTCCGGAAGTTTCCAATGTGTGCGAAGTCGTACACCGTGGGGCCGCAGGTGTACATGTGAATTTCCCCGGCTTTCCGTGGTACCAGCGGCTCGACCATATTGGAGAGGGTGTTGTGGACCTGGATTTCGTGCATCGAGTGTCGGTTGGCCCTTTCGCGCCGGAAACAAACAACCGATTGTAGCGGAGCCGCCAGAGCCCCGCAATGACGCCGGAGCACGGAGTGCCGTCGTCTCGACCGGCAATGACTTGCTCGTCCCACGGCGGTAGACGCCTTTTGTTCCGCCACCGCCTCGTGCGAGCCCGGGGCCCGTGTCGAAATCCGGCCGAATCTCTACGCTATGACTCCTCAACGAAAGATGGATTCCTCTACCTGCCCGGCAGGGACGACCCTTATTCTGGCTGAAACGTCGGCTCGATCTTGAAGGAATCGCGGGTCACCCGTTCCACGCCTGGAGCAACTGAGACTCCATCGCCCAACCAACTCGAGGAGGCCCGCCGGAAGCCACCTGCCGGCGGGCCTTGACCCGAGCATAGCAAAGCCCTGCCGGCCCTCGCCGGGCCTAAAAATCTGATTGCTCACAGCGGCGAGATGCAGCATATTGAAGCGCTTAGGGGAAAGTTTAGGTTCCACATTGTCCTCGTCTCCGCACGCCTCTTCGCCCAGAAGATAGCTGATGGAAACGAGTCATGGAGATCACGGGCGAGTGTGAAGCTGAAGCCCCAGCTGCGCGGATTGATGCAAGCGTGCCTCGTGGCTGCGCTGTGCTATGTCGCGGCTAAATTGGGAGGGGCTTTAATCATAACCGTTCCGCAAACCCTCTGGCCTCTGTGGCCCGGGTGTGCGGTGTTGGTTGCGGTTCTGTTGGTCTCGCCGCGGAAGGCCTGGCCTTTTTTGATTCCAGCAGGCTTGGCCGGTTTTGTCCTATACGACTTGCAAGCCGCGGTGCCGATCGCTTCGATCGCGTGGCTCATGCTGGCTGACATCTCCGAAATTTTCGTCACTGCCTGGGGTGTCAGCTCGTTCCTAAATCAGCCACGTTTGGACAGCTTGAAGGCCTTCGCGAAGTATTCCGTCTTCACCGTGTTCCTCGGACCGCTCGTCACGTCGACCATCGGGATCCAAGCCTTAAACGGCGATAAGTGGATTAGCTGGAGGATCAACTTTCTGTCCGAGGGGCTGGCCTTTCTCACGCTGACGCCCGCGATCCTGGGTTGGGTCGGACACTGCCGCGCACGGCCTCGCGCCTCACGTACCTTCCGGTTGGAAGCCGCTGTACTCCTTTTCGCGCTCGTCACCTTGTGCTACGGCATGTTTGTGGCTCGCGAAACGCATGTACCTCCCGCGCTGCTCTATTCTTTGGTGCCGTTCTTGCTCTGGTCCGCTTTGCGCTTCGGATCCACGGGAGCCGCGACTTCGGCAAGCATTGTTGCTCTCGTGTCCATCTGGGGCGCGCTGCACGGCCACGGCCCTTTCACGGAAACAGATCCTGTCAACCGCGTCTTTTCTTTGCAGCTGTTCCTGTTGTTCACCACCGTGCCTTTTATGCTCCTCGCCGTCCTTGTTGAGGAGCGCAAGGGACAAGAAGCCGAACTGCGCGAAAGCGAAGAACGCTTCCGGCTGACGGCAGACACCACTCCGACATTGATCTGGATGTCCGGAACGGACAGGCTTTGTACCTTTTTCAATCGCGGATGGCTGAACTTCACGGGCCGACGGATGGAAGAAGAGTTGGGCGATGGCTGGGCCGCCGGCGTGCACCCGGACGATTTGAATCGCTGCATTGCTGTGTACTACAGGGCGTTCGATTCCCGCACGAAGTTCGAGATGGAATATCGATTACGCCGCTATGATGGAGAATACCGGTGGATCGTCGACTACGGCGTGCCGAGGTTTGAATCCAACGGCACTTTCTGTGGGTACATTGGTTCGTGCATCGATATTACGGAGCGCAAGCTTTCCGAGTTGTCCCTGCGAGAGCTGACCGGCCGCCTGATTCACGCCCAGGAACAAGAGCGCGCCCGGATTGCACGCGAGTTACACGACGACATCAGCCAACGAATGGCTTTTCTGCAGATAGGCCTTGAGCAGTTCGAGCAGGGTGTTCCTGGGCTGACATCAAACAATCGAAAGGAACTGAACAATTTGGTGAAAGTAGCTTCGGAAGTCTCGAGCGATCTTCACAGCATGTCTCACCAACTTCATCCGGCGAGACTCGACCTGCAAGGTCTGGTGGCCGCGATGGGAGGCTTGTGCCGGGAATTGAACAGCCAGCACGAATTGCGAATCAAGTTTCTTCATCATGATGTTCCCGCGCAGATTCCCAAGGATGTGGCCCTATGCCTGTTTCGGATCGTCCAGGAGGCGTTGCGGAACGTTGTAAAACACGGCAAAACCACGGAGGCTAAGGTTGAGCTCTTCGGCGAGGGCGATGGGATCAGTCTTTGTGTCTCCGACCCCGGAGCAGGATTCAACGCTGAGGGCGCCCAGGGAAAAGCTGGGCTCGGCTTGGTCAGCATGCGCGAACGGTTGCGCCTACTTGGCGGTGACTTCGCGGTCGAATCCGAGCCTTTGCACGGCACCCGAGTCCGCGTGCGCGTTCCCCTAGACGGCGAGTTCGTTCGGGACAAAGCCGCGTCCAAGCAATCCAAGGCGAGTGCATAGCGCGCCTCCGCGACAACGGGCTGGCGCGACCAGATTTTGGTGTGTTTTGCCGAATTACGTGGATGACAATGTCCTACAGAAAATCTGAAAATCGTGTCTGGCGAGGTGACCGTTCATGCGCAATTTTGTGCCCCTTCTGTGTGCGACACTAGCCGTCGTATCGGCCGGCAACACGCCTGCCGCCCGGGCCCAGGAATCCGCATCGCCCGCATCGAAGCAGGCCAAGCGGCTCAGTCCGGAGACGTTTCTCGAATTGCGCAGCGTGCAAGATCCTCAATTCTCTCCCGACGGAACCCGCGTCGCCTTCACCGTGAGCGACCCGTGGAAGGTCGACAAACAGACGCGCCACATCTGGCTGTACGATGTAACGGCAAAGCAGCTCCATCAGCTTACGTTCTCGCCGAAGTCGGAATCCTCCCCCCGCTGGTCACCCGACGGCAAAAGCCTTGCGTTTCTCTCCGACCGCGAGGGCGACCACCAACAAATCTACCTGTTACGAATGGAAGGAGGCGAAGCCTCGGCAGTGACCAGGGGCAAAGCCGCGGTGAGCGCCTTCTCCTGGTCGCCTGACGCGACCACCATCGCCTACCTTGCGCCCGACGAAAAAACAGAAGCCGAAGAAAAAAAAGAGAAAGAAAAGGATGACGCCCGCGTGGTCGACAAAGACGACAAACATGCGCGCCTGCGCCTCGTCAATCTCGCCAAACTCGAAACTCGCGCCGTCACAGACCCGTCATGGGAGGTCAAGGAACTCGACTGGCTACCAAACAGCCAGAACATTATCGTCCGCGCGACCAGTCGTCCCGCCGCCGACCAATTCACCGACCGTATCTACGCGATCGCCGCGAAAGACGGCTCGAAGGAAGAACTGCTGGCGCCCCGCGGACCTTTCTCGAGTTTGCGCGCTTCTTCCACGGGACGCACGATCAGTTTCGTCGGTTGCCGCGAAGACGGACCTGGACCGCACGATCTCTGGATCCTACCCGCCACCGGCGGCGCTGCCCGCAACCTGACGGGCGCGAGCCTGGACCGGCGGATTGCCGACTACCGCTGGGCGGAAGGCGGATGGGTCGCGGCTGTCTACTCCGACGGTTTCCGCACCAGCCTGGTCGGTTACACGAGCGAGGGCGAGAAGAAGGACCTGGGCAGCGCGCTTCCGGTGAATCCCGGAGGAATGTCGCTCGCGCCCTCCGGCGAAATTGCTTTCGTCGGACAAACCACAACCCAGATGCAGGAACTCTGGCTGCGCGACCCTAGGGGCGCCGCCTGGCAAGTGACGCATTTCAACGACGCGTGGAAAGGCTACGGCCTCATCGCGCCTGAAATCTACAAATACAGATCCTTCGATGGTCTCGAGATCGAAGCCGCTCTGCTGAAACCTGCCGGTTACGATGGAAAGTCCAAGCTTCCCACAGTCGTCCTCGCGCATGGCGGCCCGACGGGGAATTGGAGCGACAGCATCGATGCCTGGGGCCAGCTCCTGGTGGCGCGCGGCTTCGCCGTTTTCTATCCAAACGTCCGCGGCTCAACCGGATACGGCGAAAAGTTCACCGAACTGAATAAGGGAGATTGGGGCGGCGGCGACTTCAAAGATGTCATGGCCGGCGTGGATGACCTGATCGCCAAAGGAATCGCCGATCCTGATCTGTTGGGTATCGGGGGGTGGTCTTACGGCGGCTACATGGCCGAATGGGCGATCACTCAAACGACCCGCTTCAAAGCCGCCGTCGCCGGCGCGGGAATGTCCGACCTTATTTCCGAATATGGCACGGAAAAGAATCCGGAGTACGACGAGTGGTTCTGGGGAGTGCCTTACGAGAAGCCCGAGGGTTTTTTGAACGGTTCCGCATTTGTCTACGTGAAAAGCGCGAAAACCCCAACGCTGATTCTCCAGGGCGAATCCGACGTCGTCGACCCCCCGGGGCAAAGCCTGGAACTCTATCGCGGCCTGAAACGCTACAACGTCCCTGCGGCGTATGTTTTGTATCCTCGCGAACCTCACGCCTTTCAGGAAGCAAAGCACCGCGTCGACGTTCAGAACCGCGTCATCGCCTGGTTCATGGAGTATCTGAAGGGCGAGAAACCAAAGGAGGCACCGCATCCTCCGGCCATGCAGTCGGGTTTGTGAGGCGAGGCCACCGACAGACACGCAAACAAACGTGAATGATCGATCCTTGAATTCTGTCTATTCGTCGCGCCGCATGAAGCGCCGATACGAGGTGTGGTTTCTGCGCTGTGGCTTGGCCGATGGCAGCGGAGCGTGGTGGTTCCGCTACCTCCTGATGAACCTTGGTCGCGGCGGCTGCAGCGCGCATCCCTCTGGCATGCCCGTGCAAGTGTGGGCCACGTGGTTCCCGCAGGGGAGTGCGCCGCGCACCTTCAGCCAGGGCTATCCGGCAGAGGCGTTGGAACTGAGCCGTCCGAGCGAGCTTCCCTTTCACTGGCGCATCGCCGAAAGCGGGATCGAAGAAAGCGCTTGTTGGGGAGCCATCCGCGTCGATGGCCACACGATTTCCTGGAAGCTTCGCTACACATCCGATTTCGGCGCGGTACTGAGCAACAAGGGCTGGATCGGCTTTTCCCAAACGCCTCATTCGAACGCCGTTTTCCAGGGCGAGATCGCTCTCGATGGAAAACGCTTTGCGGGCGAGCCCCTCGGCTTTGGGCTGCAAGGACACAATTGCGGCTACCGCCACCGCACCTACTGGCGCTGGGCGCACGCCTACTTCTCGGACCATCGCGGCGCCGCCAGCACGCTCGAGGCGTTGGTGTACGACATGCCGCTCGGCCTGGCCTTTCGAAGCGTGGTCTGGTGGCACGAGGGTACACCGATCACGCTGCGGCGCATCGAAGAAACAGCCATCGTGAAGGACGCTGACAAATTGAGATGGACCCTGGCGGGCGCGGCGCCAGATGGCTCGCGGCTTGAAGGTGTCGTCGAGGCTCGGGCGCCCGAGATTCACCACCTCCCGTACTTGAAAACAGACTGCTCGGGGACGTTTCAGGTAGCCAATGCCAGTTTGGCCCGCTCCAAGGTGCATTTCGGAAAGAAGGGCGGCGAGTCGCTCGAGACGGCCACCGGCGCCGTGCTCGAAATGGGAGGCAACTGAACGTGGTACAAGGCGCAAGGTGGAATGCTGGGCTTTACGATGAAAAGCACTCCTTTGTCTGGAAGATGGCTGCCGGACTACTGGAACTGCTCGACTCCAAGCCGGGCGAGCGCATCCTGGACATCGGCTGCGGCACGGGTCATCTCACTGCTCAGATCGCAGCCACGGGCGCCTACGTGATTGGCATTGACTGCTCCGCCGAAATGATTCGCCAGGCCCGCGTTGCCCATCCTTCTCTGCAGTTCGAAGTTGCCGACGCCCGCGATCTTGCGTTCGCTCGACCCTTTGACGCCGTCTTTTCAAATGCCGCGCTGCACTGGATCAGGGAGCCGGAGCGCGTTGTCGCTGCGATTTCGTCCACACTAGGTCCCGGCGGACGCTTCGTCGCGGAGTTTGGCGGTAAGGGAAATATCGCCGCTCTGATGACGGCCTTCCATCGCGCCTGGAAGAATCTCCATCTTCCCGAACCACTTCCGAATCCCTGGTACTACCCGAGCCTGGCAGAATACGCCGGGCTTCTCGAGCGCCGCGGCCTCGAGGTCACCTCCGGCACGCTGTTCGATCGACCAACCACGCTCGAAGACGGTGAGCGCGGCCTGCGCAACTGGCTCGACATGTTTGGGGGCGCGGTCGGGGAGAAGTTGTCGGCCCGCATGCAGGAAAGGCTCAAACGCGAAGTCGAGAACGAAGCGCGCGGCGACCTGTTCCGCGCCGGCCACTGGGTCATGGACTACCGCCGCCTTCGCGTGGTCGCGCGCAAGCTCCACTGATCGGCACGCGACCGTCTCGAGCGCTCGGCTCTTTCCTCTGGTCAGGATGTGGAAAATCGCCGCGATAGCTTGCGCCCGCCTTTACACGCCCACCCTCGCGTGGTACTCTTAGCTCCCGTACCGCCATCCTAGCGCCAGGCGGCTGGGCTCTGATCGAGAACCTGCCAAACGTGTGTGGTTTCTGTGTGTTACGCAGAACCGTCGCGCCGCAAAACCTCCCCTCGAGGAAAGGTAAGTCGTCTCTCTTCGCGCGAAAAAAACCCGGCTCCCGTGTTTGTAGCCACAGGCGTACTATGTGCGGAAGTGCTTCGCGAAGTGGAAGTTCACGACAAAAGGGGACACCTTGCTCAAGCTGCGCAAAGTCGAAATCGTTGGTTTTAAGTCATTTTGCGAGAGGACCGTGGTCACCTTCAGTGGCACCGGCACCACCTGCATTGTCGGCCCCAACGGCTGCGGTAAGTCCAATGTCGTCGACGCGATAAGCTGGGTCCTCGGCGAACAGAGCCACAAATCCCTTCGCGCTGAGCGCATGGCCGACTGTATCTTCAACGGGACCACTAAGCGTCCGCCCATGGGCCTGGCTGAGGTCACCCTGACCATGGAAGACCCAGAACTTGCCGAAGCCGCCCGCTTTGTCATCGAGGGCTCTCCCGCGACCGACGCTAGCGAGACCGGACCTGGAAACCTTGAGCTCCCGGCGACTCCGCCCGCAGACGCTGATCCCTCTGAGCCGCCCGCTCCATCCGAACCAACCGATCGGCCCCCTGCCGAGGGACAGGCCGAAACCCCGGCCCCGGCTGACTCAGGTTCCTTCGGCAGGAAGAAGAGGAAAGCCGAAAAGCCGCCGACGGTGACAAAACCCGGTGAAGTAGTTGTCAGTCGCCGCTTGTACCGCAGTGGACAGAGCGAGTACCTCATCAACGGGCGCGTGGCCCGGCTTCGTGACATCCAGGAAATGTTTATGGGTGTCGGGCTCGGCCCCGACTCCTACGCGATCATCGAACAGGGCCGCATCGGCCAAATCCTGGCCACCAAGCCGATGGAGCGCCGCGCCATCATCGAGGAAGCCGCAGGGGTCACCAAGTTCAAAACCAAAAAGCGGCTCAGTGAAGCGAAGCTCGAGTCTTCCAAGGTCAATCTCTCGCGCGTCAACGATATTGTCGTCGAGGTGGAAAAGCAACTAGGCTCCCTCAAGCGGCAGGCCGCCAAGGCGCGCCGTTATTCCGAAATCCGAGACCAGATGCGCGGCATCGTGCGACAGATGCTCGCCGGCAAAGCCCGTGAACTCGATGGCGAAGCCGCGCGCCTCAGCACGCAGCTCGCCGAACTGACCGCCGCCGAAACGCAGCGCGCGCAAGCCATTCACGAACAGGAAGCCGAGCAAGACCGTCAGAGTCAGCGCATCTATTCGCTTGATGCGGAGCTTCGCCAGAATCAGAATCTGCTGAACCAGACCGCTCTCGAAGTCGATCGCGGCGAAAACCGCATTACCTTCAACCGCACGCGCAGCGCGGAGCTTGCCGGGCGCAATGAACAGCTCGGCGTCGAGCGCCGTACCCTTACCGGCCAGTTGCTCGAATGGGAATTCCGAAACGAGGCCCAGCAGGACGCCGTCGATGCTGCGCGCGCGGAATCCATCACCGTGAACGCCCGCGTCGAAGCACTCGGCGCGCGCGCCGATTCTCGGACCGTACAGATAGCCGAAGCGGAAGCCCGCGTTGAAGCGTTGCGCCGCACCGCTTCCGAGGCCAGTGAAAGCGTTCTGCGTCTTCACGGGGAGCAAAAGCAGGCGGAAGAGGCTCTCCTCCACCAGACCGAGTCCCTGCGCAAGCACGAATCCCGCGAAGCGGAATTACTCGAATCCTCCGTCCGCATCCGTGACGCGGCTGAGTGCGCCGCACAGGACTTGCAAAACGCTATGAGTCGAGCAGGGCTGCTGCAGCAAAGGGTCGGAGAACTGCACGCGCGCATGGTGGAATTTCGGCAAAAGCGCGAGGAAACCTCGAAGGAAGCTGATTCCCTCCGCGATTCCCTTGCTGGGGTTCGCGCTCGCCAGTCCACGCTGACGCAAATCCTGAACGATCACTCCTACACCGGCGAGGCCGTTCAGAAGCTTTTCGCCGCCAACGAACGCCACGGCAGCCAGGAATTTCGTGCCGTCGGTGTGCTCGCAGATTATGCCGACGTTCAGGAACAGCACGAAGCCGCAATCGAGCAATACTTGCGTGAAGAGCTCGAATACGTCGTCGTTGAAACCTACGACCACGCGCGCGCCGGGGTCAGCATGCTTCGTAACGAAGTTGGCGGACGCGCCACCTTCTTCGTCGATTCTCTCCGCAACCTGAAGCTGGATGAATACGAACCGATCGCGCATTTCCGTTCCGAAGACGGCGTCATTTCCCGTCTGGATAAGCTTGTCGAGTTCCGCGATCCTCTCGGGCCGGCAGCCAAGCAGTTCCTCCCCCGCTTGCGAACTGCCTATCTGACGCGCAACGAGGCTGCGGAAAAACTTGCCCGCGAATTTCCGCAGTACGCCTTCATTACGCCCGATGGCACCTGCTATCAGGGCCGCATGGTGACCGGCGGCCGCCCCGATGAAGCCGGCCCACTGGGAATGAAGCGTGAGTTGCGCGCCGTCTCGGCGGGAGTCGCGCATCTCGAGGAGCGCACTAGCGCGATCCAAACCGAACTTGAAGCCATCACCAGTGAACTGCGCTCCAGCGAACTCGCAATGGAAGGACTGACCGCTGAGCAGCGCGAGGCGGAGCGAACTCTCTTCTCCGCCAAGCATCGTCACGAGCAAACGCACAGCGATCTGGCGCGCCTCGGACTAGAACTAACCGTCTGCCAAAACGACTTGAGCCGCCTGCGGGGCGAGATCGAAGCGGTCGAGGAACGCGCCCGCCGCGCGCATTTGCAGCATGAACTCGCTGCCACCAGCCGCGCCGAAGCGGAAGCCGAAGGTCTTCGTCTCATCGAGGAAGTCGCGCACCTTCGCGGGGCGGTCGAGACCGAGCGCGACGAATTAGCTGCCGCGAGGGCCGACCTCGCCACCATGAACGAGCGCCTGGCTTCCGCCGAGGGCATTGCCAAACGGCTCGAGGAAGAACGCGCCGACCTCGACCGCCGCGAAACTGCCTTGCGCCAGCAGGAATCCTCCATCAGCGAGGAAACCGCCGCGATGGCGCGCCAGACGGAAGAATTAACGCGACAACTGGACGCGCTGCGCGTCGAGAAAGCCCGCCTCGCAGACCGTCAGAAAGAACTCGAACAGGAATGGGACGCAGCGCGCGTCAGCGTAACACGCGCCGAAGATCATCTGCGCTTGGCGCGCCAGGCACTTCAGGAAATGCGCGAGGAGCGCTCCAAGTTCGAAATCGAAAAAGCGCGCAACGATTCCGACCGCCAGCATCTGCGCGAAACCTGCCTCTCGGAGGTCAATGCCCAGCCCGAAGACCTCATCGCCTGCGAAACCGCCTTCATGACCGGTGACGAACTGGCCGCGGCCGAAGCCAGCTACCGCGAAATGAAGCAGCGCATCGAGAACATGGGCGCCGTCAACATGATGGCTCTCGAAGAATACAACGAGTGTGAGCAACGGTTCGCGTTCCTCTCTCGCGAGCGCGACGACCTGCTGCAATCCATTGCCGATACGCAGCAGGTCATTAAGGAACTCGACCAGATCACCAAGGAAAAATTCGAGCAAGCCTTCTCCTCCGTCAACGCGAACTTCACCGCCGCCTTCCACACCATTTTCGGTGGCGGAACCGCGGAGATGCGCTTGACCGAGGCCGATAGCTCGGGCGACGCCGGCATCGACATCGTGGCTTCGCCTCCCGGCAAGCGCCTCCAGAATGTCCTTCTGCTCTCCGGCGGCGAAAAGGCCATGACCGCGCTCGCGTTGCTCATTGCCATCTTCCGTTACCAACCGAGTCCCTTCTGCATTCTCGATGAGGTCGACGCCCCACTCGACGAAGCCAACGTCGGCCGCTTCACGCGCCTCATTGGCGACATGAGCGCGCAGACGCAATTCATCGTCGTCACCCACAATCGCAAGACCATGGAGACCGGTAGTGTCCTCTATGGCGTTACCATGCAGGAGCCCGGCGTCTCCAAGCTCGTCAGCGTCCGCTGGGAAGACGATCAAGCACCCGCGCCAAAACAGCGCACCGCATCGGCTGCCTGACTTTCTTGGACTGTTTACGCCGAGCTTGGACCGTCACTTTCTCGCCCCGGGCGACTTATCAGAGTGTCCGTTTACGCTCAATCGATTCTTCCCGGCATCAGTTTCGGGCAGTCTTTTAGCGGGCGGAGACTCGACCTCCGCGCCTCGCCTCCCAACAGTTGCGCGTGTCAACCTCTCGCTCGTGTGTCGAATTATTTTCCATCGACCTCTTTCATTTCGAGCAGACACGTCACATTGACTTCGGCGCCCGCTGGGTTAGAATGCTGAACACTTTCTCAGGGGAATATTTGTTGTGACAGCCACTCCTACAGCGAGAGTGATTCGCGAAACGCATTTCGCCGGCCTCCCGGCGAGCGCACGCGGCAAGGTCCGCGACATTTACGACCTCGATGACCGCTTACTCATCGTTGCCACGGATCGCCTCTCTGCTTTCGACGTGGTGATGCCCACGCCGATCCCCGATAAAGGCCGCGTACTGACCCAACTTTCGCTCTTTTGGTTCCACCACCTCCGCGACGTGATCACCAATCACGTTCTCAGCTCGACAACCTTCCCCGCTCCGTTTGACAAGTACGCTGACGAGCTCGCCGGACGCTCCATGCTCGTGCGCAAGACCGAGCCTTTGCCTATCGAGTGCGTTGCTCGTGGTTATCTTTCCGGTTCGGGCTGGAAAGAGTATCAGGCCGCCGGGACCGTTTGCGGAATTCCCTTGCCCGCCGGGCTCGAGGAATCCGGCAAATTGCCCGAACCCATCTTCACTCCAGCCACCAAGGCGACCAGCGGCCACGACGAAAACATTTCCTTTGAACGCACGGCTAGCCTGATCGGCAACGATCTTGCCGCTCGAGTTCGATCCGTCACTCTTGAAATCTACCGGCGGGCCGCCGCCTACGCCGAACCGCGCGGCATCCTTATCGCCGACACCAAGTTTGAATTCGGTCTTCTCAATGGCGATTTAATCTGGATCGATGAAGCGCTTACTCCCGATTCCTCGCGTTTCTGGCCGGCCTCCCAGTACAAACCAGGAGGGCCCCAGCCTTCCTTCGACAAGCAGTTTGTCCGCGACTACCTCGAGCACATGCGCTGGCCCAAGACTCCACCCGGGCCGGAGCTGCCTGCCGATGTTGTCGATGGAACTCGCGCCAAATACCGCGAAGCGTACCGGATTCTGGTCGGGCACGAGCTGGATTAGCTGGCAGGCACCTTGACGAAAAATTCGAGCGGCAGCGGGGGGGTGCGGACGTGAGAGATCAACTGGACGGCCTGGTAACCCAGATGGTGGAGCGCGGCATCCTCTTCGAAGAAGCAGTCGGAGAATTCGAGAAACGTTTCATCAAGCGAGTCCTTGAGCGCAACAACGGAAACCAGTCCCGCACCGCCGAGGCTCTTGGCATCCACCGAAACACTCTAAGCCGCAAGATCGCCGAATATAGGCTCGACCATCGCCGCGGCCGTTCCCGCTAGGTCTTGTGTGCATGGACTGAGCTAGGCTTCGAAGGGTAGCCCTTTCGATCGCTCCACCGTTACCCGATGTCCGAAGTTCGAGTCCAGCAACCGAGCCCGTGCGCTCTCGAGGCATTGCCATCCGCTTTTCTCGGCGTTAGCCAGCCTTCAGGCGGGGAAGGAGGTTAGGACGGCTTTTTGGGCGCCGGCCTCTTCGTCGCAGGCTTCTTGTCTGGCTTCGGCAAATCTTCCTCGTTCACCTTCGCCTTGTCCCAGTGCAGCATGAAGGAAGGATCCGGATCGTAGGACATCAGCGTCCCCGTGAACCGCACGGCGTTGTCCTTCTCGAGCTTCGCGGCCTCCGGCTGCCCGACGACCCTGACGTCCATATTCGGCGTAGTGGCCGCCTGGAACTCCGCGTCGCTCGTCACGAACGCGTTCTTCAGCTGCACGGCATCCGCGCTAGGGATGACTTCGATGATCTTCCCCGGCACGTCCGGGAATTCCAGACCGCACGACGCGGTCCAGGTCAGTTTGGCCTTATCGCCGCCAGCCTTCAGGTCCGTCACCACGGAGGCAATCGTCATGTCCTTGCGCGCGGCATCCAAGTCCGCGCTGCTAATCAGCTTGTAGCTTGCCGGCCGTTCTACCGAGCTCGACGCCAGCTGCAGGAGTTCATTCAGCTCCGCATCCGTCAACGCATCGCAAACTGTGCCGCCCTGATAGTTTGCGATCACCTTCCTCAGATACGCCTTTACCTGCTTGGACTGCTGCTCGTTGGCGCTCTTTGAAGTTGCCGCGCGCGCGAAAGACCACAACGCATCGAGCGTTTGCGGCGGGTTCATGCACATGTACGCCTTCCCGAGATTGTAGTTTGCCGTAAGATCATCCGGAGTGATCGCCAGGAGCTGTTTGTAGGATTCGGCCGAGGCCGCGCAATCCTTCGCATCGGAAGCGGCTTTGGCCGCGGTGCCGAGAAAAAACACCAGCGACTGCTTCTTTTGCTCCGCGAACTTGGCGTCGTCGATGCCTTCTGGCTTCGGATACTGGTTCACCGCCTGCACGCCGGCCAGCGCGGCATCGCGTGCCGCCTTGGCTGTCGCCGCATCGGGATTTTGAAGGTTGTTGTACGCGTAGGCGCGCACATAGTAGGCGTCGTACCGCTCGGAGGCGCTCGCCTTGTCGCCGAGCGCGAGCAGCTTGTCGGTATACTCGATGGTCTTTGGAAAGTTTTTCTGGGTGCCGTAATTCTTGTAATACAGCGTGTAGATGTAGTTGAGCAGCGCGGAATTCGGATACTTGGCCACAAAATCATCCAGCAACTTCAGCTGCGCCGCAGGATTTTTTTCCGCCGCAGCCGCCTGATAAGCGTTGTATTCCGCCATCGTGTATTTCTGCTGGCCCGCGCCTGCGGCCGGCGCATCCTGGGCACAAACTCCTCTTGCGCTGAGACCAAACAGGCAAAACGCTGTTAGGATTGCCGCGCTTGCCAACCGACGTGTTGCGTTCATTCCCTTTTCTCCTCGCTCCGACCGTTGAAGTAGAATTACGCAAAATGGCAGCAGTCAAAGATGCTGGCCACAACTTCCTACTCTTTCCCGGCGAACCAGAATTGCTCTCTCGGAAACCTTCGAATTATAGGTGCAGCCGCCGCCCGTCTGCAAGTCGCCAGCGGATGATACCGGACACGCTTTCATTGCGGACAAATGGTCTTGGCAAGCCGTTGCACCTGCGCGGCATCCGAAGAAGGGCGGCATCCTAAGGAGTAAGATGAGTGTCGCACAAAATCCGTGGCCTCGTAAGGGAGAAATTCAATGGCTAGTATAAACAAACTAAATGCTGCCTCCGGCGGCCTTCTTTCGGGCCACGTTGCGCTCGTAACCGGGGGCAGCCGCGGCATCGGCAAAGCCATCGCCTCGAAGCTCGCACAACTCGGCGCCGCCGTCAGCATTTGCGCTCGCAACGCGCAGGCACTGGAGAAAACCGCAGCGGATTTGTCGGCGGCCGGCGCGACCGTCCGCTCTCAGGCGCTCGACGTAACCGATGACCGTCAAGTCAAAACGCTCGTCGAAACCACCGAGACGGAACTCGGTCCCGTCACCATCCTCGTCAACAACGCCGGCATTGGCAGCCCTGGCTTTGGCCCCATCCACGAAAAATCAGAAGATGATTGGCAGCGCGTCCTCGACACGAACTTGAAGAGCGTCTTTCTGGTCTCGAAAGCCGTCGTGCCTTCGATGATTGCCCGACGCCGCGGCGAAATCATTCATATCAGCTCCCTCGCCGGAAAGAATACCTTCGCCGGCGGCGGCATTTACTGCGCTTCGAAGTGGGGCCTTCAGGGCCTAGCCGGATGTATGGCCGAAGACCTGCGCGGTTTCGGTATCCGCGTCACCCTGGTCTGCCCGGGCAGTGTCGCAACGGAGTTCTCGGGAAGGACCCTAAAGGATCCTTCAAAAGTGCTCACACCCGAGGATGTGGCGCACGCCGTCAGCATGATTGTGCTCGAGGGACCACAAAGCTTTATCAGCGAAGTGCAGCTCCGGCCGGTCGCCAAACCATGAGCGACCGCTACCCGTTGTCTCACCGGGCTTCCGGTCAGCGTTCCCGGGTAGACTGCACCTCATTCTTCATTCTCCGCGCTGTACCCTCTGGCAGCTCAAAGAATCTCGACCGATAGAATTGCGGGCGCGGACTGCTTCTTTTAAAGTGGCAGGTAAGCCCGCTGCTGTTATATTCTCTTCCCTGGCATAGGGCTCGGACTGAGCCTTCGCGTAAAGTGTCCTGCCAGAGTGCCTATTGCCGGGTAACACTCTTCGGTGGCAGTCGCGAGAAATGTTTTGCATTTAGAAGCTGTTCCGTTGACGGAACGGAGTACGTCACCTCTGCTATCCTGTCTCCCGCAAGCATGTTCTCCCACGCCGCCCTCAACGCCATTCTCAACGGTACGAGCGCCGTTCTCCTTGCCGCTGGTTACAGCGCCATCCGCTCCGGCAAGCGCAAGGTCCACAAAGCCTTCATGATCTCCGCCGTTATGGCTTCCTGTGCCTTCCTGGTTTCCTACGTGGTCTACCACCTCCGCGTTCACCAGGTGATCCTCTTCCGGGGACAAGGCTGGATCCGACCTGTCTACTTCGCCATTCTCACCTCGCACACGCTACTGGCCATGGTCATCGTT
>DATFTB010000017.1:0-8742 GCA_035262325.1 Candidatus Acidiferrum sp.
GTGCGTGTCACGTGCGTGCATCCCGGGTTCATTCGCACCGCGATTGCGACGCATGCAAAGCCGGGCGAACGGGCGGCCGAGACCATCAAGAAAGAGAGCATGGCGCGGTTCGAACGACTGGCGCGAACCGCTCCGGACGTGGCCGCGGCGAAGATCTTGCGCGGCGTCGAGAAGGGAGCGGCGCGCGTGTTGATCGGACCGGACGCCTATTTTGTGGACATCTGGCAGCGATTGAAACCGTCGAACTACTGGAACCTGCTGGCGAAACAGTTCGACGACCCGACAGCAATCAGAACAAAATAATGCTGAAATAGCTACAGAGAAGGATCACCCGGTGGCTAGGCCGGTCGCTCGCCAAGCACTTTTGTCGAGGTCTGCCTGTAGCAGGCAGACTGAGGAGGAGACCCACCCGGCAAGAGGCTGCCGGGTAGAGTTTTTGACGGCGCAAGAAGCGGGAGGATATACTGCGCCTAGGGGAAGGAACCGGAGAAACCCTGTGGGCGTCATAGACCAAAGGTTCGAAAAGAACTTCCTCATCACCTCGGTTGATTACGTCTTCAATTGGGCCAGAAAAAGTTCCCTGTGGCCGCTTACCTTTGGACTGGCTTGCTGCGCGATTGAGATGATTGCGTCAACGACGGCCAGATTTGATATGGCGCGGTTTGGGGCCGAGGTGTTTCGATCTGATGATCGTGTCGGGCACCGTGACGCTTAAGATGGCACAGGTGATTCAGCGGGTGTGGCAGCAGATGCCGGATCCGAAATGGTGCATCTCGATGGGCGCATGCTCGGGCGTTGGCGGCCCCTTCAACACGTATTCCGTGCTGCAGGGCGTCGACCGTATCGTGCCGGTGGATGTGTACGTTGTGGGTTGTCCGCCGCGGCCGGAGGCACTGTTCTATGCGCTGCTGAAGCTACAGGACAAGATTGACAATATGACGCTGGCGAAACGGCCGACGGAAGTGCGTTTGGAACCCCAGATGGTGGAAGAGTTCAAGAAGAATGTAATGGTGGCGCAGGTGGCAGAGCCGCAGTAACGGGTGAGTCGCACGCAACGCAGCGGCCGGCGCGCCCGGCGGCAAGTGTGGAGCGTTCCAGGGTTCAGAAAGCAGGCTCGGAAACCGGGGAAAGAGAAGGCGCGAAACCATGGCGTTTGTGAGAACGGTGAAGCTTCGGGAGGTGCCGCCAGGAACGGTTCGAGAACTCCAGGTAGAAGGGAAAGCCATCGCGATGGCGAACATCGAGGGGCGGGTGTATGCCATCGACAATACCTGTCTGCACCGGGCAGGACCCTTGGGGCAGGGGCTGCTTGAGGGCAGGGTGCTAACCTGTCCGTGGCATGGATGGCAGTATGACGTGACCAATGGGCGAGCGCTACAAAACCCCGCCGCTCAGGTCGACTGCTATCCGACCGAAGTGCGAGGGGAAGATGTATTCGTGGACCTGGGTATTGGCAGTCAACCCAGAACGTAAGCACATATAATTGAATCGTTTAACAGGTTTTCCACGTTGTAGTACGGTCCTGCGGCCCGAGCGCTCCTTTGGGCCGCCCTATCCCGCACATTTTGTTTGGTTTTCGCCCTGCGTCCGTGTATATTGCACGCGAATCTGGAGCCGATGGTCACAGCGACCCCTCAAACCCGTCACTATTGGATCTTCAGCGCCGACCCGCACCACTATCATTGGGACACACTCTTCGTAAAAGGGAAGGAGATGTGGCACGGTGCCATGGCCAAGGCGGACGCCATACGCGCCCTGAAGCAAGTGAAGAAAGGCGACCGCGTGCTGTGCTATCACTCCGCACCGGAAAGGTCCTTGTATTCGATCGCGGAGGTGACCCGGGACCCCTATCCCGATCCGCACGATTACGATGGCAAGAACCTGGTAGCGGATTTGCGCGCCTTCGAGAAGCTTCCGCGTTCGGTGACACTGGCCGAAATGCGGGCCAATAACGCCCTGCGCAAGGTAAAACTACTGAAGAATGTGCGACTGATTATTTCACCGCTGACCGAAGCGGAGTACCAGGAACTCCTGCGGATGGCGGGAATCGTGGCTATGCCCGGGGTCCCGCTGCTGTAGACGGACATCCCCACCACAGGAAGGTTCCGGAGAACTACGCGCAACCCATGGTCTGCCTAATCGGCGGAGGAAAATGCCGGAACTGCCTGAAGTTGAAACCGTCGCGCGGGGGCTGCAACGGGAAATTGCCGGACGGTCGATTCTGAGCGTGGCCGTCGGCAAAAGCGACTTCATCGACGATCCGGCGTTGCTTGAGAAGGAGCTCCCGGGCCGCAAGATTCGCGCGGTCGAGCGTTACGGGAAATTCCTTTTGTTGCGGCTCGGAAATCGCGAAAAGGCCGGGGCGCCGGAGCCGGAAAGCGCGCTGCTGGTGCACCTCGGGATGACCGGTCTCTTGATGCCGCGACCGGGCAGGGAGCCTCCCGCGAAACACACGCACGTCGTGATGCAGCTCGATGACGGCCGCGAGTTGCGGTACATCGATGCGCGGCGATTCGGGCGCATGGCGTACCTTTCGGGGGAAGGACTGCAAACGGAGTTGCGGCGGTTCGGAGTGGATCCGCTCGAGACCCGGCTCGAGGAGTTCACGCAGTCGATTCATCGGCGCCGTGCGCGGATCAAGGCGCTGCTGCTCGACCAGCATGTGTTGCGGGGCGTGGGCAACATTTATGCGGATGAAAGCTTATGGAAGGCCAAGATCCATCCGGCGCACTTGGGGACGCGGCTGAAACCGGCGCAGCTCGCGGAGCTTTACCGGGCGCTGCAAGAAATTCTGCGAAAGGCGATTGTACTGCGCGGGTCCTCGATCTCCGATTTTCTTGACGCCGAGGGTGTGCCGGGAGATTATCAGCGGCATCATCGTGTGTACGACCGGGAGGGGAAAGGGTGTGTGCGGTGCAAAACGCCAATACGCCGCGTGGTTGTGGCCGGACGCAGCAGTTATTTCTGCCCGCAGTGCCAGAAAGCGCCGAAAGGCTGGAAAAAAGCGCGACGCGGAAGGAGTCCAGAGCGCGTAGGGGTACGTCCAGACGGTGGTCGCCCGGAATGACCATCAAACCTGAGAATTGGGGGAGTCGGATGAAGCGAATCGGGGCGACAGTTTTGGCTTCGAGCCTGGTGCTGTGCGCGGTGGCGGTGAAGACCCGGCCGATCCGCGCGGATGATGAAGCGAGCGCCATGGCGGAGACGGACGCACGGATTCTGAACGAAATTCAAGAGCACAGCGAGCTGATGGAGAACCTGGAATACTTGTCGGATCGCATTGGCCCCAGACTGACGGGGTCTCGGCTGCTGAAGGAAGCGAATGACTGGACGGCAGAGATGTTCCGGCGGTACGGGCTGACGAACGTGCACCTGGAAGCGTACTCGATCCCGCATGCCTGGGCGCGGGGTACGGCGAAAGCGCGCATCCTGACGCCGACCGAACAGCCGTTGACGATTGCGTCGGCGGCGTGGTCGCCCAACACGAAGGGCGCCGTGCGCGGATCGGTGGTGTATTTCGATGCCAAGAAGCCAGAGGACTTCGGCAAATTTCATGGAAAGCTGAAGGGCGCGATTGTCATCACATCGGACCCCCAGCCGCTCTCGCCACCGAAGCCAGTAGACCAAACCGCCAGCGTGACCCGGCCGATGCAAGAGCCGCCGCCGCCGGTGGGTCAGCCGGCGTTTCCCGATCCCTATGACAAGTTCCTGGCCGAAGAGAAGCAGCGTACGAAGTTTCTCAAAGAGGAAGGAGCCCTCGCGGTGCTGCGCGACTCCGCCAAGCCACAAGCGCTCTTGAATATGACGGACAGCACGTTTGAACCATTTCAACTGGGAGAGATGCCGACGGCATTCGTGACCGGCGAAGGTTACCGGATGATTTTCCGCTCATTGAAGAGCGGGCCGGTCGAGGTGGAACTGGAGATTGCGAACTCGCTGAGCGAGAAGCCGGTGGAGGTGTACAACACCGTTGCCGACTTGCAAGGAGCAGAGAAGCCCGACGAGATGGTGATTCTTGGCGCGCACCTGGATTCCTGGGAGCTTGCGACGGGCACAACCGACAATGGAACGGGCTCGCTGGCGGTGCTCGAAGCCGCGCGCGCGTTGGCGAAGCTGAAGGTGCAGCCGAAACGAACCATCCGGTTCGTGTTGTTCAGCGGCGAGGAGGAAGGACTGATCGGTTCGAAGCAGTACGTGAAAGCGCACCAGGACGAGCTCGGCAAGATTTCGGGAGTGCTTGTTCACGACACGGGAACCGGGCGCGTGCTGACCATCGGGTTGCACGACAACTATCAGGCCCGCGCGCTCGTGGATCAACTCATTGCGCCGCTGGGGTCGTTGAGACTGCTCGAACCGACGATGCGCCGGACTTATGGCACGGACAACTGGTCGTTTGATGAGGTGGGTGTTCCCGGATTCTGGTGCGTGCAGGCGATCGCCGAGTACCGGCTGACGCACCACAGCCAGTCCGACACGTTTGACAAGGCGTGGAAGGATGAGATCAACCAGGGCGCACAAGTTTTGGCGGCGTGGGCTTTTAACACGGCGAACCTGCCGGAGCTGCTGCCGCGGCGGCCCTTCACGCCGCCTGCGGCCGCTCGAGCCGCTGCACATAAGGAAGAGGCGAAGGATCCCGTGACGGAGACCGACAAGAAGATTATTGCACAGGTGAAAACCGACAAGGAGCAACTAAAGGCCGATTTGACTCACTTGACGTCGCGGATTGGGCCGCGGCTTACGGGTTCAGCGCAGATGGATCAGGCGAGCCATTGGACCGAGGAGCAGTTCAAGGCGCTGGGGCTCGCGAACGTGCACCGAGAGCCATGGACGATCGCGAACAGCTGGGCACGCGGGCCGGCCAGAGGCCGAGTGACCTGGCCGGCCGTGCACGAACTGACGCTGGCGACGGCGGGATGGTCGCCAGCGACGGATGGGACCGTCAAAGGACAGTTGATTGCGATTGAAGCGACGAAACCGGAGGACTTGGAGAAATACAAAGGGAAGCTGGCCGGAAAAATCGTGGTGTTGAAAGGCGCGAGCGAACTCGAGCCTCCGGAAAGTCCGCTTTTGACGCCGTGGGGGCAGGGAGCGCTGCCGCTGATGCATGCCAAGGCGAATGAAGCCGCCTCGTTTCGGGCGCTTGGACAGGTGCGGACATCGCTGACCAAGATGGTGGCGGAGGAGAAGGGGCTCGCGGTGCTGATCCCATCGGAAAAAATGTTTGGATTGCTGAATATGAGCGCGCAGTCACGGGACTATCAGCCCGCCGCCGCTCCCGCAGCCTTTCTGGTGCGGGAAGATTACCTCGAGCTGTTGCGGCTGCTCGATTCGGGAAGTCCGGTCGAGATGGAGTTGAACCTCGAAGGATCGTTCAGCGGAAAACCGGTGGAGGTGTACAACACCGTTGCAGAAATTACTGGCGCGGAGAAGCCGGACGAGGTGGTGATCCTCGGCGCGCATCTCGATTCTTGGGATCTGGGCACGGGCGCAACCGATAACGGGACGGGTTCGATGGCCGTGCTCGAGGCGGCGCGAGCGCTAATGAAAGCGGGCGTGAAACCGAAGCGGACGATCCGGTTTGTGTTGTTCGCTGGAGAGGAACAGGGGCTGAACGGATCGAAAGCCTATGTACGGGCGCACAAGGATGAATTAGGAAAAATCTCGGGAGTGTTGGTGCATGACAGCGGGACAGGAAAAGTGCTGACCATCGGGCTGATGGGAAATTACAACGCCAGGGAGACGATGGACCGCGTGCTTTATCCGCTGGCCGAACCGCTCGGGATTGTGGAGCCTTCGCTGCGCAGCGAGGGAGGGTCCGATCACGTGCCGTTTGACCAGGCGGGCGTACCCGGTTTCTGGTGCGTCCAGGAACCCGCGGACTACGAGAAGATGCACCATTCCCAGGCCGATGTGCTCGACCATGTGCGGTGGGATGATTTGACCGAGGGCGCACAGGTGCTGGCGGTGTTTGGTTATAACGTGGCGCAATTGCCGGATTTGTTGCCGCGGAAGCCCGCAAAGGGAGAAGCGAAGTAGCGGGCCAGGAAAGAGGGGTTCTTCGGGCCAAACGCCGGCTCGAGGAATGAAGGGACACGGTTTGGCGCACCCGCACAGAGGCGAAATGCGAGCTGTGGCACAGAGAGTGAGCCGGGCGAAGGTCACGGTAGAAGGCCAGGTCACCGGCGAGATCGGCGCCGGGCTGATGATTCTGCTCGGAGTGGGGAAGGAGGACAACTCGCTTGTGGCGGTGTCCATGGCGGAAAAGCTGGCCAACCTCCGTGTTTTCGAGGACGCGGCGGGGAAGATGAACCTTTCCTTGCTCGATATGAAGGGGAGCGCGCTGGTCGTCTCGCAATTCACACTGTATGGGGACGCGCGGGGGCAGCGGCGGCCGAGCTTTATTACCGCTGCGCCCCCGGAACTGGCCAAAAGGCTATACGCAGAGTTCTGCGAAGCGTTGCAGAAACTGGGCGTAACTGTGGGCAGGGGCATTTTCCAGGCGATGATGTCCGTGGAGTTGGTGAATGAAGGGCCGGTCACCATCCTTGTCGACTCGGACAAAACGTTCTAGCTTGCCGCGGCGGCAACGGGACGCAGTCTGGACGGTCGAGACGGCGTTGCGGGAACTCGAGCGCCACGGCAAGAGAAAAAACGTCGAAGGCATGGCTCGATTCGGGATTCGCGCGAAGGTGGTATACGGGGTTTCCAAGCCAAAGCTGGACGAAATTGTCAAAAGGATAGGAAAAAATCACGCCCTGGGGCTAGAGCTGTGGAAGTCGGGCATCCACGACGCTCGGCTACTCGGGATGCTGATCTCGCGGCCGGAAGAAGTGACGCCCGAGCAGATGGAGCTGTGGGTGCGGGATTTCGATAATTGGGACGTGTGCGATGGAACGTGTTGCCATCTGTTCCGAGCGGCGGAGCCAGCCTGGAAGAAGGCCTTCGAATGGAGCCGCCGGGAAAAGGAGTTTGAGAAGCGTGCGGCGTTTGCGCTCGCGGCGTATCTGGCGGTGCATGACAAAGCAGCGGACGACGCGCCCTTCCAGAAATATTTGAAGGTGATCGAGCGCCAGGCCTCGGACGAGCGCAATTTTGTGCACAAGGCGGTGAACTGGGCGCTGCGCAATATTGGCAAACGAAATATGCGATTGAACCGCGAGGCGATCGAGAGTGCCGAGAGAATCAGGAAGAAGGGGACGCGAGCCGGGCGGTGGATCGCGGCGGATGCATTGCGCGAATTGAGGAGCGAGGCCGTGCAAGCGAGGTTGCGACAAAAGGGATCAAAGGGCGGCAAGAGCTGACGCGGCGGCCAACCTGGAAGATGGCGGCGGAAACGATTGGGCAAAGAAGTGCGAAGATCCGCGGGGCGAAAGCGAGCGACGCGGCGCGCATTGCGGCCCTGTGCCGGCAACTGGGATACCCGACCACAACGCGGGAAATGTCGGCGAGGCTCAGGGAGGCGCTGAAGGGAAGAAACGGCGCATGCTTTGTGGCCGAAACCGAGGAGCATGGCGTGATCGGGTGGGTGCATGCCAGCGTGACTCCCTTGCTCGAAGTGGAGCGGCGAGCCGAGGTCAATGGGCTAGTGGTGGATGAGCAGGGGCGGAGCGGCGGAGTGGGCGGGTTGCTTCTCGAGGCGGCGGAGCAGTGGGCGCGGCGGATGCGCTGTCGAGGGATGTCGGTGTGTTCGAATGTGATTCGCGAGAGGGCGCACAGGTTCTATGAGCGGCATGGATACGAGCATTACAAGACGCAAAAGGCCTTCCGGAAGAAGTTATAGCCTCCGCTCCTCGGATAAGTGCTGGTCAAGGTCGCGCCCGCTTGCCGGAGGAATGCAGCCGCTAGGGGAGAGTTGAAGACCCCAAGGATGGCGCGCCTTTCGACACCCTGGCTCTTCGGGCGCTCGCGCGCGCCCCTTGTCATCCTGCCCGCCCGGTTTCGAAAGGATCGTCAAGGGTACTGGTCAAATGTATCGTAACACGATAGAATGACTTATGGCCCCAAAGATCAAGGACCAGGAATATAAGGCCCTGGCGGAATTGCGGTACCGGATCCGGCGGTTCCTGCAGGAAGGCGACAATACCGCGCACGACGCGGGGCTCGAAGCGCAACAGTACCTGCTGCTGCTGGCGATTCGCGGGCTGCCGGAAGGACTCGAGGCGACGATTCGCACGCTGGCGGAGCGCCTGTTGCTGCGCCACCATAGCATGGTTGAGCTGGTAGATCGGCTGGAGACGCGAGGCTACGTGAGACGGGTGCGGGGACGGGAGGACCGGCGGCAGGTGCTCGTGGTGCTGCAGCCGCGGGGCGAAAAACTGCTGGAAAAAGTGGTTGGCCAGCGACTGATCGAACTGCGATCGCACGGGCGAGCGCTGGTGCACGCGATCAGCTCGGTGTTGCAAGCGCGCGGAACGGATTCCCTCAGGAAAAAACGGCCCCCGAAAAGCGCAAGAACGACGACGGATAAGCGCAGAGCGGCGTCGCGGGCGGCCGAATGAGCGATCACCCAGGCTTCTTGGATGAAAGGCTTGGCGGAGTTGGAGTCGGCGTTGACCGGGTCGAGCTTGCCGGGTCCCTCGGCTCCGAGCCGTCCCTGCAAGGAACCTTCCCATGCGCTCAGGGCAAGGCGGCGTTTCCGCCGGCCGCAGGCCGGGTCCAGATAAGAGAAATTTGATTCTTCGAGGAGAAACGGAGCGGTTTGGATGAAGCCAGAAAACGGAAAAGCGCGCAACGAGGAGTTGG
>DATFTB010000018.1:0-2597 GCA_035262325.1 Candidatus Acidiferrum sp.
CAGAAATAGATGCGCTGCATGTAGGCGTCAGGGTCGTCGAGATGGAGGCCGTTCTTTTCGGCGGGGGTCATGAATTGCGCCGCGGCGGGATTCGCGGGGGTGTAGTGGGTGACGTCGGTGATCTTTTTCTGCGTTTGCGGCTGGATCATGAATTCAAGAAAGGCGTACGCCAGTTCCTTGTGTGGGCTGGCGTTCGTGATCATTAAATGATCGATCCAACCCGTGGTGTTTTCCCTCGGAATAGTTTCGGCGATGGGGAAGTTGGACTGGCGAAGCTGATTGGTCATCAGCGGCCAGCCCATTGCGGCGATGATTTCGTGATTCTGGAAGAGATTGGTAAGCTCGCCGCCGGTGGACCAGAGTTTCCGGACATTCGGCTTCAGCGCAAGGAGTTTCTGCTTCACGGCCGCCAGCTCGTCGTCGGAGAGATTGTAGAGATGCGAAGGATCGGGGTTGTCGTAGCCGAGCAGCTGAGCGGCCATATATAAGGTAGAGAGGTCGTCCCAGACGGAGATTTTCCCCTTGTATTTCGGGTCCCAAAAGAGAGACCAGGAGTCGGGAGGCTTGGCGAACGCCGTGGTGTCGTAAAGCAAGGGATTCGGTCCCCACATGAAAGGAACCCCGAAAGTCTGGGCCTTGACTTTGACGAGCGGAAGATCACGAAGCCGGGAGGAAAGCTGGGTGTAGGTCGGGATGCGGGAAAGGTCCAGGGGCTCGGCGAGGAGGCTCTGCGAGATGGAAGTGGCGACATCGCTTGAAGGTGAGATGACGTCGTAATTCGAGGCGCTGCCACCGCGGAGTTTTGCAACGAGGTCATCGCTCGAACCCATGTACGACGCGGAGACTTTGCAGTGGTGGGCTTCTTCGAAGGCATGGAGGAAAGAAGAATCGGCGTAGCCTTCCCAGACGAGGAGGCTGAGGGATTCCTCCTTTTTCTGGCAGGAGGCGAGGAGAAAGAGGGGCGCCAGAACGAGACACAACCTCACAGCTTTTGCCCGAACGATTTTCTTGTGCGGTCCGCTAAGGCGCGTTCGGTTCATAGACGATTTTGCCTCCGACCATCGTGAGGACAACATTGGCCTTGTCAATGGAGCGCGCCTCCACTTCGAAGATATTGCGGTCGAGCATGATCAGGTCCGCAACCTTGCCGACGACGATAGAGCCTTCTGTCTTCTCACGATGGCCGGCAAAGGCGGCGCCAAGAGTATACGCTTCGACGGCTTGCCCGACGGTGAGCCGCTGCTTAGGAACAAATCCCCCCGGCGGCTTGCCGGCATCGGTCTGCCGAGTAACGGCGGTTTGAATGCCGGCGAAAGGATTCAGTGAAGCGATGGGCCAATCGCTGCCAAAGACGTAGCGGCCGCCGCCATCGCCGATGCTATTCCAAGCCCAGGCGCGGGAGGCGCGCTCGGGGCCGACCGCAGGCACCCAGACCTTGAGGGTATCGTCGTCAGGATAGGAGTGCAGCGGCTGCATGCTGGCGATCACAGCAAGCTTGCCGAAGCGCCAGACGTCAGAAGGGGCGATGGTTTCGATGTGTTCGACGCGATGGCGGTGATCCTTGCTGTGATTCTTGTGGGCCGCTTCTTCGTAGGCGTCGAGCGCGGTGCGAACGGCGAGGTCGCCGATGGCATGCGTGTAAACCTGAATATCGCGTTTGTCGAGCGCGGTGACAGCAGCCTTGTAGGTGGGGACGTCCCAAAAGAGCGAGCCTTGGGTGGAGGGATCGTCCGTGTAGGGTTCGATCATCGCGGCCGTGTGCGCTTCAATCACGCCGTCGAGCTTGAATTTGACGGTACCCGCCTCGATCCAGTCATCGCGAAATTTTTTGTGCGCGGCCTCGATGGCATCGAGGTCCTGGGGACGGAGCTCGTATTCGGGGAGACGATAAGCCACCCGGAAGCGAACTGAGAGCTGGCCTTCCTCGCGGATCTGCTGGAGAAGGGGAAGGATGGCAAAGTCCTCGCCGGCACTGTGGACGCGAGTGATGCCGTAGCGGTTGGCGAGTTTGATTCCGGCGCGCAGAGCGAGGAGCTTGTCGACTTCGCGAGGCTCGGGAAGAAACTTCCGAACCAGGCGGTCCGCGTCTTCCAGCAGAACGCCCGTGGGCTCGCCGGACTTGGGGTCATGGACGATCCAGCCGTTGCGGGGATTGGGAGTGTCTCTCGTGATGCCGGCGATCGAGAGGGCCTTGGAGTTGAGCCAGACGGCGTGGGAATCGTAAGACTCGAGGAAGACAGGGCGATTGAGAAAGGTACCATCGAGATCGCTGCGATCGGGAAGGGTACGGGAGCCGAACATGGTGTAGTCCCAGCCGCGCGCAACGATCCAGTCGTTGCCGGGGTTTTCCTTGGCGTAGTCCGTGAGGATTTTCAGGATATCGGCAATGGACTTGGCGTCTTCGAGATTGGGCATGCGAAGACTCATGGAGCCGGGGTAAAAATGCACGTGGCAGTCGGTGAGGCCAGGGAGAACGAGCTTTGCGCCGGCATCAATTACTCTCGTACCGATGCCGCGCATGCGCTCGACCTCTTCGTCCCTGCCGACAGCCACGATCTTCCCCTTGCGAATGGCGACACCCTGCGCCCAGGGCTTCG
>DATFTB010000019.1:0-4958 GCA_035262325.1 Candidatus Acidiferrum sp.
GCCTCGCCTGGCCGACGGAAGCGCGAATAAGAGGCGCGATCGTGCCGTCCGGACCATAAGGATGACGAGGATATTTGCAATTCGAACCGTGTTGGTCGTTTCTTTGACGACGGCTGCCGCTCATGCGGGACCGCAAGATTCAAGCGGAGCTCGCCGGGCTCCCGAACAACAAGACTGGCCCGCCTACGGCGGAGCCCCCGAGAACGACCATTATTCGAATCTCTCCGAGTTCTCTCGAGACAACGTAAAGAATCTTGCCCTGGCCTGGAGTTTTGACACCGAGGAGGAAGGCGGCCTGCAAACGAGTCCTCTTGTCGTTGCGGGAGTGCTCTACGGGCTCACTCCCACACAGAAGGTATTCGCCTTGGACGCGGCCACGGGAAGACTCTTGTGGAAGTTTAATTCTGGGATTAAAGGGACGCAGCCGAACCGTGGGCTGGCGTATTGGAGCGATGGCAAGCATGGGCGGATTTTGGTCGGAGTCATGAATTTTGTGTACGCCCTGGACGCAGAGACCGGCAAACCGACTCCGAGCTTTGGTGCCCAGGGCCGAATTGACCTTCGCGCCGAGCTTGGCCGGGAACCCGCTTCCGCGCAGTCGGTCTATCTGACAAGCCCGGGAATCGTCTACAAGGATCTGCTTATCGTGGGTGGCCGCAACCCTGAGACCCTGCCGGCGCCGCCGGGCGACATTCGAGCCTACGATGTCCGCAGTGGCGCCTTACGGTGGTCGTTTCATACCATTCCCCACCCTGGCGAATTCGGGTACGACACCTGGCCAAAGGACGCTTGGTTGCGGAGCGGCGCAGCAAACAACTGGGCCGGAATGTCGCTCGATGCGAAGCGCGGCATCGTCTACGTTCCCACGGGATCGGCCGCATTCGACTTCTACGGAGGGGACCGCACCGGCGACAACTTATTCGCAAATTGTTTGCTCGCGCTCGACGCCCAGACGGGAAAAAGAATCTGGCATTTCCAGGCGGTGCACCACGATCTCTGGGACCGCGATTTGCCTGCGCCTCCGGCCCTTCTGACCGTGAAACGCGAGGGCAAAGAGATTGCTGCCGTAGCGCAGACGACCAAGCAAGGATTTGTCTACCTCTTTGATCGAACGAATGGAAATCCTCTTTTTCCGATCGAGTATCACGAATACCCGCGAAGCAACCTGCCGGGCGAGACGACCGCTTTAAACCAGCCGCTCCCGGTCCGTCCAGCCCCATTTGCCCGCCAAAATCTCTCCGAGGAGCTTTTGACACACCGGACAGCGGACGCACACCGCTCGGCCGAAGAACGGTTCCGAACCTTCCGCAATGAGGGGCAATTTGTCCCCTTTAGCCTCGGCAAAGACACGGCGGTGTTTCCCGGTTTCGATGGAGGAGCGGAATGGGGCGGTCCCGGGATCGATCGCGAGATGGGCATCATTTACATCAACTCGAACGACGTGGCCTGGACCGGGGCGCTCGCAGAAAACACAGGTGACAACAGTCCGAGGAATATTTACCTCGGCCAATGCGGCATTTGCCATGGAGAGAATCTGACGGCTTCGCCTCCGGCGATCCCGTCGCTTGTGGGCGTGGCGGACCGTTTCGGTCCCGCCGAACTTGCCCAAACCATCAAAAACGGGAAAGGAAGGATGCCCGGATTTCCCAATTTGACCGGCGATCAGATATTTGCCCTGGTCGGCTACTTGACGAGCGGTGAAAGCAAGGAGCTAGGGAGCGCCGAGCCGCCGCCGGTGGCCATGAAATATCGCCTCACCGGCTACCGAAAGTTTCTCGATCCCGATGGTTACCCGGCTGTGGCTCCCCCCTGGGGCACTCTCAACGCCATCGATCTCAACACCGGAGAGTACGTTTGGAAGATTCCACTCGGAGAGTACCCTGAACTTGCCGCCAAAGGAATGAAGAACACCGGCACGGAAAACTACGGAGGTCCGCTCGTAACGGCGGGCGGGCTCCTGTTCATCGGGGCAACGAATTTCGACAAGAAGTTCCGCGCGTTCGACAAGAGGACGGGCGAGCTGCTTTGGGAGACAACGCTGCCCTTCGCGGGTAACGCAACCCCGGCCACCTACCTCGCGAATGGTCGGCAGTTTGTGGTGATTGCGGCTGGCGGAGGCAAAGATCCGCGGTCCGGTTCCGGCGGGGTTTACATCGCCTTTGCGCTGCCGCAGGGCCGCTAGTCCCGCACCCGAGGGAGTCGGCTATTTCATCGGAACGTCGCGACGCAGGTAGTCGTCGGATTTATTGAGCCAGTCTTCGCGCGGCGGGTTGAAGACATCGAGGTCCAGGGTGTTCTCGAGCGCCCAGGCCTCATGCGGCATGTTCGACGGGATGCACAGGACCTCGCCGGCGCGGACCACGATTTCCTTGCCGTCAATGGCAAACTTCAGCGCGCCTTCGAGAATGTAGGTGACCTGCTCGTTGTGGTGATAGTGCCGGGGCACGTGCGCGCCCTTTTTCATAAAGACACGTGCCAGCATCAGCTTGTCGCCAACAACCATTTCACGGTCGATCAGGTCGTTCAATTTTTCGCGCTCCACCTCGTTCCAGGGAATGTGTTTCAGCTGAGGATTAGTGCTCATTTCTGTTCTCCATAAAGACGCGCGGCGTTATCGTGCAGATAGTTTCGCGCCAATTCCAAGGCCTTCGGTTCGCTGACGGCGCCCTCCTCCACAAGCTCGGCGAGAGCCGCCGCCAGTCCCGTGCGGGTAGTGCGCGCGGCGAGCCAGAAGCTTTCCTCGGCGCCCAGGGCCTCGCTAAACGGGAATGCGTCCGAGCCGTACATCATCTTGTCCGGAAAGAGAGTCAGAAGCTGCTTCAGCACGCCCTTGAATTGGGAAGGATACAGCAGTTCGCTCTGGAAGGAAGTGTCGAGGTAGACGTTCTTTACTGCGGTCATGAGCGCGGCTTCGCGCTCGTACGGCCAGCCGCCGTGAATCAGCACAAAGGTTACGTTCTTGTAGCGCGGGTCGCGCACCACGTTTTCGAGATTGAGCACATTTCCGTTGTGCAAGCTGAAGTAGTCGCCAATGCCGATGGCGGAATGAAAGTGCATGGGCAGCTGGAGTTTGCCGGCTTGTTCCACCATCACGCGGAAAATGTAGTCCTGAAACTGCTTATACTCGCCCGCGGTCGGAACGCCACCTTCGCGGTATTTGTTGTAAACGGCTTCGGCATGCGCGCGCGGCGGATCGCCGAAATAGAGCGAGCGGAAGTACGCCGCTTCGAACTTGATGGCTACGCCGCCATGTTTTTGCTGGTTATCGGCCATGGTGTGGCGCACGAATTCCTCGTAGCCGGCCAGATCTTCCGGCAGCCCTTCGACGCCTTCCTGCTTTTTCCAGCGCGCCAGCATTTTTTCCTGCAGCGGCACGTACACGCCCATGTCCGGCGTGCTGGCTCGCTCGGCGCTGTTGTCAAAGGGATAGAAGAAGGAGTCGCCGAAAAAGACCCAGTGGAAGCGCTTGGGATTGAGGTAGGGAGCCATCATGGCGCGGTTGGCGAGGCAGATGTCGGTATTCAATTTGTCGAGGATGCCGTCGAAGTACGCGACACCGCCCGACTGTCGGGCAGCCCTTTTTTTGTCCACGAGCCACTTGGCGTGCTCCGGCCGGAAATCATCGTAGGGGTAGCCGAACAAGGCCTTCGCGGCGGCGACAAACTCCGGGTTGTCCTCGCGCAGACGCAACGTGGCGCTTTCGCCGGGAGGCGAGGCCATGGCATCTACATCGGTGTCGTCCGAAAATCCGGGGTGCGCATGATTGTCGTACATCGGAATGGCTTCAATCTGCTTTAGCAAGCGCTCGTAAGTCTTTTCGAGATCGCCCGAGGGATAAGGTCGGGCCTGCGCAGCGGCCCGTTCGGTTAGGCCGGCGGCAAGAATAAATCCAAGCGCGATCGGAACGAGAGGTTTCATGCGAGCCTATCCCCCAGGAATTGCCCCGGTGTTAGAGAGACACAGCGGCTCGCCAGCCCCTTGCCACACGCTCGATGCGATCCAGGGCTTCTTCGAGCAGATGCGGAGCACTGACGAGCGAAAACCGCAGGTAGTTCTTGCCTTCCTCACCGAACGCCGCGCCGGCGATAGCGGCCACGCCCGCTTCCTCGAGCAGCAGTTGCTGCACTTCTTCCGCCGACCGCCCCGTGTCTTCGATATTCACCCACGCATAAAAAGCTCCGCCGGGCGTCTGGCAGCGGAAACCCGGAATGCGGTTCAGCCTCGAGACGAACATGTCGCGGCGCTTCTTGAACTCCCCGACCATTGCGGGCACCGCGCCGGTCGAGTCTTCGAGAGCCTCGATCGCCGCGACCTGACTAAACTCCGCGGTACAGGTGAACGTGTTCATCACCAGCACATCGAGCGCGTCGATGACAATTTTGGGGGCCACCGCGTAGCCGAGCCTCCAGCCGGTCATGGCAAAGGATTTCGAGAAGCCGTCAACGATGACGGTGCGCTCGGCCATTCCGGGCAGCGAGCGGATGGATTGGTACTCTCCCGTGAACAGAATGCGCGCGTAGACTTCATCAGAAATGACCCACAGATCGTATTTTCTTGCGAGTTCGGCGATGCGCTCGAGCGCCTTTCCGTCGAATACGGTGCCGGTCGGATTGCCGGGCGAGTTAAAAATGAACACCCGCGTCTTTCCAGTGATTTTCCCGGCGATTTCCTCTACCTCCGGTTGGAACCCGTTTTTCTCGTCGAGCCGGAATAGAACCGCTTTGGCTCCGAGCCCGCGCGTAAACGAGGGATAGATCGGAAAGCCGGGATCGGGACAGAGCACCTCGTCGCCTGGCTCGACGAGCGCCATCATCGCGAGTGCGAGGGCCATTTTGCAGCCGGGAGCGACCAGCACCTCTTCCGGCGAGACTTCGAGTCGACGCGTGCGATTGAGATAGTCGGCGATCGCGCAGCGCAACGCGGGAATGCCGCGCGGCGCCACGTAGCGGTCGCGGCCA
>DATFTB010000020.1:0-10511 GCA_035262325.1 Candidatus Acidiferrum sp.
GAGATATTGGATGTTCCCGAGGACATTCCCCAGGATCTGCTCGACAAGGCCGCCTGCGTCATCGTGCTGCCATCGGTCGTGAAAGCGGCCTTTGTTGTGGGGGCCAATTATGGCCGCGGAGTGATGACCTGCCGCCGCGGCGAAAAGTTCAACGGAAAATGGGGTCCGCCGACGATGATGGCACTCGAGGGGGGCAGCTTCGGCTTGCAGATCGGAGGTCAGGCAACCGACTTTGTGCTGCTGTTGATGAACGACCGCAGCGCGCAAGGGGTGCTCAACAGCAAGGTGAAGCTGGGCGCCGACGCGTCAGCCGCGGCCGGTCCCAAAGGGCGCGATGCTGCCGCAGCTACCGACGCGACCATGCGTGCGGAAATTCTGAGCTATTCGCGTGCGCGGGGCGTATTCGCCGGAATTTCCTTGGAGGGATCCACGCTGCGTCCGGACAACGATGCCAACAAGAGGTTGTACGGCAAGGAGATATCCGCGAGCGATATCGCGCTGAAAGACAAGGTTCCGCCACCGCCGAGCGCCAGAGAGCTACTGGGGACACTCGAGAAGAAATCTCCCCACCGCAAGTCCTAAGGCGTTCACGCTGGCTGACCCCTGCCGCAGCACCAGCCGCGCCGTTTCGTACCTGCGGATGCCCGAAGCCCGCGAGCCATTTTGTTCGCTCGTTTATCGTCGGACGTTTTGGAAATTGGAGACCTTCGCGAGGTCGGCATGGGAGTAAATAGGGGAGCGGTGTCGTACCTCGAGGGCCACCTGACCTCGGCTGTCCTGGCGTACCAGTACACTGGTACGGTAGGTCCATTTCACGGTTTCGCGGCTGGCTGGTAGTTATGGCGCCGGTGTCTCCGAAACCGAGCTGGGCCCGCCCCTTTCGTGGCGAAGCGATCTCGAGCCTCCTGAGACGGGTCCGCGAGAGCCTACAGCTGCGCTCGAAACTCCTCCTCTCCTTCGTTCTACTTATGGCGGGGCTTACCTGCGCCACCTTGCTCGTGGTGCGGCAGAACGCGGAAGCGCAGGCGCAGCAGCAGGTCGAGCAGGGCGCGCGCGATGCAACTTTGGCTCTTCAGGTGTCGCAACGACAGCAGGAGTTGGCCCTGATCCGCAAGGCCGATCTGCTGGCATCGCTGGCGTTCATGAGAAATGGAGACGCCACCACCATCGAAGATGCCGGTAACGACCCGTGGCAGTCGGAAGACTGCAACCTGTTCGTGCTGGCGGACAAGAATGCCAGGATTGTGGCCGTGCACTCGACCGGTCCCGCGTTTCCCGATGCCGCCGCACAAAAAATGCTGTGGCGCTCGTTAGGCCGCAGAGAGACCGCGGGATGGTGGTCGAGCGGGAAGAATCTGTATCAAGTCGTAGTGCAACCGTTCTATGAGGACGTCTGGGAGAAGGAAAATCTGCAAGGCTATGTCGTGGTAGGACGACAGATCGACGGGCAAGTCGCGCGTGATCTTGGAAAGATGGTGTCGAGCGACGTTGTTTTCCGGTATGGGGAGGAAATCACCATCAGCACTCTTCCGGCCTTGAAGGAGACGGAATTCCTAAGGCGAATACGCGCTCACCCCTCTCTGAGACAGTTGGACCTCGGCGGCGAGCGGTACTACGGCAACGCCATTGAACTGACGCCCGGAATGTTCCCGAGCACCACCCTGACGGTTCTGAAGTCCTACAACGAGGTAGCGGCCTATCTGGAAAGGCTCAATCGCCTGCTCTTCGGACTTGGGTTACTCGCGATATTCGCGGGGGGAGCGCTGATTTTCCTTATCGCGGATACGATCACACGGCCAATCGCTTCCCTCGTCCAAGGAGTCCAGGCGCTCGAGCGGGGTGATTTCAGCTATCCCCTGAAGGCGGCCGGGCGCGATGAGGTTTCGCGGTTGACCCGGGCGTTCGAGGCCATGCGCGCTACCCTGCAAAGGAACGAGGCCCAGAGGAAGCAACTCGAGGAACAGCTCCGCCAGGCACAAAAGATGGAAGCGTTGGGACGCTTGGCAGGTGGAGTAGCCCACGACTTTAACAACCTGCTGACGGTCATCAGGGGTCACAGTGAGCTGATGCTCGATCGTCTCGCACCCGGCGAAGCTCTTTACAGTCACTCTCAGCAGATCCAGAAAACGGCCGACCGGGCGGCTTCCTTGACGCGTCAGTTGCTGGCCTTTAGCCGCAGGCAGGTGCTCCAGGGCAAGGTCGTCGACATCAATGTGCTGATCCCCGATATGGGTAAGCTCCTGAGACGTCTGGTCCGGGAGGACATCGAGCTGAGCCTTCAACTGGGTGATTCGCCCGGGCTCGTAAAGGCGGACCCGGGGCAACTCGAACAGGCGCTTTTGAATTTGACGGTCAACGCGGGGGACGCCATGCCCCTTGGAGGCAAGTTGACCATCGAGACGCAGAACGTGGTCGTGGACACGGAATATGCGATGGTTCGCCCATCCCTTGAGCCCGGCCAGTACGTCCTCGTGAGCGTTACCGACAGCGGACACGGAATGGATGCAGCCACCAAAGCGCGCATTTTCGAGCCATTTTTTACCACCAAAGAGCCAGGCAAAGGAACGGGGCTCGGGCTGGCGATGGTTTATGGAGTGGTGAAGCAGAGCGGAGGCTTCATCTGGGTGGAATCGGAGCCGGGAAAGGGCAGCCGGTTCGAACTCTATCTGCCAAGGACCGAGGGGCGCACGGAGGACGAGTTCAGCGAGATCGCAAGGGAAAGCCGGACATCGGCTGGTCGCAAGAAAATAGTGCTGGTCGTCGAAGACGAAAAGGAAGTGCGGGAACTAGCGTGCGAATTCCTGACTGCGGCCGGTTACAGCGTTCTGACGGCGCAGGATGGAAGAGAAGCACTCGACACGGCGGAGCGGCTAGGCGGATCGATTGAAGTCCTGCTGACGGATATCGTGATGCCGAAAATGCGGGGGTCAGAACTCGGTATGCGGCTGAAGAGTCTCTTGCCGAATCTAAAGATCATCTACATGACCGGTTATCTTGAACAGAGTGAAGATGATCGCGGATTTCTCGAAGAAGCGTTTTTTCTGCAGAAGCCCTTTTCCCGCGAAATGGTGGTACGCCAAGTAGGCCAGGCCTTGCGATCCCAGAGAGCCGAAAGACCCGGAATTCATTCCTACACCTAGTTCTCTCATCTCCCTCCGTTAGTAGCGCGAAAAAAAAACAAAATGACGCCGGGCGTGTATCGCGGGTGGCGCTGATCGAATCTTCGACTCGGGAGCGCCGATTGACCGTGCGGACCGCGGTGCAATAGGCTTGCTGCCTGGGGCGAATCGTATGCTCGGTGACTTGCTCGGCCACTACCGCATCGTGTCGAAGGTTGGAGAAGGCGGGATGGGTGTGGTTTATCGCGCGCGAGACGAAGTTCTGCACCGCGACATTGCGATAAAGCTGTTGACCTCGCGTACGGTCGCCGAAAAGTCCGCCAAGGAGTTTCTTCTCGATGAAGCGCGCGCGGCTTCGGCGCTAAGCCATCCGAACATATGCACCATTCACCAGGTTGGCGAAGCCAGCGGCGAACTCTACATTGTCATGGAATTGATTGAGGGCGAGCCGTTGAGCCGGCTGATCGCAAAGGGCAGCCTGCCGGTCGAGTCGGTGTTGCGTTACGGAGTGCAGGTCGCTCGCGCACTGACGCATTCTCACGGCCGGAACATCGTGCACCGAGACCTGAAAAGCTCGAATGTAATGGTGACGCCCGAAGGCCTCGTGAAGGTTCTTGATTTCGGTTTGGCAAGGCGCTTGCGCACCGGGATTTTCGACGAATCGGCGCGAACGATCGATTCCCTCGGAACCGGCAGCGAGACGCTCGTGGAGAGCACGGGCGGCCTGACCGGCACGCTTCCTTACATGTCGCCGGAAGTACTGCGTGGCGAGGAAGCGGACCACCGCAGCGACATCTGGGCGCTCGGTGTGGTTCTCTACGAAGCCGCGTCCGGGCAGTTGCCTTTTCGTGGAGGCACGGCGTTCGAGACCAGTTCGGCGATTTTGCGCGAAATGGCGCCGCCGTTGCCCTCATGGATACCGGGCGGTCTGTGGGCGATCGTGCAGCGGTGCTTGGCCAAGGAGCCACAGCAGCGCTATCAACGCGCCAGCGAGGTGCAGGCCGCGCTCGAGGCCGTCCAGTCCGCATCGGTTGCGGCAGCGGGCACTTCGAGCGAGGCGAGAGGGCCGCTGACGATCGTACTTCGCGGAATTCGTCACCTGGGCGTAAAGGACGGCGACGTTCTCCTGCTCGTGGGCACGATGAAGGGAGCGTTTCTGCTGCGCGCCCACGCGGCGCGGTCCCGCTGGGAAGTCACAGGGCCATACTTCCACGGTCAGGCCATTTATTCCCTTGCTTACGACGGGCGTGTCGGAAGGCATCGCCTGTGGGCTTCGACGTCCAGCTACTGGGGAACGTTCTTGCGCTCCAGTGATGACTTCGGAAAGACGTGGACAAATCCGCCGGAAGCCAATGTCAAATTTCCGCTAGACTGCGGAACCTCGCTCAAGAATATCTGGCAGATCTGCCTCGGCCAGCCAAGCGAGCCTGAGACCCTGTATTGCGGCGTGGAACCCGCAGCGCTTTTTGAGTCGCACGACGCCGGGGAGACTTGGTCGCTCGTTCGCGGCCTGTTCCAGCATCCGCACCGTCCGCGCTGGATGCCGGGAAATGGCGGGCTCGCTCTCCACACCATTCTCCTGGATCCGGCGACAGCAGAGCGGATGTACGTGGCCATTTCGGCGGGTGGAGTGTACCGGACCGACGACCGGGGAGGCACATGGCAAGCGCGTAACAACGGCATTCGCGTCGAGTTTCAGCCGGAAAAGTATCCGGAGTTCGGACAATGCGTCCACAAGATGGTGCTTCACGCGACGCGGCCCGAGCGGCTCTTCCTGCAGAATCATTCCGGGTTGTACCGCTCCGACAATTGCGGGGACTCCTGGGAGAGTATCTCGAACGGCCTGCCAAGCGATTTCGGTTTTGCCATGCAGATGCATCCGGTCGATCCCGATTGTGTTTACATCCTTCCGATCGAGTCGGGTGAGTTCCGGTGTACGCCCGACGGCAGGTTGCGCGTCTATCGAACCAGGAATAGCGGCGCTTCTTGGGAACCGCTGACGCGTGGTTTGCCGCAAAAGGGGGCGTATGAAACGGTTTTGCGTGACGCCATGACCACCGACGCACTCGATCCCGCGGGAATTTATTTTGGAACTCGCAGCGGTGAACTGTTCGGCTCGATCGACGAGGGCAGGAACTGGAAGATGATTCTAGGCGGCTTGCCTCCGGTGGTTTGCGTAAAAGCAGTTGTCGTGGGCGAGCCGCGAACGGCCAGAAGGAGCCCGGTATCCGCGCAGGCGAAACCAAAGGCCGGCGGAAAAAAGTTGAAACGAGGCAAACGCTAGCCGTGCCGGTCACGATCCACATTCCGGGACCGCTGCGAATCTACTGCCGAGGACTCGAGCGGGTCGAAATCAAGTCTTCCCCCGGCACATTGCGCGAAGCTTTCGAAGCGCTCTACCGAGAGTGCCCGGCCGTCCGCGACCGTCTGGTGACCGAGACCGGCGAGCTTCGCGAGCACATCAACGTTTTCGTGGGCGTGGAAAATGCCCGCTTCACAGGCGAATTCGCGACTCCCCTTCCTGCGGATGCGCAGATTTCTATTCTGCCGGCAGTGAGCGGCGGCTGACGTTTGACCGATTGGGCCGGCGCTCTGCGAATCGAGTCTGGGTGTACAAAGCACAAGACGCCACGCGGGTACCCTTCCGAGCGAACTTGGCATCGAATCATAATCCCGGGAGGAAGGCTAAAAACCCGGGCCTTACTTCGCTTGCGGGTTCAACGGAGCCTGGTCGAGCGAGCGCCGTGCTTTTGTCGGAGGACAAGACGCTCCTTCGGCAGGGCGCGAAAAATTGCGAAACGGTTCAAGCGCTCAGGCGTATTCACGCAAGAGATACGAAGAAGGAAAGAAAGTGTTACCTCAGGGGCTCCAGCCCATCCCGCCGCGATTCCAGTTCGAACCTCGGAAGTCGGCGGGCGTCAGATTGCGCGGGCGTGGCGTCGACGAAAGACAGCAAGATGTCCTCGATTGGGGCGCGTTGTCGATTTTGCGAACGCCCAAGCGACTACTGAGTAGGAGGCGTACGCATTCAGGAGAACGGGTTCGAGGGAGGAGTCGGGGGAAATGGGGCCAATGAATCGCACGACGGAACCGAGGTCGGCCGAAATGGCCGGTGTACTCCGGCTGATTTTGCTGCTGCCACTGCTTTCGATTCCCGCTTCGTGCAACCGGGGTGCCGCTCGAGCGGACAGTTCGGCGACCTTGCCGCCGCCCCTGGTCACGGTGGCGAAAGCAACCGCGCAAGACGTGCCGCGGTACCTCGACGAAATCGGCCGAAACTTCGCCTTTGAATCCGTGAGCGTCATGCCGCAGGTCGCGGGACGAATCACCGAGCGGCAGTTCCAGGACGGGGAAAACCTCAGGAAGGGTCAGCTGCTTTTTGTTATTGATCCGAGGCCCTTCAAGGCGCAGCTTGACTCGGCCGCGGCCAGTCTGGCGCAGGCGAAGGCCGCGCTCGAACTGGCGAAGATCCAGTTTGCGCGTGACGAAGAGCTCGTCGGTTCACGCGCGATTTCGAAACAGGACTACGACACCAAAAAGAATACCGTCGATGTGAACCAGGCGCAGGTCGAAGCGGCGCAGGCCGCCGTTGAAACGGCGCAGATCAACCTGGATTACTGCTACATTCGCTCTCCGATTGACGGGCGCGCCGGCGCGCGCCTGGTCGATGCCGGCAACGTCGTGCAGGCCAACACCACGTCGCTTCTTTCCATTCAGCGCGTCGACCCCATCTACGCAACCTTCACCATAACCGAGCGCGATCTTTCCGAAGTACAGAAAAAGATGAGCCGCGGGATGTTGACGGCGCTGGTGCGCCTGCCCGCGGATTCGGAAACAGCGGCGCGGCCTGGAAAGGTGGAGTTCCTGGACAACGCGGTGCAGAACGCCACGGGAACGGTCAATCTGCGCGCGACGGTTTCCAATCCCGACCGCCACTTCTGGCCCGGGCAGTTTGTGAACGTGCGACTTGTGCTGGACGTGGAAAAAGGCACGGTGCTGGTTCCGAGCCAGGCTACCCAGATCAGCCAGAAGGGAACCTTCGTGTATGTCGTCAAAAGCGACGATACCGCCGAGCTTCGACCGGTTACTTTGGGTCAGCGTCAAGGCAATGATGTGGTGGTTACCAGCGGCCTGGCGGCCGGGGAACGTGTCGTTGTCGCGGGACAGCTATTAGTCCGGCCCGGAGGCAAAGTGCACGTCGGCTCCGGTGCACCTGTGACAGCGCCCGCGGCGAATGGGGACGGTAAACAAGATTCAGCCGGGAGGAGCGCGTCTTGAACATCTCAGAACTCTTCATCAAGCGCCCGGTCATGACGGTGGCTTTGACCATCTCGGCCATTCTGTTTGGCGTGTTTGCCTATACCCGTCTTCCTGTAAGCGACCTGCCGGCCATCGACTACCCCGTGATTCAGGTGCAGGTGAATTATCCAGGCGCGACTCCCGAAACGATGGCCAACAACGTGGCCACGCCGCTGGAACGCCAGTTCATGCAAATCCCTGGGCTCGAGATGGTGACCTCGAACAATGGACAGGGCCATTCGAGCTTCGTGCTGCAGTTTGCTCTTTCCAAGAGCCTCGACGGTGCGGCGACAGACGTTCAGGCCGCCATCACCCGGGCGCAAGGGCAGTTGCCGGTCGATCTTCCCAGTCCGCCCACGTTTACGAAAACCAACCCCAACGATCAGCCGATCATGTATATCGCCATCGTGAGCGACACAGTGACGGAGGGGCAGCTTTACGACTACGCCAACACGCAGATCGGCGAGCGGATCAGCATTCTGCCGGGAGTGAGCCAGGTTTCTATTTTCGGAACACAATCGGCGGTGCGCATCAAAGCGGATCCCTCGACAATGGCGATCCGCAATATCACGCTGGAAGATCTGACCAATGCCGTCAAAAACGGGACCGCCTATACCGGAGCCGGGCAATTCGACGGTCCGCATCGCAGCTTCTTGTTGCAACCACAAGGACAGCTGATGACTGCAGATCAATATAACGGCCTGATTGTCGGACAGAACAACGGCGCTCCGGTTTACTTGAGGGATGTGGCAGCCGCCAAGCAAGGAGTGCAAGACGAACGCATTGACATGCGTGTCTGGGTCCGTGGCTACCCTCAGCCGGGGGCAAACGTCTTCATCGGTGTCTTTCGCCGGGCGGGGGTAAATGCGGTCGAGGTGGCCAAGTCGGTCCGCGAGGTGTTGCCGTCGATTCAAGCGCAACTTCCCAGTTCCGTCGTGCTTTTCACAGCCTACGACCGCTCGCAGACCATCGTCAGCAGCATTAAGGATGTGCAGACCACCCTCTATATCGCCTTTGTTCTGGTTGTGATGGTGATATTCGCCTTCCTTGGGCGAGCCACGGATACATTGATTCCGGCGGTGGCGCTGCCGCTGTCGTTGCTGTTGACATTCATTGCCATGGGCGCCCTCGGCTACAGCCTCGACAACCTCTCCTTGATGGCCCTCACGCTCGCCATCGGCTTCCTGGTCGATGACGCCATCGTGTTTCTCGAGAACACGGTGCGGCTGATGGAGGAAGGTCGAAGCGCATTCGATGCCACCCTCGAGTCGGCCAAGGAGATTAGCTTTACGATTTTGGCGATGACGCTTTCGCTGGCCGCCGTGTTCATCCCGCTGGTATTTATGGGCGGCTTGATGGGGCGTATCTTCCGCGAGTTCTCGATCACCATCGTGATTTCGATTCTGGCAAGTGGAATCGTTTCGCTGACGCTGACACCGCTGATGACGTCGAGGCTGCTGAGCAATCGCGGCGCAAATGCAAAGAAAACGTGGGTGGAGCGCGTAATAGGCGGGGTGGAACGCCGCGTGCTTGCCGTGTATGGCCGATACCTATGGTTCTTTTTGCGTTATCGGTGGATTTCCGCAGTGGCCTGGTTTGTCTGCCTCTTAGGAACGGCCTACCTGTTCTATTTTGTGCCGAAAGCGTTCCTGCCGGTGGGGGACAGTTCTTTTATCCGTGGAGTCATGGTCGCGCAGGAGGGCACGTCGCCTGACCAAATGCACGCTTATCAAACGCAAGCGGAAAAGATCATGAGGGCCAATCCGGCCGTGCGCAGCACTTTCACAATGAGCGGAAACAGCGCGTTTCTGGGATCGAACCAGGCATTCCTGATCGCATTTTTGAAGGATCCCTCGCAGCGTCCTCCGATCCAGCAAGTGGCAGGTGAGTTGATGGGCGGAGTTGCGGGCTCGATTCCTGGTACGGTCGCATTTTTGCAGCCGAACCCAGCGCTTGAAATAAGCACGGGCGCCACAGCCAACGCGCAGGGTCAATTTGCCTTCGCCCTTTCGGGAATCGATCCGGGTGAAGTGTATGACACTGCGGGCAAGCTGATGGCAAAGATGCACGAGTATCCGGGATTTCTGTTTGTGAATTCTGACCTCTACAATCACACTCCGAATCTGCAGGTGGATATCCTGCGGGATCAGGCAAAGCTCTACGGCGTTTCTGAGACGCGGATTGTGACGCTGTTACACGACGCGTATTCGCAGAATTACAGCTATCTGATCAAGAAATCCACAGATCAGTACCAGGTGATTCTGGAAGTGGCCGACGACCAGCGCGCGGGCCCTGAGGATCTGAGCAAACTCTACATCAAGAGCGACGATGGCCAGCGAATGATTCCTCTGAACGCGGTGACGAGCGCGCATCCGGTAATCGGTCCCCAGGCGGTGAATCACATTAATCAGTTCACCAGCGTAACCATGTTCTTTAACTTGAAGCCTGGCTATTCCATTGGCCCCGCAACTCAATTTGTGGAAGCGTCGGCTAAGCATATTTTGCCTCCGGGCGTTCAAGGATCGCTGCAGGGCGAGGCGCTGGTCTTTCAAAACACAGTTTCCGACTTAGCCGTCCTCATGCTGGTGGCGGTGTTTGTGATGTATGTGATTCTCGCGATTCTCTATGAGAGCTACTTGCATCCGATTACCGTTCTTTCCTCGTTGCCCGTGGCGCTGCTCGGGGGATTGCTCACCTTGTGGCTGTTCCGGCAGGAAGCATCGCTGTACGCCTATATCGGCATGTTCATGCTGATGGGCATCGTGAAAAAGAACGGAATCATGATCGTGGACTTTGCCGAACAGCGGGTCCGCCAAGGGATAAAGGATGATCAGGCCATTCACGACGCCAGCATGGAGCGATTCCGCCCGATCATGATGACCACCATGGCTGCCTTGCTCGGAGCGCTTCCCATCGCTCTTGGTTATGGTGCCGACGGTTCATCGCGGCGGCCGCTGGGCCTGGTCGTGATCGGCGGCCTGATTGTGTCGCAGTTCGTGACCCTTTTCGTCACCCCGGCGATTTACCTGTACCTTGAGGAGTTCCAGGAAAAAGTGCTGGACCGCTTTTCCTTCTTCCGGTCGACGCGTAAGC
>DATFTB010000021.1:0-3868 GCA_035262325.1 Candidatus Acidiferrum sp.
CGACTTGCTGAATGGCCTGGTTGCCGGTCGCCGCGCCGAGAGCCGCGACGTAAGGCTCGCTGTCGAGCAGGCTCCAAAGCCTCTCCGCGCCGAGGCGCGCGAGAGTGTATTCGATCACGACCGTGCCGCCGAGACGCTCGACGTCTTCGGCACGGTAAGGTCGGATGATTCCCTTCCAGCGGGTATCGGACCGCCACCGGCTCTCCCTTCCGTCGGAGTTGGGCTTCGTTATCGAGGTCATGCTTCGGTCTCCTTCTTTTCAGGCCGGGCCGCTTTGACCCGCCCAAGCGATTTGGTCGAACGCAACCTGAGTTTGCGGTCGAGGCGGTGGTCAGTCAAACGGATAATCACTATCATACTGATAGACATAATTTATCGGCACGGATAGTATAGGAAAACAGCGGGGTTTTGGAGGTGCCTCGAGCCATGGAAATCCTGCAACTCGAGACTTTTCTCGCGGTTGCAAGCTACGGCGGGTTTCATCGCGCGGCCGCCGCGCTCCACGTCAGCCAGCCCGCCGTGAGCGCGCGGATCGGTGCGCTCGAACAATCGCTTGGGACTCGCCTGTTTGATCGCGGCCCTTCCGGATTTTCGCTTTCGCCCGCGGGCAAGGCCCTGCGGCCGCACGCGGAAAAACTGTTGCAGCAGGTGGCCGTTGCTCGGCAGGCGGTGCACGAACTGCGCCCCGCCTTCGGCGGGGCCTTGCCGATCGCGGCTTCACTTTCCATCTGTACCTATCTGCTGCCGGAGGTTCTCAAGAGCTACCAGAGCAAGAATCCGGAGGTCGTTGTCAGCGTGCGTAGCGGCAACTCGGCGCAGGTATTGAAAATGGTTTTGGAGGGCGAGGTGGAGTTCGGTCTTGCACGCTCATTGCACCATCCGGAGGTGGAAACCATCAGCCTGCGTGACGATCCGCTGATGCTCGTGGGCCACCCGCGGCACCCTGCCACGGGCAATCGGAAAGTGAGCCTCGAACAGGTCGAAGGGTTTCCCATCATTTCCTACGACCGCGGCTCGAGCGACTGGACGCTGATGAACGGGTTGTTCCGCCGCGCCGGACTGTTGCCGAACATCGTGCTGGAAGTGGAGACGATCGAGGCGTGCAAGCGGATGGTATTGCGGGAACTGGGGCTGGCCTTCCTGCCGCAAATTGCCGTGCACGATGAAGTGCGCCGCAAGAAGCTCCTGACGCTCGAAATCACGGACGCGGAATCGCTCGGAAGAAGCCTGGACGTCATCGTACCGCGCCGTCATCCGCTGTCGCCGAACGGAAGAAGCTTGCTTGAGGAGTTGCGGGAAGCAACGCGGCGGGATCTTGAGCCGAAGCCACACGCGAAGAGATGAGCGAGTGCCGAAGACGGATGATGTTGCTGGCTTCGGAACGTCTCTGTGCGTAGAATGGCGCTTTCGAAAGAGAAAAGGATGACCGAGAGAAAAAAGACGGTTCTAATCACCGGCGGTACCGACGGCCTCGGCCGCGCCACAACGCTGCTTCTCGCTCAGAAGGGCTATGTGGTTTTCGCGGCGGGGCGGTCTTCCGAGAAGCGCCAGGAGCTTGACCGTCTCGCGCACGAGAAAAACCTCCCTATCCGCACGCTCGAGATGGATGTCACCGACAACCTTTCCGTCGAGATCGGCGTCGAATTTGTGCTCGAAAAGGGTGGCAGAATCGATGTGCTCATCAACAACGCCGGCGTCGGCTACCTGGCGGTGGTCGAGGAACTGCGCCTCGAAGACCTGCGGAAACAGTTTGAAACCAACCTGTTTGGAGTGCTGCGGGTGACCCAGGCGGTTCTGCCGCACATGCGGGCCGAGCGGAGCGGGCGCATTCTGATGATGAGCAGCGTTGCGGGACTCATCTCTCCGCCGACCTACGGCGCCTATAGCAGCAGCAAGCACGCGCTCGAGGGGCTGACCGACTCCTTGCGCCTCGAAGTGTACCCGTTCGGCATTGAGGTCATTTTGGTGGAGCCCGGCTATATCGCGACGAATTTCCAGCAAACCGTGAAGGAACTGGCCCAGCCCTATGCGGAACAGGCCAAAGCCAGTCCCTACGCCAAAATCTATTCCGGCGCGTGGGAGGGAGCCAACCGGGGCCGCCGGAGCTCCAAAACCACGCCGGAAGATTGCGCGCTCGTCGTGCTGCACGCCATCGAATCGCCGCACCCGAAGGCGCGCTACACGGTCACGCCGCTGGCAAAGTGGGCTTCCTTCGCAAGGCGGGTCTTGCCGGATACGCTGCTGGACTCCTTTCTCCGGCGGAGATTCGGAATTATACGCGAAGGCCAGCCCGGCTAATTCGAAACCTGGAAGGACAGGCTGTTCTCGCGCAATTGCTCCCATCTCTTGCGCCAGGTCTCGTGAAGCGGGCTCTCGGCATAATCGGCGGCCGCCTCCGGGCTGGCAAATTCGATCACATAGACGCCGTCGAAATCGCGGATCTGGTTGCGTTCGGTCTTGAGCCAGATGTTTCGGATGCCGGGAATGGCTGCAGCCATCTCCTTGATCCCGGCGATAATCTGCTGCTGGTCGTTCAGCGAAGTGGTAGGACGGAACTTGTAAGCAACGACATGAATCACGGTCTTGGGCTGGCCGAATTTGTTCGTTGCAGAGACGCGGCGGGTCGCGAGGCTTCCGACCGCAGCGCCCGCAAGGAACAGGGCGCTGCCGGCCAGAAATGACCGCACCCGTCGATTCCGAATCAGCATAGTGGTCCTCCCCGGTCAACGAGGTTCCAGTGTATGAAAGACGCTGAATGGCGGCAACCCCACGGTCGACTGATTTGACGACGGAAAAGGGTCCGGTTAGGCTCTGAATTGTTCAAGGAGAAAGGAATGGGGCACTTTTTCGCCATGGGGCTGCTGACGGGCGCGCTGGTTATCGCCGCCGAGGTGGCCGGGCAGGGCCGGGAGCAGGTCAACCGGGAAGCGCGCGCGATCTTCAAGGAGCTGATCGAGATCAACACCACCGATTCGACGGGCAACGTCACGCTGGCCGCGGAGGCCATGGCAAAGAGGTTGCGTGAAGCAGGCTATCCGCAAAAAGACGTGATCGTGGCCGGACCCGAGGAGCGCAAGAAGAACCTGGTCGTGCGGCTGCGCGGGACGGGGCAAAAGAAGCCGGTCTTGTTCATCGGACACCTGGACGTTGTCGAGGCACTGCCGAGCGATTGGTCGGTGGACCCCTTTGAGTTCCTCGAGCGAGACGGCTACTTCTATGGCCGGGGCACGGAGGATATGAAGGAAAGCGACGCGATCCTGGTGACGAATTTCGCTCGTCTGAAACGGGAGGGATTCGAACCGGACCGCGACCTGATCCTGGCGCTCACCGCGGATGAAGAGGGCGGCCGCTATAACGGGATCGACTGGCTTCTAAGGGAGCACCGGGATTGGATCGACGCGGAATACTGCATCAACCTGGACGGTGGCGAATTCGAAAAACTGGACGGGAAACGGGTCCTCGCCGGACTGCAGGCGAGCGAAAAGGTTTACGCCGATTTTCAGGTGGAAACGACAAACTCGGGAGGCCACAGTTCCGTTCCTGGCTCCGACAACGCGATCTACGAACTGGCGGAAGCGCTGACCCGGATCGAGAAGTTTTCCTTCCCCGTCGAGATCAACGAGGTGACCCGGAATTACTTCGCGCGTTCGGCCACGCTCGCCACCGGCACGATGGCCGCGGACTTGCGCGGCGCCGCAGCCGAACCGCCGGACGCAGGCGCGATCAAGCGGCTGTCCGCCATCCCTTACTACAACTCGTTGCTGCGTACCACTTGCGTGGCTACCATGCTGTCCGGCGGCCACGCGGCAAACGCGCTCCCGCAAACCGCGCGCGCCAACATCAATTGCCGGATTTTTCCTGGCGAAGA
>DATFTB010000022.1:0-16651 GCA_035262325.1 Candidatus Acidiferrum sp.
GTTAGAGTTAACTGATATGGCAACAGGCGTTGAAAAGCCCCTTTCGGAAGAGATAATTCGAAGAGCGCTCCGCGACTTTCAGATCACACCGAGCGATGATCAAGTCACTTATATTCAACGATATACGAGGATTTTGCAGCACTGGAATGAGAAGCTGAATCTGACTGCCATCAAAGACCCTCTCGAGATACTACATCGTCATTTCTGCGAATCCATGTACGCGGCCGTAGCGGTTCCGATCAACTCTGGTCGGCTCGCCGACATCGGCTCTGGCCCCGGCTTTCCGGGTTTGCCCCTCAAAATCTTGCGACCCGAGTTGCAGCTGGTCCTGGTCGAATCGAATATCAAAAAAGGTACCTTTCTCGCGGAAGTCATTCGAGAACTGGGGCTTCTCAACGCTCGGGTGTTGATCAGCCGTTATGAGGAGCTCGGCGAGGAGCTCGCCCCCCTGGACTTCGTCTGCTCGAGGGCCGTCGGAGAGTTCGGTCCGTTCCTCGATTGGGCGGCGTCAGATCGCGTGTCAGCGGGTCGAGTGATCCTGTGGATCGGGGGCCGGGACCTCGACGAAGCCCGAAAATCGGTTCAGTGGGACTGGCAGGAGCCCATTCCCGTGCCCCAGTCTTTACGCCGATACCTGTTGGTTGGATCGAAGCGAACCGTTCCTTCCTCGTAGCGACAGGAGAGCAGGGCGATTCTTGGGCTTCTCTGCGTCGAGTATAGGAAAAGAGCTCCCGTCAATATCATTTCTCGGGAAGCATTTTGGCTGCAGCGTTAAGTTTTCCCCGCTGCAACATGACCCTTGATAGGTCTCGGCGTCGGCTTAAATCCATGTTCCACGTGGAACAACAGCAGTTGAGCGAATAAACAGCGGAGGCTGGAGCTTGACAGCATCCACGTTCCACGTGGAACAAAATCGCAACGAAACATTTCGGCACGCGCGAAATCGGAATTGTTCCATGTGGAACACTTGCAGCGAACATCGCCTCCGCCACGAAAGAGTTCAAGATGGCTCAATGTAGCTCGCCATATACTGGCCCTGCGCGCCAATTCACAACGTTCCACGTGGAACGAAAGGGATTTTCGCACCAAACTGACGCCTCTTCGCGCGATTTCCACCGTTCCACGTGAAACATCTTGCTTCCTTGCCGAGGGTCTGCTATTTTCCCTCGGTTTGGGGGACCGCTTTGGCTCGGGTTATTGCGATTGCCAACCAAAAGGGTGGGGTTGGAAAAACGACCACAGCCGTAAACTTGGCCGCCTGCCTTGCCGCCGCCGAACAACCTACCTTACTTATTGATTGTGACTCCCAGGCCAATGCCACTGCGGCCATTGGATTTCAGAAGGACCCGTCCCGTCACACCACCTATCACGCACTCATTCTGGGAGAACCTCTCGAAAAAATTGTGCAGAAGTCACAGGTAGAGAGGCTTGATGTCCTCCCAGCCGACAAGAATCTCGCCGGGGCGGCCGTCGAACTGGTGAATGCCGAGCAACGTGAATATAAGCTGCAGGCCTATCTGCAGCCGGTTCGCGACAAATACAACTTCATCATTTTGGATTGCCCGCCTGCCTTGGATTTGCTCACCCTGAATGCACTTGTGAGCGCCGACGCCGTGCTGGTTCCCATACAGTGCGAATACCTGGCGCTCGAAGGGGTTTCGGAATTACTGGACACTCTTATGCGCATAAGGCGCACCTTGAACCCAAACCTTGAGGTCGAAGGCATTCTGCTAACCATGTACGATGAGAGGACGACGCTAGCGAGGCAGGTCGCCACGGATCTGCGAAGCTTCTTTGGAACGCAAGTCTTTCAGAGCGTCATCGCCCGGAACGTACGCCTGGCGGAAGCACCCAGTTTCGGTAAGCCTATTATTTTCTATGATATCCACAGCAAGGGCGCTGAGGGTTATACGCAGCTTGCCCAGGAGGTAATCGCCAATGCCGAGAAACGCGTTGGGGCGGGGGCTCGGAGCGCTCATTCGGGAACCTGAGCCACAAGCTCCCGCAGTCCCGCTTCCACCAACACCAACTCCAATCACGACTTCAGGCGGTGCGGCGGCCGCGCCGGCCTTCGGTCCCGTGCAGCCAGCAGGACCTCTACAGCTTGACATCGATTTGATCGAGCCAAGCCCCTATCAGCCTCGCACGCGTTTTCGCGAGGAGGCCCTCAACGAGCTCGCGCGCTCAATTCGCGCCAGCGGAATCATTCAGCCGCTGGTGGTGCGGCCTATCGGGAATCGCTACCAGTTAATTGCCGGCGAGCGCCGGTGGCGTGCGGCGCAGCGCGCCGGACTCGAAAAGGTATCAGCTATCATCCGGCAGGTGCCCGACGAATTGGCGCTCGAGATGACGCTCGTCGAGAATATCCAGCGCGAAGACCTGAACGCCATAGAAGCAGCGCGAGCCTTTGAGCGATTGATGGATGAATTTCAGCTGACGCAGGAAGCCGTGGCCGAACGCACCGGTAAGGATCGCGCGACCGTGGCGAATGCCGTTCGCCTCCTGAAGCTCGAGCCGGCGATTCAGAACTGGATCGAAGAAGCAAAGCTGACCGCGGGACATGGCCGCGCACTGCTCGCGGTGATGGATCCACAGTTGAGAATGAGATACGCGCAGCGCGCGGCACGCGGCGGGCTCACCGTGCGGCAGATCGAGCGCTTGGCGTCGCGGCGCGTGCGCGGCGCAAAAATCCCTTCCGAAGGCCCCTTGGACCCCAACATCCGCGAGGCGCTCGACGAATTACAGCGACGCCTGGGGACGAAAGTCCTGTTGCGGCAAAAGACGAAGATGCGTCCCGGACAATTGGTGCTGGAGTATTACGACGAAGCGCAGTTGATGGGACTCTACGACCGCCTCATGAAATAATTCTTGCGAGCGTGTGCGCGGCACGCGAGCCTGCACCTTCGTTCAGGCAGTTCATTCGACACGACGCGGCGGAAGCGTCGTTGACTTCTCCTCTGACAACGCTACATTGGTAGTGAATTACTTTGGGGGAACTTCATGGCTTGGAAGTGGCCAGCAGCCGCCAGAAACGGGATCGAGGAGTGGACAGGATTCATAGACCAGGGCGTATCGCTTGAAGGAACCCTCAATGTCAAAGGAACGTTCCGCGTCGACGGGCACATCAAGGGAAACATTATCTCCGAGCAAACGGTGATCCTTGGAGAGAGCGCTAAGGTCGAGGGTCAGATCGAAGGAAATCGCGTGGTGATTGCGGGCCGCTTTGACGGAGTGATCTTTGCCAAAGGGCGCGTCGAGATTGAGCCGAAGGGCGTCGTGACCGGCGAAGTTCACGCGCCGTGCATGGTGATCGATCCGGGGGGAATTTTCGACGGCCGTTGCCACATGCTGGCATCCTCAGACGCAGTCGCCGGAGTGACAATTCCCATCCGGGCGGTCGGAAGCGCATAGAGTCGCAAGTTGGCACTCTCGTGCTGTGTGGAGCACAAGGTCGCGGCCAGCTAACCATTAAGATAGCATATATCGGTTATGGACTTGCTGCCAGCTCGCCCGTTGGTCCACAGACCCACGATATATTTTTCATGGCCTTTTAGTTAGGCGTGACTGTGGCGGGTGTTTTTCCTAGCGCCCGCTCGGCTTCTCTGATCCCGGCCTGAATGTTCGACTCCCAATCGAGATGCGGAAGAGGCGAAGCGGCGGCGGCTCGATAGTGGCGCAGAGCGTCCTCGGGACGATTGAGTCTCTTCAGGCAAAGTCGACCCGCACCTAGGAGAGCGAGGATCGCTTGCTTCTCGTTCGGGTGGACCTCCGCGAGTTGTTCGTACTCGGTCGCAGCGCGGTCAAAATTCTGCTGCGTCTCGAGCATGCGCCCAATGTCAAGCCAGACGCTGGCGGGAAGTTTGTCGCCGCCGGCGTTTCGGTAAGCCTCGAAGTCGCTCCAGGCCGCTTCCGTGTCCTGGGCTCTCAGGTGCAACTGGCATAGCTGAGCTGTGACCTCGAGGTAGGCCCGGATATCACCGTGCCGCCAATGCACCTGCTGCAGGATCTCGAAGGCGTCAACCGAGGAAGGCTTTTGCCTCAAGTGATTCTGCAGAATGGCAGCTGCTTCCTCGAAATTGGATTTTTCGAGCGCCTCCGACGCGCGGAGGATATCCGGATCGGCCGACCAGCCGATCTTCGACTCGATGGCTTCGCTGGCCTTCTGCTCGAGACCGGAGCGCATGATTCCGTAAGCGGCGCCCATCCCGAACAGGAATCCGCCGACATGCGCCCAGTGCGCCACCGGAGAGCTGGTGCCCGACACCGAGCCGTAAAGGAATTCCATGGCGAGCCAGAAAGGCAAAAGGGCGTAAGCCGGAGCTTTAAAGCGATGCCTGAAAATAAGGCTGTAGAAGCCCATTTCGATTCTCATCCGGGGGAAGCGCACGAGAAAACCACCCATCAACGCCGCTACCGCTCCGGAAGCGCCCACGAGAGGTATGTAACTTCCGGGCGCGCCCCACGCGTAGAACTGCAAAGCAGCGGCTCCGGCAACGAGATAAAAGATGGAGTAAATCAGTCGGCCCCAGTTGTCCTCGAGAATAAATCCCGCAAGCCAGAGGAACCACATGTTCCCGATCAAGTGCAACCAGCCCCCATGCAGGAAATTTGCGGTGACGTATGAGAGAAGATGCGGGCGTGCGGGAACAAACGCGTATTTGTCGAGAATGTCGGTGTTTTGCTGGGTCTCAAATTCCTGGCAGACGGAGTTCATCTGCTCCTGAAGTTGGGCCACATCGCCGGTTTCGTCAGCGACCGCGGCCCGAGCGCTGCGGGCCGCCGAGCTCGATAGAACGACTTTGTCCCATTCGTCTCCCGCTTTCTTCTTGAAGGCGTCGACGAAAGCCTCGGCCGCCGCGGACATGTGCAGTTCCGGATAAGTCGCCGCGAGGACAAGCAACTGGACGCGCACGCGGGAACGCTCCGGCTGTTGGTCGTGGATCGGACCAACGGTAAACAAAAAGACCAGCGTGTTGAGCGCAATCAGCGTGAAGGTGACAATGGGCCACCTTCGTCCGCGCATGTTTTCGTGGCGCAGAGGGATGAGCAAGGAATCCTCCCCGGGGCAATCCGGGAGCGAGCGGCTGGGCCCGGGACGACTGACTACAGGCTACCTGCCGAGGCCGTGAGAGACCCGCTGGCATAGGGAACAGGTGGGGCCAATCAGTCAAGGCGATGTGGCGGGCCGGTCGCTCATCCGTTCACCTTCGATCGGCTTTCTTCGAGAAAGGAAGTGCGTGCAAAAGGGTGTCGAGCGCGTTGACAGCGGTGGCAGTGCCGACTATGTTCGTAGAAGTTGCCGGAAAGGTTGCGAATCGAATGAAGGTTATGGTGATTGGTGGCGGTGGGCGCGAGCACGCATTGGTGTGGAAGTTGCGTGCGAGCGCGGGAGTCGAGGAGATCTGGTGCGTGCCGGGAAATGGCGGGATCGCGGCCGATGCAGAGTGCGCCTCTCGGGACGCAGGCGATGTGGCGGGGCTCGTGGCGCTGGCCGAAAGGAACACGCCGGACTTGACCGTTGTAGGGCCGGAGCTTCCGCTGGTGAACGGGATTGTGGACGCGTTCGAACAGAGGAAATGGCCGATCGTAGGGCCAACGATCGAGGCGGCACAACTCGAAGGCAGCAAGCTATTCGCGAAGGAATTCCTGAACCGACACAACATCCCGACCGCGGCGCTCTATGGCGCGTACGATTCCCCAGGTGATGCGTACGCCGCATTGTGCGCGGTGGATTGGCCGGTGGTGCTCAAAGCCGATGGTCTATGCGCTGGGAAAGGCGTTTTCGTGGCCAAAAACCCGGACGAAGCGACGGATTTCATCGAGCGGGTGATGGAGAAGCATGAGCTCGGAGCCGGTGGAAAGCGCGTGATGCTTGAAGAGGCGCTCGAAGGAGATGAGCTGTCGTTTATCTTGTTGACCGATGGAGAGAGATTCGCGCCGCTCGTGCCGACGCGCGATCACAAGCGCTTGTTCGACAACAACGAAGGCCCGAACACCGGGGGCATGGGGGCGTATTCCTCTGACGATCTCATGCCGGAAGATTTGCAGCGCGACGTCCTGTCGAGGGTGGTCGAACCGACGATGCGCGGGTTGGCGTCAGACGGCATACGCTACCAGGGATTTCTCTACGTCGGGCTGATGCTGACGAAAGAAGGGCCCAAAGTGCTGGAATTCAACTGCCGGCTGGGGGATCCGGAAACGCAGGCAATCGCGGCGCGGATGGACTTCGACCTGGCTGAGGTGCTCTCCGGCGCGGCGGCGGGACGGCTCGAGCCCGAAAGATTGCGGTGGAAGCCCGGAGCGAGCGCGTGCGTGGTCCTCGCGTCGGCGGGATATCCGGGCAAGTTTGAAACGGGTAGGGAAATTCTCGGTCTGAACGAAGCCGCGCAAATCGCGGGTGTGAAAGTGCTGCATGCGGGCACACGGCGCGAGGGTGAGAAAATCGTCACGAGCGGCGGAAGGGTCCTCGGCGTGACGGCAGCCGGAAGCACCACAGAAGCGGCGCTCGAGAAAGCCTATCAGGCGGCCGGAAAGATAAAATTTGAAGGAATGCATTACAGACGGGACATCGGGCGTCACGGGCGGCAACGCCTGGCGGCGAGGGATTAGAAATCGTGTCAACGGTTGTGATTGAGAATGCCGGATTCGTAGGCTGCGCCCGCGGCTCGGGGGAAAACGGCAAGTTTTGCTGGTGGACATTGCCAGCGAAGACTGCAAATGGATGGGCTCACGATCGGGCAAAAGTGGCCTGTGGGCAAAGCGGAGTTCGAAGGTTCCGACGGACGTAGCGGCGTTCATCCCTCGGCTCGGTGTTTCACGAGTTTCGTAACTCGGCCGAGTGCAGACGAGCGGCGCGAGGGGCCGCCGCCCAAATGGCCACGGAGGCTTCAGGGCTTCGTTGGAACTGGCTTGTGCTGCAGTGTGGGCGCGTCGGGTGGACGGTCTTTCTCGAGCGCGCGCTGCTCGCGGCCGAAGGGCTCTTCGGGAGGAACCATCCACTCCAAGGCGCCGTCCTCGTGCATTACGCCCTCGAAGAAATGGGCGTCGCCCGCGATGAGCGGCAAGGCCGCGCGCAGAAAATCGGCGGAGTCCTGAGAAACAGCTTTTTGCGCCTGCCCGTGTTGAATTTCGTCGAGTAGTTTGCCGAAGCGCGGATCCGAGGAGCGCAGGTGAGCGATCGGCGGATCATTCTGCTGAATGAGGCCGAGCAGCGGTACGTCGGGAAGATTGGAGGGGACGCGCACTTCGAGGAGCGTCTTGGGTTCGTGCTTCTCCGGCGGGTAGAGTTGCGTGAAGCGCGGGCGCAGAATGTGAGTCTGCCAGAAATCCTTGGAACCAAAGGGTTCCTGCTCGGCGCGATAATCGATGACCCAGACTTCCGGGCCGTAGTTCTGCGCGTAGCCGATCAAGACCAGAGAGAAGAGCGGCTCGTCGGGCTTCAGGTCGATCTTGCGGTGCAGTTGCGAAACGAGCGGACGCAGCTTTTCCAAAAGGCCGATACCGATCTGCTCGAGGTCGCTTTCCGCGGTGCCGGGCGGCCGATAAGCCTGGTTGTTCGGGCGCACGTACTGAAGATCGTGGTCGAGGCGGATGGGGCGAGGCTCGGCTGGAACCTGCCACTCGGACGCGCCGAAGAAAATGCCGATGTGCGATGGATCAACCTGAGCGGCGCGAGGCGGCACGGAAGTGCTCTCGACCGCGTGGTTGATCACCCCGAAGACGATGGCGTCGCGTGCCACGTTGACGATGACGCGGCCTCCCGCAAGATTGGCCACGATCTCGTCCGTCTGGGCGACAGCCGGCCGTGGAAATGCAGCGCACGCCAGCAAGAATAGAAACGCACTCCTCATCGGTACCTTCCAAAGGCCACCCGAACTCGGGGGCCTGAAACTAGGATACTCCTTTGCAGAATCTCCCGGGGGCCAGGCTGGCCGTGTACACCCAGGAGGAGCTTTGGCAGTCTAACAGGGGCTGGGAGAACTGCCGCATCGCTTCCGAAAAGAGAGGGCGCCATGTTTCAGTGTTTCGTAAGCAAGACCGTAAGGCCAGGCTGCGTAGTGCTGGCGATAACGGCTAGTCTCTGGTGCGCACGCGCGGTCCGGGCGCAAGAGCCCGAAAGCGACGAACTGCGAAAAGTAAATCAATCCGTGCGGGCGCTCATCCGCAAGGTATCGCCGAGCGTGGTGCAGATACTGGTTACCGGCTTTGGCGCCGTCGAGCAGGCACAGCGCGGCAACACGGGTGTCGTGATCGGAAGGCAAAAAGCGATCGGAAGCGGATTCGTCATTGATACCAACGGATACATCATCACCCACGGGCACGTGGTGAAGGGGGCGGACAACATCCTGGTGGTGCTGCCGCCGGCCGGTGGCGACACATCGGCGCGAAGTGTTCTGGCGGCGCGGGGCACGATTGTGCCGGCGCGCGTTGTCGGTGTCGCCGGGGATCTGGATTTGGCTCTGCTGAAAGTGGAAGCGGAGAACTTGCCGAAGCTGCCCCTCGCTCCCTATCGCGACCTGCAGCAAGGGGAGCTGGTCTTTGCCTTTGGAAGTCCCGAGGGTTTAGGCAATTCCGTGACCATGGGGGTGGTAAGTGCGACCGCGCGGCAACTCGACCCGGACTCACCCCTGGTGTATGTCCAAACCGACGCGCCCATTAACCCGGGAAACAGCGGCGGTCCGCTGGTGAATGTAAATGGCGAAGTGGTGGGTGTGAATACATTCATTCTTACGCAAGGCGGCGGAAATGAAGGGCTGGGATTTGCGATTCCTTCGACGGCTATAAGCCTGGCGTACGCGCAGCTTCGCAAGTATGGTCACATTCACCGTAGCCAGATCGGTGTGAGTTTACAAACCATCACCTTGACCCTGGCGGCGGCGCTGAAGCTGCCGCGGAACTCCGGCGTGGTCATTTCTGACGTACTCCCGGAAAGTCCGGCTGAAGCGGCCGGACTCAAGATAGGAGACGTTCTGTTGACTGTTGACGGCCGGCCGGCAAGTTCCTTGCCGTTCGTGTCATTCCAGTTTCTCGGCCGCGAGCGGGGAGACAAGGTGCATCTGGAGGTCGAGCGGCAGCAGGCGCAGTTGTCGTTTGACGTGCCGATGGTGCGACGCGAGCACGAAATGGATCAAGTGACAGCGCTGGCCGACCCGGCGAAGAACCTGGTGCGGCCGCTCGGGATAGTGGGAATTGAAATCGACAAAAAAATCGCCGCGATGCTACCGGATTTGCGTGCGCCGTACGGCATTGTCGTCGCAGCGCGGACCGCCGACGGTGGTTCGGAAGTGCCGCTCGAAACGGGCGACATCATTCGCGCGCTGAATGGAGAGCCGACAAAGACATTGCATCAGCTGAGAGACGTCCTGGCGAAGCTCCCGCCGGGAGCCAGCGCGGCCTTGCAGATCCAGCGAGACGAGCGGCTGCTGTTTGTGGCCTTCACGACCGAGTAGCAACGATTCGGGCAGCCGAAGGCGAATCTGATCACTCGTTAGCGGCGTCCGAGCGCTTCGGCGCGGTTCACGAAGCAAAAGGGTTTTCCGGTAGAATAGAGGGTCTCGACACGGTGGGAAGACTGGACCATGGGACTGAGAAAACTGAAAAGCATCAAGCATAACGGCCTAAAGCTTGCGGAGATTCTGGAAGCGCATGAACGCTTCTGGGCGGGAAAGCAGGGCGGGGCGCGCGCCGATCTGACCGGCGCCGATTTGTCGCGAGCCGATCTGAGCGGGACGAATCTGGCGGGGGCCATCCTGCGGAACGCCAACCTGGAGGGAAGCGACCTGCGCGGGGCGCGGTTGCCGGGAGCGGATTTCAGCGGGGCGCGCCTGCGCGGGGCCGACTTGCGGAATACCGACATGACCGAAGCGGTCCTGCCGGGAGCCGACTTAACCGGAGCTCGAGCGAGCGGGATCGAGTTTTTCCGTTGCGATTTGACGAACGCGAACTTTCAGGGCGCGCTGCTGCGGAACACCAATTTCCGGAATGCGCAAATCGATGGCGCGAAATTCAGCGGCGCGGATATGGGCGTTGCGATCCTGCGCGAAACCGATATCAGCAAAGCGGATTTGTCGGGGGTGGACCTCTCGACCGCGCTCATGCCACCCGGCTACGCAGCGAAGAAACAAGGAGCGTAGCGCCGGCAGCAGAATGAGCGCCGGCGGTCCCTTTTTGAGGGCCCACGGAGGAAAACCCTTGGGCCGTAATTCCAAACCAAGTCAAAAAGAATCTTTCTTGATCTTGGCCCTCGGGGCACTAGTCCGGGGTCATCCCGAGCCACTCGTGACGCCCCTCGAACACTGCGGCCAGCTTGCTGGTGCTGAACAGATCCTTGATCTGCTGCCTTGGATTGGAAATTTCGAGATCGCAATTGGCTCTTCTCGCGTGCATGTAGGCGCTGACAAGCGCGCCGAGTCCAGAACTGTCGATAAAGCTGACGTTCGTGAGGTCCAAAACGACGCGTTTGCTTCCGGGAATCAGCTCGCGCAGCGTCTTCTCAAGCGTGGCGGAGGTATCTGAGCTAATGCGACCCGAGGCGCGGAGGGTTGTTTCGGACTCTTGCTTCTCGGATTCGAGTTTCAATTCGGCGGCACGGATACCTGGGTTAGCGGACATGGCGGCCTTCCTTGGCTAGAAGTTCGAACTGAACCCTAGTGTGGTCGGTCGTATCGGGAAGGGAACCTGTGCCGACCTCGAATTCTGGGGGTCGTGTCTAGGGCTCGGTTTGACGCGGCAAAGATATACGAATCCGCCGCAAAGTCAAGCCCGAGCGGGCCCTCACGGCCTCGGTCCGCGGACCAGCTGGCAAAGGTGCCTTCCGGATCGGCTGCTGTCGGGCAGGAGAAGGATGGAAAAAGGGTGCGGCGCGTGTTAGCCTCACGCGAAGACCGGCTCGAAGGACAAATTGGCGGCGACAACCACACGACTTGACATACCGGATGTGCGCGAACGCGTGCTGGAAGTAGTGCGCTCGCTACTGGAAGAGCTGGGGAGCTACGCAGCCGTAGCGACGCTCTCGGCGGGATCGAATCTCGACCGCGATCTGGGACTTGGCAGCCTCGAACGCATGGAATTGCTGACCAGGCTCGAGATCATCTTTGGCGTCCGCCTGCCGGACACCGTGGCGGCCGACGCGAATACTCCTGAGGATTTGATCCAGGCGATTCTCGAGGCTCCGGGAACGCCAGCGCTTCCGGAAGAGGAGATTTCGGCGCTGCGGACGTCGGCAATTGCGGCCAAGGCCGAGCGTGAAGCCACGGACTCGATTTTGGCGAAAGCCGAGACGCTCGTGGAAGTGATCCGTCTTCGCGGTTTGCACGATGCGAGCCGCACGCATCTGGTGCTCATCGAAGACGACCAAAAGGGCGAGCACGAACACACGCTGACCTTTCGAGAGCTTTACAGCGCAGCGCAGAAGTGCGCGGAAGAACTCGCGCGGCGCGGTGTGCCGGCGAGCGGGCGCGTGGCGCTGATGCTGCCGACTTCACGACAATTTTTCGTTTGCTACGCGGGAATTTTGCTGGCGGGCGCGGTACCCGTCCCAATTTATCCGCCGTTTCGTGCGGACCGCATCGAAGAGTACGCAGAAAGACAATCGGCAATTCTGAACAATGCGGGAGTGTGTCTGTTGCTGACCTTCCGTCGAGCGGAAGCGGTCGCGAGACTGCTGAAGCCCCGCGTGAAGTCGTTGTTGGACGTTACGGACGCCGAGAAACTGCTCGAAACGGCGGAAAAAGAGCCGCTACCGGCGCCGGGGGCACCACCCGCGTTCTTGAGCGGGAGTCGCTTGCGCAAGGGAAGCGACATTGCCCTGCTGCAGTACACGTCGGGTTCGACCGGAGATCCAAAGGGCGTGGTGCTCACGCACGCAAACCTGCTCGCGAATATGCGCGCGGTTTCGGAAGCGGTTCAGTTGGTGCCGAGCGATGTGGGTGTGAGCTGGCTGCCGCTGTACCACGATATGGGGCTGATCGGGGCGTGGCTGACGCTGATGTTGCACGGCGTGCCGCTGGTGGTGATGTCGCCGCTCGCGTTTCTGACCCGGCCGGAGCGCTGGCTGCAGGCCATTTCGAAACACAAGGGCACAGTGACAGCGGCGCCGAATTTTGCCTACGAGTTGTGCGTGCGGAAAATTTCGGACAAGGCCATGGGAGGTGTGGATCTGAGTTCCTGGCGCGCGGCGCTGAATGGCGCCGAGCCTGTGAATCCCGGGACGCTTGAACGATTCATCGAGCGCTTTTCGAAATACGGTTTCCGTCGCGGGACGATGCTGCCGGTGTACGGACTGGCGGAAGCCTCGTTGGCCGTTACCGTGCCGCCCTTGTACCGCGGACCCCTGGTAGACCGCGTGGACCGGGAAACGTTCACGAGAGAAGGGCGCGCGGTGCCCACGGCAGCTGAAGGTGAGGGCGCGATCGCGTTTGTTTCTTCGGGCAAACCCGTGCCGAGACACGAAGTCGTGATCGCGAACGACCAGGGCAAGGAAGTGCCGGACCGCACCGAGGGATTCTTGTGGTTCCGCGGGCCGTCGGCGACGAGCGGGTATTACCGAAACGAAGAAGCCAGCAAACAGCTTTTTGCCGAGGGGCCCGCGCGGCAGGAGGGTGAATACGACTGGGTAAATTCGGGTGACCGGGCCTACCGCGCCGACGGCGAGATCTACATTACCGGACGCGTGAAAGACATCATCATCAAGGGCGGACGGAACCTGTATCCGCACGAACTGGAGGAGCTGGCCTCGCGTGTTGAGGGAATCCGCAAGGGTTGCGTGGTGGCTTTCGGGTTGGCGGGACGCGAATCCGGGACCGAGAAGCTTGTGATCGTGGCCGAATCGCGGGAGACCGACGCGGCCCGTCGAGCTGCGATTGCGGCGGCGATCAATGACCAGGTTTCGAAGGGTTTGGGCTTGCCGCCAGACCGCGTCGAGCTGCTCCCTCTCGGGAGCATTCCAAAGACTTCGAGCGGGAAACTACGCCGCGAAGAAACCAAGCAGCTTTACATCTCGGGAACGCTCAACGCGGCGAAGCCTCCCGCCTGGGTGCAGATTGCGCGGCTGGGCGCGGGTTCGTACGTGAAAAGTGCGGCGGGCGGAACGATCCGCGCCATCCGCAGAGGCCTGGAGAAGATTTACGGCGTTTACTTCATTGTGGTGTTCTCCTTATGGATCGTGCCGACGTGCGCGATCGTGCGGCTGTTCAAGGATCATCGCGCCGCCGGAAGATTCACGTCCGCGGCATTGAAGCTTTTGTTTGCGCTGACGGGAATCGGCGTGAAGGTCGTGGGAAAAGAGCACATGGACACGCCGGGCGCAAAAGTGTATGCGTCGAATCACGCGAGCTACTTCGATGTGTTGCCGCTGATGATGGGGCTCGGAGTGCCCTACCGGTTCGTGGCCAAGGGCGAAGTGAACGCCATGCCGTTCATCGGAACGTTTTTGAACAAGATGGGGCACCTGTCGTTCGACCGGCACGACACGAACGCGCGATTGCGGCAAGTGGATGAGATGGAGGAGTATCTGCGGCAAGGCGAATCGGTGTTCGTGTTCCCCGAGGGCACATTTACGCCGGAAGATGGCGTGCGGCCATTCCAGTTGGGGGCGTTTCGCGGGGCGGTCGCCACCGGTGCGGCCATTGTTCCCGTGTCTCTCGCCGGGACACGCCGGTTTTTGCGAGACCGGACGATATTACCCCGGCCAACGCACGTGACCATCACTCTTTCACCGCCGATCTACCCCGCGCGACTGGCCGAAGGCAGCGAGTCAACTAAGCTGCGGGAGATGGTCAGATTGCGGGATCTGACGCGGGAAGTCATCGCCCAGCATTCGGGCGAGCCGCTGCTTTGACACCCTTCCCGCCGACTGGCTCGGCTGCTCACGAGGGATGCCATTCGGTGGCTTCCTGACACGACGGGCTGCTCGTTCACACACCGATCGCGTGTCGTCCCGGGGGGCGCCTCGCCTCCTGAGGTTGCCGCCCGGCGGCCGGCGCCGACTCGGAGGGACGTAAGGTGCGCGCGCCCTCTGCTCTGTTTGACTCCGCGGCGCGTCCGGAGTTTCCCCGCGTAGCAGAAAAGCATTAGTGCGCGCAGAGGCTTCGAAGACAAACGAGCCTTTGAGCGAAAACCCGCCGCCAACGGCCAGTTGGAGCATCTTCGTGGGTGGAGGTAGCATCCAATTGCCTGGACGTGGATCCAAGGAGGAGTATCTCAATGGACAGAGGTCTGCCGGAAGTTGTGGGAGTGCGCCGTACGGGCTGGGCCGCTCTGGACCGCGATCCGCAACAGGACGTAGTGGAATTTGTCTGTCCGCATTGCGGGGCGAAAGGTCAGAAGAAGGCACGGCGGGAGCGGACGGAGTATCACTTTACCGATGGGTTTTTGCAGGACCTGCAGGGGGAAGGAGTGCAGTGTACCTCCTGCAAGCAGTCGATGAGAGTGGTACCGGTGGTGATGCTGTACGATCAGGATGAAACACGGCGGTTTGAGGCCGTTTTTTTGGACGAGCCGGTAACATCCGCGCACTCATAAGCTGCAAGCGATCATAGGAAAGGAAGGGCGGCTCGATCGAGCCGCCCTTTTCTTTGTCCGGAGAACTCTGACGCCTGGCGCGCGCGCTTTGCGGTCCCGCGGCTTTTTATTGAGCTCGGAGGAAGGGTCACCAGCGATCCCCGTCGCCGCGATGCTCGCGCCATTCGCGCTCGTAGCGCGCGCAGCGCTCAAGGGCTTCGCGGTGTTCGTGAGCCCAATGACGTGCGGCGGAGCTGTACCGGCCGAAATGTTCAACGGCTTCGTGGTAACGCCAATCGGTGTAAGCGACGCGGCGGTTGCAATCGACCGAGGCATTGGCCTTGGCGGGTCCAGCGCCGGCGAAGAGGAGAAAGCCACCGAGAACCGCGGTCGCAGTCATGGTTTTAGCCGCAAAAAAGCGGAACAGCTGAAGTCGCATAGCAGCCTCCCGGACGGCGGCCCGGACTGGTTTCGGGCGGCGCCCTGCCGAATCAAACACCTGTTTGGTAGAAATGTCGCGCGCCAAAAACTTCGCACAAAAGAAAAAGGGCGCCTGAAGGGAAAGGCGCCCTTGTCGCGGGTGCGACTGTGGCAGGAAAGCCTCAGTGCGGGTGGTCGAAATCGTGGTCGTGATCGTGATCGTCCCAATCACGATCGGTGTGCCAGCGGTGCGTATCTTCATCCCACCAGCGGTGGTCGTGTTCATAGCAGTAGGCGCGGGCTTCCCGGAGTTCGTGCCGCCAGTGTTCGGCTTCCGGGCTTTGCACGCCGTGGTGCTCGATGGCTTCATGAAGTTTGTGGTCTGCCTTGGCGACGCGCTTCTGACAGTCCTCGTCCGCGCGGACAACCGGCGCGGCCACGAAAAGGAAAGCCGCGAGTAGTGCCGCGGCCCCAAGCGCGTGCTGAATCCATTGCGTTTTAAGTTTCATGAGTTCTCCAAAAGTGAGATTACCCTGTCGCGCCCGGGAGGGAAGGAGCGCCAAGATGGCCCGACTCAACTCGTTTGGGAATGGAGCAAAGAGGCTGCCAGACGCGGGTGATTGAAGGAAAGCAGCTTAGAACCAGTTTTAGAACGAAATTTTTTCAGTAAGCCTGCAAAAACGGGTCAACTTCCAGGTGGTACTTTTCAAGGCCCGAACGAATGACCTCGAAGGCCTCGTCCACGTTGTCCGCATATTTCAGTAGATCGTATTCCTCCTGGTTAATCATGCCCCAGCGGACCATGCCTTTCAGATTCAGCACGTCGTTCCAGTATTTGCGGCCGTAGATCAGGATAAGCGTGTGCTTGGGCATTTTTCCGGTTTGGGAAAGGGTCATCATCTCCCACAATTCATCCATCGTGCCGAAGCCACCGGGAAAAACGATTAGGGCCCTGGCAATTTGCGCGAACCACAATTTGCGCATGAAAAAGTAGTGGAAGTTGAAGCTCAGCTCGGGGCTGATGTAGGGGTTGGCGAACTGCTCGTGTGGCAATTCGATCGAGAGGCCGACGGATTTTCCGCCGGCCTCGAAAGCGCCGCGGTTTGCGGCTTCCATGATGCCTGGTCCGCCGCCGGAGCAAACAACGAAGCGGCGGGGACGCGGGCCGAGCGACAGCCCCCAGGTCGTGAGCTTGTGGGAGAGCTGGCGCGCTTCCTCGTAATAGCGTGACATCTCAAGCGCGCTTTTCGCCCCGCGCAGCGCCTCGTGATGATGCTTGAGGCTCTCTTTGCTCATCCTGCCGGTCTTCAGGTTTTTCAAGCGGTTATAGCGCGCCGAAGCGGTCTCGTGGGACTCGATGCGCGCGGAGCCAAACATCACGATGGTATCGCCGATGCCTTCTTTTTTGAGCTGCGCCAGCGGATGGATGTATTCCCCAAGAATACGGATGGGCCGGGCCGGCGTGCTGCTCAGGAAGGCACGGTCTTCGTGCGGAGCCTTGGGGGCATGCTGCGGCTTGGGATGCTTCCCGTTGGGCATGGACGAATCTCCAATCAAGACGAGCTACGATTGTAGGCAGCGCTTCGGGGTTCCGGCAACGTCTTTGGGCCAGAATGCGTCGAAAGGAGTACAGCCGAGAAAAGTTGTAGGTCTCAAGTTTTGAATCGGTCGTACCAATCAAGACTTACAACCGTTCGCGCGGACGGCATGAAACTGTGTTTTTCAAATTCGC
>DATFTB010000023.1:0-12244 GCA_035262325.1 Candidatus Acidiferrum sp.
GCCTCCGCGACGTTGGTCGGGAGCATAAAGAGCAGGGCCTTCTCGATGTTGTTGTAGACTGTGCGCCCTTCCTTAACTGCCGCGGCGATTGAAGCAAAGTTGTCGTCGGCCAGGATCATTCCTGCGGCTTCCTTCGTTACTTCGGTGCCTTTGATGCCCATGGCGACGCCGATGTCGGCCTTTTTGAGAGCGGGCGCGTCGTTCACACCGTCGCCCGTCATCGCCACGATCTGCTTGTTCGCCTGGATGGCTTTCACGAGGCGGAGCTTATGCTCGGGGCTTGCACGCGCGAAGACATCAACGGAGCCGACTCGTTCCTGCAGGGTAGCGGTGTCCATCTCCTCGACCTCTGTGCCGGTAATGGATGTCTTTCCGTCGCCGATACCGAGCATTTTTGCGATGGCCGCAGCTGTGATCTTGTGATCGCCGGTAATCATCGTGACGCGAATTCCTCCGCCGTGGCATTCCTTCACGGCCTCGATGGCTTCTTTACGAGGCGGGTCCAGCAGACCGATCAGGCCCAGCAGGACAAGAGTGCTCGGAAGGTCGGCGGGACCGAGATCGCCGGCTTTGACCTTCGAGTCCGCAAGCCATGCGAGTGCCAGCACGCGTTCCCCCTGGGAGGCGAGCCTGTCGGCTTCCTTCGTAAAGCGCCCGCGGTCGAGCGGCGCCGGTTGCCCCTCAGCGGTCTGCTGTAGAGTGCAATGCTCGAGGATTACCTCCGGAGCGCCTTTGACGAGCAGCACGCCCTTGCCGTCAGCGGACTTGTGGAGGGTCGCCATAAACTTGTGCTCCGATTCGAACGGTATGGCGTCGATACGCGGAAACGCAGCTTGCTCAGCCTGCCGGTCCATACCGAGCTTGATCGCGAAGGGGTAGAGGGCGCCTTCAGTCGGATCGCCTTCTACCTTCCACGCGCCGTCCTGCTGGAACAGCTCGGCGTCGTTGCACAGCAGGCAGACCCGCCCCATGAGCGTGAGCACCGGTTCGTTGCCTACGGCCGTTCCGTCCTTTTTGATCTCCCCGGTCGGCGCATAGCCATCGCCGGTGACCTGGTAGGCTGACTCAGCCGTGACCGCCGACACCACCATCATTTCCATCAGCGTCAGCGTGCCGGTCTTGTCGGAGCAAATTCGCGATACTGAGCCGAGCGTCTCGACCGCAGGCAGCCGCCGAATGATGGCGTTGCGCTGGGCCATGCGCTGCACTCCAATTGCCAGCGTGATCGTGATCAGCGTGGGGAGCCCTTCGGGAATAGCTGACACCGCGATGCCCACGACCGCCTGGAAAAGGCTCACAAAGTCCATACCCTTCACCCATTTGCCGTAGGCGAAGATCAGGACGCTGACGACTCCGATGACCGCTGTGATGGTGTAGCCGAACTTCTTGATTTGGCGCAGGAGCGGCGTTTCGAGTGCGCTCACCCCGGCGAGCAACTGGTTGATGCGTCCGAGTTCCGTCTCACTTCCAGTTGCAACGACTACCCCGGTTGCGCGTCCGGATACGACCATGGTGCCGGAAAACGCCATGCTTGCGCGATCTCCGACCGTTGCGTTTACCGGCGCTGCGTCGACGGTCTTTTCTGCGGGCACGGATTCGCCAGTGAGGGCCGCTTCCTCGGTACGAAGGTTCTTCGCTTCGATGAGCCGCAGGTCAGCGGGAATCTTATCGCCGGATTCGAGCAGCACGACGTCACCGGGAACGAGCTGCTCCGCCGGAATCATTCGTGTTTCACCGCCGCGCATCGTCCGGGCCTCGGCGGAAAGCATGTTGCGGATCGAATCCAGCGCCTTCTCGGCTTTGCCCTCCTGAATGAATCCAAGCAATGCATTGATGACGACCACCGCAAAGATAATCCCGGCGTCAATCCACAGGCTCATCATCAGCTTGGTGAACCCGGCGGCGAGCAGCACATACATTAGGGTGTTGTTGAAGTGTGCGAAGAACTTCGCCAACGGGCCCCGCTTCCTGCCTTCCGGCAAGCGGTTTGGCCCATATTTCTCGAGCCGGGCCGAGGCCTCAGACAGATTGAGACCTTTCTCAGGGTTGGTAGCAAGTCGCTTGACGACCTCAGCTTGAGACAAAGCATGCCAAGCCGCCATGTCACCGACCGTATTCGTATTCACTGTTGTACTCATGCTCGCGCTCCATTAAGGAGATTCCTCTTGCTCAGCGAATCGCGTGAAGGTGCTCGAGTACTTCCGGATAGCCATCGGAGGAAAACGAATCGCGACCCTTGGTTAATTGCCCGAATCTACCCGAGCGATTTTAACAGTTTCCGAATTCTCAGTCTGTCCCCTTGCCCGTCATCCCCGTGGTCAGGATCCGATCAACAGCGGGCCCGATGCCTCTCGATGGCTGCGAGAATATTCAATGTGTTACCCTCGTCGACTAGCGACTCCACACAAACAAGGATCGGCGATGGCTGCCGGGGCGGCGCACGGCCTGCGAAGACGGAATCGAGATTGAAGCGCCGCTGTATCTTTATCTGCTGTTCGCAGCGCCAGACGAAGATTTTGCGGGGCTACAGGCAACGTTTAACCGGATGATGAACAGCCTGCAACTGCGCTGCAAGCGGGGCGCGCTCAACCTTGACAACTCCCATTTGACCGGACGCGCGCAACTTTTACGGGCGAGCCCAGCGTTGTGGACCACGTCCGCGACTTCATCCACCATCCTTATAGGCTTCGGGAATTTCTTCGAGGATGGCGTCGCGTGTTTCGGTCGGCAGAATAATTCCTTTCTCTTTGAGCTTCTTCGTTTCGACGCGGGCGTCGCGGCCGCGTTTGGCGGAGGCGAAGATCCGGGCACTAGTTCCGCGTCGCCCCTGCGCGGGCACTGTCAATTTGTGCGGGAAACACAATCAACGTGCACTATGGTCCCGAACGTTTCGCCCAACTCAGGGGGCGAAGAGAAGCGACTGCCTATTACGCCCTCGCGGCGACTTGAAGGTCGTTGTCAACGCTAAACACGCCCGGAACAGAATTAGCCCGCATCCCAGCGAGAGCTAGATCCGTATCTGAGTCCACCACACCCGTCAGGGTCACGTTGCCGTTTTCTACGATAATGTGGATCGCATGGTAACCGCTTGGAGGATCGTCCGTGATGCCGCCAGCGATATGAGCGATCGAGGGGATGCCACTCGGTCCACCGCGATTGGAAGTGTAGCGCTGCAGAGCTGGATGGCCGTATATACTTGCGTACACGGCGGCGCGAAGTCGGTCATCGTTCGGAGATACGGGAAGCACCTCGATTTGATTCTTTACATTGTTAACACCTTCAATTCTCCTGACCGCATTCTCGACACTCGACTTCAGCGTGGGGCGAGAGACCTTCCCGCGCAGAATTACCGTACTGCCTTCGATGGCAAAGTGGAGGGAATCAAAGACGCCGTACTGTGGCTGCGTGACGATCTGCTTGCGAACTTCCTGGGCAAGTTTCAACATCGCCTGCTGTTTAGCGTCGGGAGTCGCAGCCTCCTCCTGCGGTAGCACGGAGGGCGCAAGCAAGAACAGTCCCAAAATGCTGGCAATCACCCAATTCGGCGCATGACGACTCACAAGCCCTCCTTCCTAACGAATGTAGGTTCATCCGGTTTGGCTGTGCTGCACGAGATGCCGGGGATGGGATTCTATCTCTGTTTCGAAAACGGCAGCAATGTAAATTATTGCGATTCCGCGGCCATCTGGCAGTTCAGCGGGGTTGCCCATCCATGGTGATGCGCTGCGGACGCAGTAATCTGAGCCGCCCATCGGCACCCGTTGCTAGAGACTGAATATAGAAATAAGTTCTGAGCTCGTCGGTGGCCTCCATGACGGGTGAAGGCGCGGACACAATCTGGAGTCCGCCACACTCGCCGATCCAGTCAATATGCCGGTGACCGTGCATCACGATCGCTCGGTTGGCTAAGGGATACAATCGGCGAACGAACCAATTTCCGTTAATCAACGCTGTGCCGATGCGATCCGAGAGCGCCTTTACTGCCCTGGGAAATTCGACAACATGATGGTGGAGAGCGATGACCCAGCAGGCTCGTGGATATTGAGCTGTGGCGATCTCGATACCGCGGACCTGCTCGGCCGAGATCATCCCGAGCGCATTTGTGAATGAAAAATGCGTATCCGCGTTCGAGTTCAACAGAATGACGCCTAAGCCGTTATCGCGGTCTGGCGGCAGTACCATGGGAAAGACTTTGGCCCAGAGTTCCTTCAGCGCCTGAAAGATATACGGCCGCCCGGCGTCAGTAAAGCTCGCCATGTCGGCGAGATATGGTTTCATTGCTTCTGAGAGACTCTCGCCCAAGCAGCGCTTTTCAAAATCGACGACACGGACTCGCTGACCTTGGAGTGCGCTCATGGCGGACAACGTTCGAAGCTTCCGCAACCGTTTCTTCGGACTCGTCGGGGTGTCCAGCCGCGCCGGATTAGACCGGTCGATGATATTAACATCGTGGTTACCCGGCAACACTAAAACTCGTTCGGCGAGCCTCGGATGGGACTCCAGAAGATCGAGGAACTCGGCCCACTCGCCGGAGCGCCCGGCGTCAGTCATGTCGCCTGTGATCAGAATTGCGTCCAGCTGGACTCTACTGGAGAGGATCTCTAACTGCTCAATCGCCTGCTGCAGCCGATCGTTGCCGCGTGGGCCGGATCGGCCGCTCTCGATGCGAAAGCCGTAGCGCTCGCCCACGACGTGGATATCCGACAGATGAGCAATACGCCAGATGCTGCCTCCATCAGGAGTTGGGTAAAACCCATCCAGATCGCGCGGATGGGCCATCGTAGCATCTGCAAACGCCCAGACAAGCGAAACTACCGCGATATATGCGGCAGCGAGCACGACGCTATTCGCCAGGGCGATCCTAATCAGGCGTGGCCAGGAAGCGAAGGCCGAGATATCCACTACCCATCGCGACGCCGGCCAGGCAAGAATGAATACTAAGATCGCCAGACCACACAACGCGAACCCTGCTACGGCGGCGGTGGCGGCGCGCAGCTTGGCAAGCTCGTCCTGGGTGGCCCGCGTTCGAAGCACGCCTTCGACGATGTGCCGCAGCACTTCACGGAAAGCAACGTACCCTGGCTCGACAGCAAGCGAGTTCACGGACCAGAAGCTGCTCTCAGCCAATCGAAACAGTGCGCGCCCTCCGATCCACCCAACGGCGATCAGCGCCAAAAGAACCAGAACGGGCCAGATCCTGTTGAGAGGGGATGTGATCGAGGCGGAAATCTTGCTGACCCAAGCGGAAGCCACAAGGGGCGCTAGACCAAGCGTAACTGCTGGGATCACGATCAGCAGCAGCGATGCGAGCGCCAGCTTGGGGAGACTTACCTCGATCGCCAGGCTACCGGCGAGCGAAAGCAGTGACCGACGTTTGGTGCTGGACCAGTCGTCTTCGATATCGCCACGACGAGGATCGATGAACCACCTCATAAACTGTCTATGCACAAGGTCGAGGGTGAGAAAGAAGTAGCATCTCGCATACCAGTGTCAGAGCGTCAACTCATTGTGACGCTGTTTAGATTCGACAGCAACCTTAGTAATCGGTGAAGTAATCGGGCAGGTCGGATGGTCGAGCTGAGACTTCGCTTTTATAATGGCCGCCATGTCAGGAACAGTGAAATGTGGCAGCTCATCCTGTACCCCTTCCTTGGCGCGAGCTTTTTCCATTCGCCGAGCCACCGCGGCCCACGAAGTCGGCATTTTGCCTGATATTCCGATGCGCAGGGGGCTATTATTATTAATTGAGCCGCCCGAAAGGGAAGCCAGGAATGAGAATCGCTCAAGTAGCCCCGCTGTACGAGAGTGTGCCCCCTCAGTTTTATGGAGGCACGGAAAGGGTTGTCTCGTACTTGACGGAAGAACTTGTCGCACAGGGACACGACGTGACCCTGTTTGCCAGCGGAGACTCAGAGACTTCTGCTCGCCTGATAGCGACGTGCCGCCGCGCCTTACGGCTCGACGGGAGTTGCGTCGACCAGCTCGCGTATCACTATCTGATGCTGGAGAATGTCGTGGAACTGGCCGACGAGTTCGACATTCTGCATTTTCACGTCGACTATCTGCATTTTCCGTTTTCGAAGCGCTGTGCCGTTCCGCACCTAACAACGCTGCACGGCCGCCTGAATATCTCGGAGCTTGCACCCCTACACCGAGCCTTCCCCAATGAACGACTGGTTTCCGTTTCCATGAGCCAACGCAAACCGTTGCCCCTCGTGAACTGGATCGGGAACGTCTATCACGGCCTTCCCGCGCCGACCGGTCCTCCGGGTTCTGGAAAAAGCAAATACCTCGCCTTCATCGGGCGCATTGCGCGGGAGAAACGAGTGGATCGTGCCATGGAGATTGCTCGGCGGTCCGGGATGGAGCTTAAGATTGCGGCAAAGGTGGATCCCAGCGATCGCGAGTATTACCAGAAGGAGATCAAACCCCTTTTGAACCGCCCGGGTGTCGAATATATCGGCGAAATCAATGAGCAACAAAAATGCGATTTTCTAAGCGATGCGTACGCGCATATTTTTCCGATTGACTGGCCCGAGCCCTTCGGTTTGTGCATGATTGAGGCCATGTCCTGCGGCACCCCCACGATCGCCTTCGATTGCGGCTCCGTGCGGGAAGTTCTGAAAGACGGAGTCACCGGATTCGTGGTCAACAACATCGAGGACGCCGTGGCCGCAGTTCCGCGGGTGGCGTCTTTAAGCCGTCCGGCGTGCCGGCGAGAGTTCGAGACGCGGTTTCTAGCTTCACGCATGGCCAAAGACTACGTTACGCTTTATGAATCACTCCTGAACGCCGAGAATTTGCCGCTCCCAGCGTCCCGGTTGGATTCCTCTCTGGCCTTGTAGGAAGGGCTTCGTTTTGACGGATATTGTTCGGCTCGAGAACGAATATTACGTTCGAGCCTCGTCGGCCCTGGCCGACGATCGCACCCGCGTGCTCAAATACGGGGACACCTTTGCCATCTTCAATCGTTTCGGAGACATTGAGCCCTTGGGGCTCTCGAAGTTCGGTCTCTTTCATTGCGAGTGCCGCCACCTTTCGCAATTTGCCGTTTACGTCAACGGGCGACGGCCCCTGCTTCTCGGTTCGGTGATTCGAGAGGACAACGCTTTTCTCTCGGTAGATCTCACGAATGTCGATAGCGCTTCCGATGGCTTCCCGCCGCTATCGCGTGGAACGCTGCATGTCTTCCGTCTGCAATTTCTGAGACGGGCGAGCTGCTACGCGCAGGTTCGCTTGTTAAACTACGGCGCGGTCCCCGCACGTATTTCCGTTCTGATCAAGTTTGCTGCCGATTTCGCGGACGTCTTTGAGGTTCGCGGGACGACGCGTGCGCACAGCGGTCAGCGCCTGGCCGATGAAACGACCAGCGACGCGGTGATTATGGCATACCGGGGACTCGATCGTGTGGTGCGGCGAACACGTCTGGAGTTTGCGCCCAAGCCGACCTCCATCAATCAGCAGCAGGCTTGCTTCGAACTGGCACTGCAGCCGGGCGAAGAACGCTCCCTGTTCGGTGTCGTCGCTTGCGAACACCAAGAGGAGAAACCGAGCCATGCTTCGTTCGCGTCGGCCCTTTCGAGCCTAAGCGCCCCGATCGAGGAAGCTACGCTGCAGGATTGCCGCATCAGCACGTCCAGCGATAGCTTCAATGCGTGGCTGAACCGTTCGACCGCGGATCTCCGCATGCTCGCAGAAGGCAATCCGGAGGGCCCGTATCCCTACGCGGGCGTCCCCTGGTTCAGTACTGTTTTTGGCCGCGACGGTATCATCACCGCGCTCGAGTGCTTGTGGATGGCGCCGTCATTTGCGCGGGGCGTTCTGAACTATTTGGCGCAGACACAGGCTGATACCGAAATTCCCGAGCAGGACGCCGAACCGGGCAAAATTCTCCACGAAATGCGCCGCGGCGAGATGGCAGCGACCAAGGAGGTGCCCTTTGCACGGTATTATGGCAGTGTCGATGCCACCCCACTCTTCGTTTTGCTCCTAGGGGCTTACCTGGAACGCACTGCAGATCTCCGTTTCGCGAAGAGCATCTGGCCCCACGCAAGGCGAGCGCTTCAATGGATGGACGAATACGGCGATCGCGACAAAGACGGCTTCATCGAATACGAAAAACGCTCGGAGCGCGGCCTGGTGCAGCAGGGATGGAAGGACTCACATGATTCCATTTTTCATGCCGACGGCCGAATCGCCAATCCTCCCATCGCTCTTTGCGAAGTGCAGGCGTACGCATATGCCGCAAAACGCGCCGGAGCGGTGTTGGCCCGCGCCCTCGGTGAGCCAGACCTTGCGGATCAGCTCGAAGAGGACGCGCAATCCCTGCAAAAACTATTTGAGCAAGCCTTCTGGAACGATGACTTGCGCACTTACGTTTTGGCACTGGATGGGGAGAAGAAACAGTGCGCCGTTCGCGCATCGAACTCCGGTCATGCCCTTTACTGCGGGATCGCCAGCGAAGCGCGTGCCGTGTCCGTCGCTTCGGTTCTCATGAGCCAGGAAATGTTCTCTGGATGGGGTGTCCGGACGGTGGGTTCTTCAGAACCCCGCTACAATCCCATGTCCTATCACAATGGTTCGATCTGGCCGCACGACAATGCCATCATCGCAGCCGGAGTTTCCCGCTACGGCCTGCGATCGGCAGCCACGTCGCTGTTCGACAGCCTTTATGAAGCCAGCCGATACATGGAGCTTCAGCGAATGCCCGAATTATTCTGCGGGTTCCACCGAAGGCCGGACGGCAGCGGGCCTACTCTCTACCCCGTCGCTTGTGCTCCGCAAGCCTGGGCCGCAGGAGCAGTCTTTCTGATGCTCAACTCGTGTCTGGGAATCAATGTCGTGCCGGCCGAGCCGGCCATCCTTCTGTCTCAGCCATGGTTGCCTAGGGCGCTCAACGAACTGCGAATTGACAATCTGCAGGTCGGGCAGGCAAGTGTGGACTTGGTTTTTCGGCGCCGCAGAGAGCATATCGACGCGGAGGTCAAAGGCCGAAGAGGCGACATCGAGGTGCGTGAGTTGAAATAGAGCGGCAGATGCCGGCAAATTGCGAAAGCAAAGCGAAATGTTTTCGATTTTTCTTGCCCGCACTGCCAACGCGTCCGAAGCGCACCGTCAGCGTATTTCCCGACACTGTCACTTCCCAGAATTTGTTGGAGCTTCCTTCCTTAAATTCAAATTGCCGCATGGATTGAACCTCACGGTGACAGAATAGGCGACTGATAGGTCACGCTACACAATTCCTCTCTCCTTGAATGCCGAAAGCTAGATCGGCCTAAAGGACATTATCGGAACGTCGAGCGATTAGGCCAGGATTTCGCCTGCAATTCTATGCCGGACAGATGACGGGCAACTCTTCGGTAATCGGATAAAGGAAGGGTTGCCAACAACCCAGACCGTGAACAGCTGACGCTTCGTGCCATGGAGAAACACAATCTGAGAAATGGAATCAAAGTGGCTCGTGACGCTGTTGAGGCTTTAGACCATTTGTTGGAAACGGGAGCACCTGCGGTTAGGACCTTGGTTGAATTCACGCGGTTTTGGGCCCCGTTGTCACAACATTGTGAACGGTCTGTAAAGTAAGCGTTTCTCGCTCTAGAGGGTTCTGCTTCGACGTTTGTCCACTTTGTCCATACTCTTGGTGTGGCGATTCGTGTCTGTTAGCGACTTTATCGGGAGCTGGCTAGGTTCTTTAGCAGCGCCCGGAACCTGCGTACCACTTGCCGCACGGCCGGTATGCCGGCTGCGACACATGCCGACCACCAAGAGCAATTCACCGAGTCTTCATACGTCCGACATCTCGTTATCATTCAGGAGTCGTATGAGAAGAGCGCACGCTCGACAAGGAGGGCGTCTCTATGAGAAGGGATGTGTTCGCATTGGCAATCACCCTGGCACTCGCGGCAGGTTTACCTACTGCGTGGGCCCAAAACCAGAATGATCAGGGTCAGAATCAGGGGGGTCAGCAGGACCGGGTTCCGAGGCTCGATCACGTGTTCGTAATCGTGCTCGAGAATCACAACAGCTTCACGAGTTTCGGCAGCAACGGCATTATTGGGAACCCTCAGGCGCCGAACATTACAGCGCTCTGGAATAAGTACAACATCGCGACGAACTACAATGCGGTTTGGCATCCAAGCCTTCCGAATTATGTGTCGATGATCACCGGCAATTGGATTGGGACTGACGTGGTCGCGACCGGCCACTCTTATCCGGCCGGGAGCACCGTGGGCATCAGCGACGACGACTCGACCTCGGTCTCGACCGACTACCCCTCGCCGCCGGCAAACATCTCCATCCATCGCTGGAGGGTTGAAATTCCGTCACTTGCGGGCCAGTTGGTCAAGGCCGGCAAGGACTGGCGGGCGTACCTGCAGAACATCCCCGAATCGGGGACGCACCTTGCCAATTGGCCGGGGGACAACAACACGGCCAAACTGTATGCGGTGAAGCACAACCCATTTCCTTACGTGGCTGAGGTTCAGGACGACCCGGCGCAATTCGCCAAGCAGGTCCCGATCGAGCAACTGTTCAGCGACCTCGGCAGCGGAAACGTCCCGGCCTTCTCATACATCGTGCCTGACCAATGTCGCGACATGCATGGAATCAGTAATGTCCTGGCGCCCTGCGGGGGTGTTGTGAATGATACGGATGACAATGACGTCAAGCGCGGCGACGATGAGACCGGATGGCTGGTCAACGGGATCCTCGGCAGCCGCGGTTGGCGGAGCGGCCGCAATGCCCTCTTCATCGTGTTCGACGAGGGGAATGGTCCGCTGACCTGCCCGAACTACAATCCCGATACCGGGATGGACACCGCTCCCGGCTCACTGCTGCCAGGCGCCGACTGCTACGCTCCGGCCAACTTCAACGATAAGGTGGTACTGATCGCTATTACGAACTATGGAGTGCGTGGCGTTCAGGACCCGCGCTTTCAGTCGCACTATTCGCTGTTGAAGACCATTGAAGCCGCCTTTGGCTTGCCCTATCTCGGGCATGCGGCGGACTCCACCACCAATACCCTGGCGCCGCTGTTGGCGCCGGTCGATGAATAAAGCCTGGAGACTGCGAGAGCCCGTTCCGGTAACCGTGATCTGCTGAGGTTACCTTACGGGAGTGAAAGAGGCGCTTGGAATCTCCGAGCGCCTCTCTCCATTTGTCCAGCCCATCGGAATTACGCAATCCGTTTTTTGGAATGACCCCGCGCGCGAACGACAGTCTAATCGAACGAGTTGGTCAGCGGACTGATTTCGCCATCAGGGAAAATGCACTCGGAGGCCCAATGCGTTTGCTCTTCGGCCGAAAAACTCATGACACAAAAGCTGCCCGTCTGGGAACCGAATAACTTCAGGTTTTTGGGGGGTTCAGTCGCCAGAAGTTCGTTGGGTCATATCTCTTCATCTCGAGCGCGGCGGGGGCCGCTTCCTCTCCGAGCGCTTTTCTACGTGGAGAAATTCCTCTTCCCTTTTTCCGATTCCTTTGTCTGAGGCCAAACGAAGGGGTCAGGGCGGCACCTTCGCTGCCAATATTCTTTCGCTCCGTGTCCGGTTTCGGGTTCCTCGTTCGTCATAATCGTAGAGGCCACCAATGGCTCAAGAAAGGAAGGAAAAAACACGCGACGTCGGCGTAGGGTCAAGAATCGAACGCAACAGGGAAAGGAAGGCACAAAAATGGCAAGCATAACGATGGAAACCCCAAAATCGGACACATTTCTTCCCCCCATCGAAAAGCCCAGGGGATTGATGATGAAGCTGGCGTATTTCTTCACGCGCAAGCAGTTCGGCAAAGTGCTGACGCCGTTGAAAGTGCATTCCGCGCGGTTGCCGATTGGATTCGGTCAGTTCTACGCGAAGATCGGCCAGCTGGACAAAAAACTGCAGTTGGCGCCGGAGACCATCATGCTCATTCGGGAACAGGTGGCCCGGACCAACGTTTGTCTCTTTTGCATCGATATCGGTCGTGCGTTCACCATCAAAGCTAGGATGAACCAAGCCAAATTCGATGCGCTCGAGCAATACCGCAATAGCCCGCTGTTCACCGACGCCGAGCGCGCTGCTCTCGACTATGTCACGGAGCTCACCAAGGAGAAAAAGGTCAACTCCGAAACGTTTTCCCGCATGTCCCGGCATTACTCCGAACGCCAAATCTGTGAAATCGTCTGGCTCGTCGCGAGCGAGCACGTCTACAACATGACCAACATCGCTCTGAACATCCATTCGGACATGCTCTGCGACATTGCCCGGAA
>DATFTB010000024.1:0-10792 GCA_035262325.1 Candidatus Acidiferrum sp.
GAGCTGGACGCCGACTTTTTCGATTTGGTTGGTGGCGGGAAACGCTCGTGATGGAAGCGCAGAAAGCAAACCTGCTGCAACGGATGTTTCAATAAATGTGCGTCGGTTCATGGCCGGATTGTACTCTCAACTCGTCGCTGAGATCTAGGACACGTGAAAGCATGGCGCCGGCTCTCCGTGCAAGACGGCTTGGGCAGCCCTTGAGCTGACCGCTAGATGGGCGGCGCTTGCCACGGGCCGCGAGCCTGCTCCAACGTTTCCGCGACCGCGAGCAGCAACTCTTCCTCGTGCGGCCGCCCGATCAATTGCACGTTGATGGGCAGTCCTTCCGGCGATTTCCCGAACGGCAGCGACACTCCTGGAAATCCCACGAGATTCAGCCACTGGCAGAATCGCATCGTATCCCGGTAATTGTGAGGATCGCCGTCGCGATAGTTGCCTTTGCCATGCTCAAACGCGGGTGCGGTCGAGACCGGTGAGAGCAGCACCGGTACCTCGCGCAATTGGCGCAAAATCTCAGCCCGAACCAGATCGCGGTCGGCACACGCGGTCATGAACGCATCCACGCCGAACCTTGGTCCAGTTGTAGCGATCTCGAGAAACTCGCGAAGCATCAGGCTGAGCAGGGCCTCCCGTCCCTTCACGCTTTCGCGAATCAGATGACCGATCACCGGGCCAAAGAAAAACCACCAAAGCTCCAACGAGCGATCCAGTTTTCCGAGCTTCATCGGTTCCACACGAAAATTAAGGTCGCATAGCAACTGACCTGCCTTGCGAATGGTCGACAGAGTCTCCGGCGTCGCACGGCCGAGCGCGCCACTCTCAAGAATCCCTATGCGCAACTCGCGCAGTTCCTTTCTTTCGACCTGGCGCACCGGCACAGGCACCGAGAGCGCGTCACCCGCATCCGGCCCTGCCATTACCCGAAACAGAATGCGCAAGTCTCGAACGGTCCGGGCCATCGGACCTACCACGCCAATCCATCCGAGTGCACCGGCTCCCGGCGGAAAGTGGCCCGTCGCCGCGATTCGCCCCGGGGTCGGCTTTAATCCGCAAATGCCGGAGAAATGCGCCGGTGTGCGAATCGAGCCGCCACCGTCGCTGCCCACCCCGCCCATCGAGCATCCTGCCGCGATGGCTGCGGCCTCGCCACCGCTCGAACCACCCGCGGTGCAGGCCAGGTTCCAAGGGTTCGAGGTTTTTCCCGTGACGCGGTTATCCGTTTCGTACGCCATCAGAAATTCCGGCGTGTTCGTGTTTCCGAGAAGGATCGCTCCTGCGGCTTCAAGCCGCGCTACGGCCACCGCATCCGTGGCTGGCAAGTAGTCTTTCCGCAGCAGTGAACCCGCCGGGCACGGCCATCCGGCCACGTCCATGCTGGACTTTACCGTCAAAGGTATTCCGACAAGCGCCCGCAATTCCTCACCGCTTACCATCGCTGCTTCCGCGCTACGTGCCCTGGCCAGCGCTGACTCCGCGTCGAAATGCACAAAGGCGTTCAATTTCGGTTGCAGTTGCTGCACTCGCTCCAAATGGGCGGTTACGACTTCCACCGGCGAAAGCTCTCGCCTACGCAGCTTTTCCTGCGTTTCGGAAATTGAGAAATAAAAGGGGGCGCTCATAAAATCACCGAAGCAAGGTAGCGGCTCCGGCGCCTATCGGTCAAGCCGCCAACCTGAATTTGTGAGGGACAGCCAAAAACAGTTGACGCGCCACGACTGAGCCAAGAGAATCTGTTACAGGCTGCACTTACTTTTTTGCGCCGCCGCGTCCAGAGAGGACGCCCCCTCATGCGATTTGCGACTCAAGCCTCACGCCGCTTTGTCTTTTTTCGAGCTGTCCTGTTCCTGTTCGCGGTGATCGCAATCTTCCCTGGCGCTGCGCGCCATCCGCGCACGACCGAAACGTTAGCGACCCAGAGGTCTGCGACGGCCGAGGTGCGGACAAAGGGTTCACCCGAAGCGCTGCGGCTAAACACGCTCGGCGTCGCTTACATGAATCAGGGCAAGTCCGCCGACGCGCAGAAATACTTCGAACAGGCGCTTGCCGCGGCTCCCGACTTCGCCGAGGCCAAAATGAATCTGGGAATCGCTCTGCTGGCCCAGCAGAAACTCGAGCAAGCGCGCGCTGCGCTCGAACAAGCTGCGGCCGCGCTCCCGAATGATCCGTACGCCTGGTACAACCTCGGTCTCGTCTACAAGGACTCGAACGAGCCCGAGAAAGCGGTTACGGCCTTCCAGCATGTCGAAAAGATCCGACCGGACGAGCCCGACGCCTTCTACTTCGAAGGCTTCCTGCTGTCACAGCTCCAGAAGTACGACGACGCCATTGTCGCATTCCAGAAGGCGCTGGCCATCGCCCCTTATCACGCTTCGGCGCAATTTGGTCTCGCGCGCGCGTACCAGCGCAAGGGCGAGACCGAAGCGGCCCGCGAAGGGATGCAGCACTTCCAGAAACTGACCGCCGAGCTTCTTGGAACCCCCTTCGGCGCCGGTTACGGTGACCAGGGAAAATTCTCGCTTGCCGAATTTGTCCACGGCGGAGGCACGAGCGCTCCCCCGCAAATCTCCGTGCTTTACGCATCGGCCCCTATTTCGAAGCTCCTGCCTGACGGCGCCGCCACAGCCATCGGCGCGAGCCGCGGCGCCTGTTTTTTCGACTATGACGGCGACGGCAAGGCCGATCTGTTTTTCGTCGGTGGCGGGGAAGGGAAGAGCCACCTGCTGCGCAATCTGGGAGACGGCAAGTTCACGGACGCTACCGAAAAAACCGGCTTGGCGGGAGTTGCCGCGGGCTTTGGGTGCGCCGCGGGCGATTTCGACAACGATGGGTGGACCGATCTGGCCGTGTGCGAAGCCGCTGGCATTCGCCTTTTCCACAATGACGGCGGCAGCAAGTTTGTCGACGTAACCGAAAAAGTCGGAATTCGACGCGAAAAGGGCTGCGTCGCCGCCTCCTTTGTTGATTACGACCATGACGGCGACCTCGATCTGTACCTCAGCATGGCGTCTGAAACCGCGGCTGAAAAACCCAAGAACAAATTGTGGCGCAACAACGGCGATTCTACCTTCACCGATGTTTCCGAGGAATCCGGCCTTGGCATCGACGCGACGGGGGCCGGCGTCGTCGCCACGGACTTCAACAATGACCGCGCCATCGATTTTGTTCTTGCTGGTGGCCCCGCTCGTGCCGCGATTTACCTGAATCCGCGCGAAGGAAAGTTCACGCGGCTTCCCGCAGTTGATTTCGCCAAGGCGAATCTTCCGCCAGCTGTCGGAGTTGTTGCGTTCGATTTCGACAAGGACGGCTGGATGGATCTCGCGTTCACGCATTCGGGCGCTCCCGGAATTTCTATGTGGCGAAATCTACAAGGCAAGAAGCTTGAGCGCGTCGCGTTACCAGATCTGCAGTGGAAGCAGGGCTGGGGCATAAGCTGGATCGATTTTGACAATGACGGCTGGCTCGACCTTATCGCCGTCGGCGAAGGCCCGAACGGCGGCGAAATCCGCCTCCTCCGCAACCAGGGTGACTCGGGATGGTCCGATGTCACGAAAAACGCGCAACTCGATGGCGTGAAGCTGAGCCAGCCGCGCGCGCTCGCGGTTGCTGATTTGAACGGCCGGGGAGGTCCCGACGTTGTGGTTACCCAGGAAGAAGGCGCACCCATCGTTCTCGAAAATGTTGGCGCGAACCGCAACAATTGGGCGCGCCTGGATTTCAAAGCGCTGAACGACAACAAGAGCGCCATCGGCACAAAGGTCGAGGTCTATGCGGGCGCGCTCTACCAGAAATGGGAAATCGTCGGTGCTTCCGGGTACCTCAGTCAGAACCCTACTTCCTTGCTCGTTGGGTTGGGCCCGCAGAAAGTTATCGACGCCGTGCGCCTACTCTGGCCTACCGGCGTGCCGCAGGACGAAGTCAACCTTGTTGCGCAAAAGACGCAGACCATCGGCGAGCTTGACCGCCGTGGCAGTTCTTGTCCCATCCTCTTTTCCTGGAATGGCAAGAAGTACGTGTTCATTGCCGACATGATTGGGCCCGGCGTCGTCGGCCACTGGATTGCTCCCGGTGAACGTGACGTCCCAGATCCCGACGAATATCTGAAAGTGCCTGCGAAGAGTGTCCAGCCGAAAAACGGCCGGCTCAGCTTCCGCTTCATGGAGCCCATGGAAGAGACCGTCTATCTCGATCAGGCGCGGCTCGTTGCGGTCGACCACCCCTCCAGCATCGAAGTCAATCCGAACGAGCGGTTCGTCAGCGCTCCACCCTTCCCGGAATTTCGTGTAATCGCTACGCGGAATGCGCGTCTTCCGAAGGGTGCGTGGGACGACCACGGCCACGATGTTCTGCCTGCTCTCGCCAAACGCGATCGCAAGTACGTCACCGGCTTCGAAGACCTGCCTTTCACAGGCTTCGCCAAATTGCACTGGATTGAACTCGACCTTGGCGAATGGAATCCGCAACAGCCTTTGCGCCTGCTCCTCGATGGCTACACCGATTACTTCACCGCGACTTCGATGTTCGCCGCAGACCAGGCGGGCATCAAGGTAATAGCGCCTTACGTGGAAACCCAGGATGCTCAGGGAAAGTGGGTTCGAGGGGTTGAAGACATGGGCTTTCCCGCGGGCCTCGCGCGCACGATGGTCACCGATCTCACCGGGAAAATTCCTCGAGGCACGCGACGTATCCGCGTTGTGACCAACCTGAAAATTTACTGGGACAGGATTCGCATCGATCAGACGCCGCCCCTCACCGGCATTCGCGTTAACGAAGTTCCTCTGGCCGCCGCCGAACTTGCCTTTCTCGGTTATCCCCAGGAGGTTCGGCTCCATCCGGCCAGCGACACGGTCTACTCCTACTCGCGCCGCAGCCCAACCGGCCCCTACGCGCGCGCCGCCGGCAACTACACGCGCTACGGCGATGTGAAGGACCTGCTCGGCGCTAGAGACGACAAATTCGCTGTGTTCAGTTCGGGCGAGGGCGTGAAACTCGAATTTGATCCGGCCGGCTTGCCGGAACTTCCGGAGAACTGGGTGCGAGACTACTTCTTCTATGCAGACGGCTTCGAAAAGGATCTCGATTTCTACGCCGCACACGCGTTCACAGTCGAGCCTCTGCCGAAGCACGGACTGATCGCATATCCCTATCCGGAAAGCAACGCGTATCCGCTGGATGCTGGGCACCTCGCATACGAGCTTGAATACAACACACGTTCTCGCTCCGATCGCATGCCGGGCAATTTGCGCTACAGCTACCCGGCGCAAAAGTGAGGAACATCAAATGGCGAGAAGCGGCGTCATCACCATCCGCGACGTAGCCCGCGAAAGCGGCTACTCAGCCTCAACCGTATCGATTGTGCTGAATAACGCCCCGCTGTCGCGCTATATTCCGGGCGACACAAAATCACGCATCGAAATCGCCGCCCGTCGTCTTGGCTATCGTCCGAATCCCTTGGCGCGCTCGCTCCGCAGCCAGCGCTCCAACATTGTCGGCGTGATGGTTTTCAATATCACCGATCCGTTCTGCACCCCGATCTTGCGCGGCATCGAAAATGCCCTGTATCAGTCGAATTATCTTTCCCTGCTTGCCGACGCTCACAACGAACCGCTGCGCTTCGAACGCTATCTCGAAATGCTTCTCGATCGACGCGTTGAAGCTCTCATCGTTGTGGCGAACTGGCTGGTCACCGACATCAAGCTCCTGGCCGACCTCACGGAAAGGCAGGTGCCCACGGTCATTGCCGGAAGGGCGTTCGAAGTCGAGTCCGTTAGCACAGTGTCGGTCGACAATGAAGGTGGCGCGAGCATGGCGCTCGAACATCTTTACCATCTGGGCCACCGCGAAATCGCTTTTCTTCGCGGGCCCAGGAATCTTGCCAGCAGCGTACAGCGCTGGAAGGGCATTCGCAACTTCGCTCAATCCTCGGGTTTGCGCCTCGATTCCAAGAGAATCGCCGAGCTCCCCGAATCTCTCGATCCTAATTCCAGTTTCGAAGCGGGCTATCAATTGACAAACGAACTGCTGCGCCAGGGGCGGCAGTTTACCGCTCTCGTGGCTTACGACGATGTGACCGCGCTCGGTGCGCTCCGCGCACTGAAGAAAAACGGCCTCGGCGTTCCCGAGGATTGCTCCATGATCGGGTTTGACGACGTGGCTCAGGCCAGCTTGTCGGTGCCCTCGCTCACCACTGTGCGGCAGCCGATGGAAGCGATGGGCTCCATGAGCGTAGGAATCGTTCTGGACGCAATCAAATCGGTCAGTCAGAAGGAGGACATCCCCGTGGTACGCCGCACGATCCCCGCGGAGATCGTGGTGCGCGAATCCACTCGGGCCTTGAAATGAGCCGACGGAGGGTTTACGCTCCGACGGTAACCCAGCTCTTCTTCTGTACGCTCTCGGCAATCGCCTCGCACAAAACGAGCTCTTCGTGACCGGTTTCGAACGTGGGAAATTTGCGTGGCGCACGCAAATCTCCGGCTGCCATGTAGCCGTAAAAGTCCTTGAAGAGTTGCACGAAGGTGTCGGGATAACCTTCCGGGTGCCCGGCCGGATAAGCCGCATAGCCGCGAGACTCCGGTGACTGCAATCTGGGATCTTTTGGCAGCACTTCGCACGCGCGGTCGCGCCGGCCGATCCACAGTGTGTTCGGCGATTCGGAATTGAAAACCAGCGAGCCTTGCGACCCATTTACTTCGATCCAGAGACGCGCTTTGCGCCCGGCGCTCACCTGCGAAACTGTCATTACGCCGTGCGCATCATTTTCGAACCGCAGCAGCACCGATCCGTAATCGTCCGTGCTGATCATTACTTCTTCCGTTTCATCGGCGTCGACCTGCTGAAAACTCTCCACCGGTCCCGTGGGCCGGCGTCGCGTGGGCAGTACCGTGGCGAGATCAGCGCAAAGTTCCGAAACGCTGCTGCCCGTCATCCACATCGCGAGGTCCAGCCAGTGTGTCCCGATATCGGATACGGCGCGAAGTTCGCCGCCAAGCTTTGCCTCGAGCCGCCAGTTCCAGTCGGTAGCAAACAACAGCCAGTCCTGCAAAAAACTGCCGTGAACCAGCTTCACCTGGCCGATTTCGCCCTTCTGGATCAGCGCTCTCGCTTCCTGGCAAAGCGGGTAGTAGCGCAGGTTGTACGCGATACCGCCTACGCACCCGGTCTCTTTCACAAGCGAAACCAGCGCCGCGGACTCTCGCGAGTCGAGCGCCAGCGGTTTTTCGCATAGCACGTGTTTTCCCGCCCGCAACAACTGGCTGGCTTCGTGAAAATGCAAATGGTTCGGCGTACACAGGTGCACAACCTGCACCGAGGTATCGGCAGCCAGTTCCTCGAGCGACTGGTATGCCCGCGGAAGACCTAGCGAATCGCGCGCCGCTCTCCCGCGTTCCGGCGAACTTCCGAGCACGCCTTCGACGGGAATGCCCAGCCGGCGCAGCGCCTCGAGGTGTGCGCGCCCGACAAACCCCAAACCCACGATCGCCGCATGCAATTTCATGTGTTTCTCCGGTGTCACACCGCGGTGGGCTATCTTAGCTCACGCAAAAATCGATTGTTTCATATTTCCGGCACGCTCGATCGGATATGAATCTCTGGCTAGCAGTCGTGGGAGGAGGTCATCCCGAGGCGCGTGGTCCCTCGCGCCGGATGTCAATGGGCGGTAGGTGGAGATTAGCCTACCCCCAATCTTGTTCACTTCGCCGTCGCGTGAAAGGCTTCCGGCGGATCGAGATAGCTCTGTGTCCAGAATGCCTCTCGGTTGAGCGCGCCCGAAGTCACCTTTTGAATGTCGTCGAGCGTTGCGCCAGCGATCCCGCCGTCGGCTGCATCAAAAATAACCACAACCCCTTCAGGCAGCGGTCGAACCGTAGCCGACTCTCTCCAGCCCTTTTCGAAAAGTACCAAAGCGTAGTTCAATCGCGCCGACGCGCCGGTCTCTTTGGGATTCTCTGTCAGCGGCTGCACCGTATAGATCTTCACCGTTTTGCCTTTGAGCCCCAACCAGTCACCCGGGAAGCGGCTCGTTTCCTCCCGTGCAATCCGGAATCCGGCGTACTTTGCCTCGGGGCCAGGGGCGGCAGCGCGCAGTCTTGCGGCGACGCCTTCGGGCAATTGCACGGCGGTCTGGCGCAGATAACCGCGCGAGTCGCCAGAAATCTCCACGTGCACCCATTCGCCTTCCATATCGAGGAACTCAAACTCGTCGTTGGCCGCGGCCTGGAATAGAACCCGCGAGCCTTCCCCGGCTTTCGCATATACGGGCGTCGAAGGCTTTGAGACGATGACGAGGTTTTGCTGGTGCGCTTGGTTGTGTTTGATTTCCTCGAGACTCTGCAATTCTTCCGTGAGTCGCTGCACCCGTTTTTCGGCAATTACGCGCTGCGTTCTGAGCGCCGCCACCTCATCCGGGGTTTTCGCCGCCACCGGTGCGGGCGCAGGAAGGCTGGCCCCGGGCACGCCGGACAAATCGAGCTTTGGCCGCGGGGCTTGCACGGTGGATTCGAGCGTCGCGGGCGGGTCCACAGGCTTACCGGTCAGTTTTTCCTGCAGGCGGTCAAGCAGATCGAGTTCCAGCCGTCCGTTCGAAACCAGTACTTCGTAGCCGGATTTCGCCACATCTCGATCGGCGTACCACGCCGTCACTTTGGCAGACAGGCGCACGATTGTCGCGCCTTCGTCTCCCGGCAGCAATTCAATCGTGAACTGATAAAAGCCGCGTTCGTAGCGTTCCAAAGGCTTCGCGGGAGGGGCAACGAACCCCTCAAGGATCGGCAGTTTTTGCCCGGAATAGGCCTGCAATTCCTTCAGCGCTTGTTCCACTTCGTTCTTCGGTTTGGCGTAACTCCTGGCATAGGGCACGGCCTGGCCACCGGCGTTTTGTATGCACAGAGCGAGTAGCAGCAATAGAGGAATCGCGTGCCGCATTTGTTCAAACCATCTCTTCACGGCAGAGGCTCCAGGCTTTCGACAGGTAGCCAACCACGCTGGCCCTCCGGTGTCTCGATTCCCAACCAATGGGGCGTGACGATCAAAATGACGACTTCCGTGTAAGCCGAAAGCGTCTTCAAAGCCGCCGCTGACTGGAAGGGAGCCGCTTTGAGGTCCGCGCCCGGCGGTTTCACCCGCCGTTCGACATCGTGGCGGAGTTCGGTGACCTGCTGCGCGAGCTCCTTTTCGCTTGTCTGCGCCTTATCGAGGCGCGTGGTTTCGTCTTCCCGCTGCCGGGCATAACTTTGCCGAACGAGTTCAGCGCTCAACTCGCGGCGCCTTGCATCCGCCGCTTCCTGTGCGGCTTGCTGCATCGACTCGAGCGCATCCTTCACTTCCTTCATTTCGTTTTTTTCTACCGTGCCGTCCGAGGGATGCGCGGTCTTGCGCGCGCTCTCGACGTAGACCGCGTCGATCTTCACTCGTGTTCGAACATCCGTGACAGGTATGATCACGTAACGCACCGCGATGGTTCCTTGGTCGCCGGTGTCAAGAAAGTGCCGCGGCGCCACCGCGTTCTTGCGTATCTTGTAGTACACCTCGCCTTCGCCTTTCCAAGGGTCGAACATGGGCGTTGCGTTCACGGCTTCAGCGCCGTTCAGGATCGGCTCCTTATCAAAGACCAGCGTGCCGTGGATGATGTGGTCCCTCTGGACCGCCAGCACTGCCTGCCGCACATCACCGAGCGGGCTGCTGAACTCTCGGACGATGCCGGGCGTGGTTAGATTGCTGGCAGCCGACGCTAGACAGAGACTTGCCGGGAAAGACAGGCACAACGCCGCAGCAAACGCGGCGACCTCGGCCAACCTCGCGGTTTGCGACCTCTTCTCCACGCTCGCAGTCAGTTCTTTCATCGTCGTTGCATGAGAGTTCTTTGTTAACTTGAACCCTCCGTCCCTGTCAAATCGCCCGAAATCATTCCGTTTTTCCGCCATTCTGGTACCGTGAGTCCCAACACTTGAACGGTTTTTCAAATCCTCGCAAGAAAACCCTTGCATTCATCCTCGCTCTCGGAGTAGCATCCGCCCCGGTTCAGGGACTGATTATTTCACTTCGCTCTTTTGACGGAGAGATGCAGTGAAATTTTCAGAGAGTACGGTGGAGCATCGGTTCATTTTCCTCTCGTTTCTTGGGGCAAACGAGTGGTCCCTCCGTGCTTGGTGTTTTAACTAGCACACCCCCTCGCAAATTGTCTTTGAAGTTGAACCGTTTGACGCTGAACTAAGTGTGTGCTCAACGTTGTCGCCAAGCGTTTGGAGGTGGCTGTATGGAACGATTCCGCTCACTCAACGTGAAGTCGGTCTGGCGCCGCTTTGCTGGCGGCTTGTTCTTTTCGCTTGCGGTGCTCTCCTTGGCTTTGATCGATTGTCGCCCGGCGAACGCGATACCTGCTTTCGCGCGCAAGTACGGCATGCCGTGCTCGTCCTGTCACGAGGCTTGGCCGAAATTGAGTCCCTTCGGCCAGCAGTTCAAAGACAACGGCTACCAGATAGGCAACGACCGCGACGCTCCCATCTTCCAAAGCCCCGCTTATTGGCCCATCGCCCTGCGTATCACTCCCAACTGGCATCTGGAGCATCAAGAGAACGTGATCGTCGATGGCGCCGGCGGGCCGAACACCGCTTTGGCCAACATCACGACCCATGGCTTTGATTTCGGCGGGCTCGATATTCTGACCGCAGGCACGCTGGCTCATAACATCAGTTTCCAGCTGGTGCCTTCTTCCGACGAAACCGGCGCCTTTCACTTGGAATCGGTAAACGTGCGCTTCGACAACATCCTGAACTCAAGTTGGCTGAACGTC
>DATFTB010000025.1:0-25327 GCA_035262325.1 Candidatus Acidiferrum sp.
GCTCCAATCATTGGGAACATTGCTCGCGAGCCACGAGCGGAATTCGTCGCGGAAGGCTACTTCCTCGCGGGTGAGATTCAGATCCATTCTTTTTTTCTGCTCCTTTGTGACCGACTCCGCCGATCACTTGTTTTGCGGCAGGCGAGTCGCTTCGTCTTGCTCGTATTTTCTGCGCAACTCCCTCTTCAGCGGTTTCCCCGTGCCGGTCCTCGGCAGGCTCTCGAGAAATGCAACCGAACGCGGGCATTTGTAGTGCGCCAGGCACGCGCGACAGTGTTCGATGAGCTCAACTTCTCCCGCTTGCGCATTCTGCTTCAGAACCACCAACGCCTTGGGCACTTCTCCCCATTTTTCGTCGGGTACGGGTATAACGGCTACTTCGAGCACCGCTGGATGCGACAGGAGCACCTTCTCGACCTCCAGCGAGCAGACGTTTTCGCCGCCAGTGATAATCACGTCCTTTTTTCGGTCGACAATGAGAATGTAGCCCTGCTCATCCCACACCGCCATGTCGCCGGTATGGAACCAGCCGCCGCGCAATGCCTCGGCCGAGGCTTCGACCCGGCGCCAATAGCCCTTCATCACTCCGTCGCTGCGGGTGATGATTTCGCCGATGGAGTGGCCGTCGCGTGGGACGTCCCGATCATTTTCGTCGACCACGCGCAGCTCGACGCCGGGCATCGCGTAACCGGTCATGGCCTGCCGCACAATGCGCTCCTCGCCTTCGCAGGAAAGGCCGGGCTTTATCAACGAGATCGACAAAACCGGTGAAGTTTCGGTCAAGCCGTATCCGGAAAAACAAGCGCAGCCGAGTTTTTCTTCGACTTCCCGCACCAACGTAGGAGAGGACGCCGCGCCCCCGATATTGATCCGCCGCAAGCTGCTTAAGTCGTACTTGGCCCGCTCCGGGCAATTAACCAGCGCCGTCGCCATGGCCGGTACGAGACTGCAGTAGTTCACGCGTTCCGCCTCGATCAGCCGAAAAACCTCGGGAGGATCGAAGCGCTGAATCATCACGTGCTTGCCGCCGAGCAGCGTCAGAAAATGGGGTACACCCCAGCCGTTCGCGTGAAACATGGGGATGGTGTGAAGTTCAACGGCGGCTTTCTCCCCATCGTGCAAACCCAAGCCGGTATTGTGCGCGTGCAGATAAACGTTCCGATGGGTGAGCATGACGCCTTTTGGTTCGGCGCTTGTTCCGCTGGTGTAAAACAGCTCGGCGAGAGAATCTTCATCGACGGCCATGATATCGGCGCGAAATTCCGGCGCGTTTGAGATCAGCGCCTCGTAATGCGGCTTCGTCTCCCGGTCTTCTTCCTTCACGCCGTCGAGGATATACAACGCCGTCGGGTTAGAAAGCTTCGGGCAAAGAGATTCGACGACGTTAAGGAAGCGCTTTTGATAAAACAGCAACCGCGTGCCCGAGTCATTCAGCACGAAAGCCAGTTCCTGGGGAGCCAAACGAATATTGAGGGGCAGCAACACGCCGCCCGCCTCGATCACGCCGTAGTAGGCTTCGAGGAGGCGATGACAGTTGGTGCTGAGAAACGCGACGCGGTCGCCGGCCTCGACTCCCGCCTTGCGCAAGGCGCCGGCCAGCCTGCCGGCCCGCTCGGCGAGTTGGGCGTACGTGAACCGTTCTTCTCCACAAACAACGGCGGTGCGCTGCGGATACTGTTGTTGCGCGTAGCGAAGGAAGCGGATTGGCGTCAAGGGTATATTCATGGTTTATCGAGCCGACTCAGGCTGTCTGTCCTCCGTCAACTACGAGTACGTGTCCTGTCACATAATTCGAGGCGTCCGAGGCCAGGAAGACGGCTGCTCCTTTCAGATCGTCTTCGCCGCCGAATCTTCCCAGGGGAACTCTCTTGAGGAGCGCTTCTTTGTTTTTTTCAATGACCACCGCGGACATGTGCGTCGGGAACCAGCCCGGTGCGATGGCGTTGACTTGAATATTGTGGGCGCCCCACTTGCAGGCCAGGTCCCTGGTGAAAGCGATTACGCCTCCTTTACTCGCGTGGTAACCGATGGCCTGAAGCTCAGGCGACGCACCGCGAAGGCCGGCCACCGAGGCGATATTGATGACCTTGCCGCGGCCCTGCCGCACCATGAACCTTCCGGCAGCTTGCGAAAATAGAAAGGTGGCGGTCAAATTCGTTTCGATCACCTTGTTCCAATGCTCGAGCTTCATCTCCTCAACGGGAGCACCCCAGGACGTTCCCGCGTTGTTAACGAGGATGTCGATTTTCTGAAACCGGGAAAGCGTTTCCTCCACAACGGCACCGACCTGGTCCGGGTTTCGGACGTCACAAGCAAGCCCGAGCGTTTGAACTCCGAGTCGCCTCAGCTCCTCCGCTGCTTGTTCGCAACGCTCCCGCTTCCGCGCGCAAAGTACCAGGTTCGCGCCCATCTCTGCCAAGCCCTGGGCCATTTGGCGCCCGAGGCCAATAGAGCCTCCCGTAACAATAGCCACTCGTCTTGTAAGGTCAAAGAGCTGCTTGGTATTCACGGTCAATCCTGCCACCCGAGGATCACACCCCCGTTTTCTGCTCAAAACAAGCAGCAGAGCTCAAGCGCCGCACCGACGCCCGGACGCGCACTCTTCCGACAAGCTATCAAATGGCCGGAGATACGGGCCGGGCTTGAAGTCCACAAAGGCCGGCTGGACGGGGCGAGTGCGCCGGTCGCGTCGGGAAAGATGTTCAACAGGGGGCCGAGGGATGCTCCGGAAGTATTCAGATCGCTTGCATCCACGCGGTCCCATTTTCCGGTCGCCAAGCGCCCGAGGAGTGTCAGGGCCGCAGCGATGGTTTCCGCCGGCGTGAAGGCGCAATGCCCGGCACGAGCGACGAACGCGCACCGCAGGAATTCTCCGTTGTCTTCTTCACGCACAGCCAACCAAGCGAACACGAGGGCGAGGCAGAAAATCGCTTCCTTTGTCGCTTGGCGCATCATGTTCCCTCCCCCGATTCGGCGTGGTCTGGCACAGCAGCATCCGGTCGACGTTCGTGCCACTGCCTAGCCGGGGCGGGCAGTCCGGCGGGAAATGTCTTCGCCACCCTCAGAAGGTCAGGCGCGCACCGAGCTGGATTTCGCGATTGGGAAACGCCGCGGTAAATCCAAGGGGCTGGCTCGGCCCGACGTTCGCGGTTCCGTGGACATTGAACGGCGGGGCAATTGCCGCGCCGACGATATTGTTCACGCTTGCGTAGTTGGTGTGATTCGCGACGTTGAACGCTTCGGCGGTCAATTGCATGTTCAGCTTTTCACCGAGTTTGAAGGTTCGGCTGAGGCGCAAGTCAAGGTTCGTGTAGCTCGGACCAATGCCCGTGTTGCGGCCGGCAGCTGGCGGACGGTCGTTGGTGAAGTGACCGTCTCCGTTGATATCCGCGCCAGCGAGGAGATTAAAGGGGTGGCTGCTGTTGTAGCTGAAGATCGGAGCAAACTCAAAGCCGCTGAGGATTTTGGAGTTCTCCCAGGGACTTTCGAAAACACCGGCGAACACGACCTTGTGGCGCTGGTCGAAATCGGAAAGCGAGCGGTCGCAACGGAGGCAGGTGGCGTTGAAAGGAGAATAGTCACTGTTGAAGTCTGTGGCGTTGTCCGTGGCGCGGCTGTAGGTGTAGTTCACAAGGAGCGAAAAGTGGTTAGAGAAAGCCTTCTTAAGCTCGAATAGGCCACCCTGAAACAGCGCCGAAGCGGCGGAGCTGTAGACGTTATTCTGCAGGATGACGTGGGTCGGATCCGCAAAGCAGAGCGAAGGATTGGCGGCGCAGGCCGGAGCGCCCCAGTTTTGAAAAGACAGGCCGTTTGTCGGCAAACCATTGGCGCCCAGATCCGGCGGGCCGCAGGCGGCGACACCAGCCGCAGGGCAGACGGGAGCGCCGGGAAGCAGGTTTGAATCGAGGGCCACGGGCAGATGCGTCGTGTGAACGTAGATGTAGTTAGCCGACACCGAGAACCCTGCACCAAGCGCGCGTTCTATTCCAAAAGAGACTTGCTGCGACATAGGACTCTTGTAGTTTGGCTGCCCGGCAAAGAGAACCGTCCCGGGAGGCAACGGACCGGTGTTCGGAACGACGAGCCCGAAGTTCTGCTCGAGCATCTGTGGCGTGATGCACGCATACTGACCCGCTTGAGGCGTCCCGCAGCCAATGATGTTGTTTTTTGTGGGGTTGGCGGGATTGAAACCTTGGAAATACAGAGTCTGAAATATGCCCGGTGAAGTGACTGCGGGGTTCAGCGGATTACCAAGGATCGAGACCAGAGTGTTGGCGATGCGCCGCGTGTCATTCACGTTCCCGAGGACATTCACCACATTGCCGATCTGCGCGTAGATCTGCGAGTAGAAGATTCCGTAGCCGCCGCGAATCACCGTTTTATGGTCGTTGAACGGGTCCCAGGCGAAGGAGAATCGCGGGGCAAAGTTGGTCCCCGGAGTGTGCAAGGGGCCATACTGACTGTCAAGCTCGTAGCGCAAGCCGTAGTTGAGCGTGAGCTTGGGGTTTACCCTCCAGGAGTCCTGCCAATAGAGGCCCGTGAAAGGACGCGTTTCGATGTAGCTCGGATTGCCAAAACCCTGTTCAAAGAAGGCCGGCAGCCCGAGACTCCAGGACTGCAGCGTGCTGATACCGCTGGAAGCCTGTGACGCGGGCAGGCCGCACGCGGCGGGAGCCTCGAGACAAAGGCTGAGGAGCGCGCCGGGCAATTGGAGGAATTCAAAGCGTGCGGGAAAGAAGGTCTGAGAGGAGGTATTGTTACCGCGAATCAGGACTTCGAAGCCCATTTTCATGGTGTGGTGGCCACGGACCAGCGTGAAATTGTCCGCAAATTCATAGCGACGCGCGGTTGTGTGGCTTGGAAGAAAGATTCCCCGGCCGAAGAACCCGTAGCCTTCGACGTCGAGGCCGGGACCACCCGGATCGTTTGTGTCCACGTTAAATTGATACCAGTTCCACTGGATGCTGGCTTCGTTTTGCATGCCGGCGTTGAACTGGTGGAACCAAGAGCCTTGCAGCGTGCTGTCCCAAGCCAGTTCGGAAGTGCCGCGCGAAAAGCCCGTGAGGGCCTGTACGTCGGGACTCTTTTCGGTGAGATGGACAAAGCTGTAGCGCAGAAAGGCCTGATCGCTTTCGCTGAAGTGATGGTCAAAGCGCGCCGAAAACTGATGCTGATGCGTTGGAAAGGGAAACAAGCCGCCGTTGACCTCAAACTGGTTGACGATGTAGGGATTGAGCGCACGCTGGGCCATACCAACGAAGGGATTGGGGCCAGGATTGGGATTGACGGTCAGAATGCTGCCTAACGCAAACGCGCATTGGTTGGCGGGCAGGATCAAAGGGTTCATCAAAGGATTTGAGGGATTTGTGGTGATGCAGGGAACGGGCCTGGCGCCTTGCGCAGCCAATCCCGAGATGATGGACTGTTGTGTCGAAGTGGGGGCAAAAATATTGCTGTTCGTGAGGAGGGGCACGGAATCTTGCGCGTCCGATAGCAGACCTTCGTAAGCGACATACAAGAAAGATCTGTCTTTGGAGACCGGGAAGCCGGCATTGCCGCCGAACTGCTGGCGGTTCAGCGAATTCTTGATCGGAACGCCTGTAGCGGTGAGGGAAAACGGATCACCTGGCTGAAGAGCCTGGCTCATAGCAAAGCGGTCGCGCGCGTCCAGGGCGTCGTTCCGAAAAAAGGCGAAAAGGGTGGCGTGCAAGTCGTTGCTGCCGGTCTTCGAGACGATATTGATGGTGGCGCCACTGGCACCCCCGAGATCGGCGGCGTAGTTGCTGCGATTGACCTGGAATTCCTGGACGGCATCTTGGCTGAGAGTGAGGCGCACGCCGCCGGCGTCATCGTTGGCTTCGCCGCCGTCGACGGTGACACTGTTGCCGCGCCCGTTGCTCCCGTAGAACGACAGGCCGCTTTGCGGGGTCTGTTTCACCCGGAAATCCGCATTATCCGCGATGGTGTTCGAATCGCTGACACCCGGCGCGAGCAGTGTAAAAGTGAGATAACTGCGCTGATTGATGGGAAGCCCCGCGACAAGGGTTTGCGTTATGGTATTGGCTTGACTGCCCCGTTGGGTTTCCACGACCGGGAGCTCGGAAGTCACCTCAACCGTCGAGGTGGTCCCCGCTAACTTAAGATGGAAGTCTAAAACCACCGTCCCTCCCACCGTCAGTACGACGTCTTTGACAGCCTCGGTCTGGAAACCGTCGTGCTCGACGCTCACTTGATAGGTCGTCGGTGCAAGACCGGAAATCCGATACTCACCTTTTTCATCTGTCGTGGCGACGCGCTTAATCCCTTTCGCGGCGTCAACGACGGTCACCCTGGCGTTCGGTACAATCGCACCGGCAGGGTCGGTAACGGTTCCGGTCAGATCCGCCGAGGATCCGACACCTTGCGCCCTGGCTTCCTGAATTCCGGAAATCAGACAGACGGCAAGCAACAGTGCAGCCGCAGTTAAGGTCGCCTTCATATCTCCTCCTGCCTCCTCAGAAGCGTCGAACAGGCGTTCAGGAGCGACAAACCTGCTCGGCGGCCCACACCACCAGCAGGGCCCATGCGACAGTCGCTGCCTCCGCCGCGGACGCACTCGACTTCCTCAAGAGAGCATCTGAACCTACTCGCAATCAGAACCGCTTGATCGCTTCGATCCCTTCTCCCCCCGGGTCGAGCTATCCAAGATTGTGATAGTCGGTATCACATTTTAGGAACTAACGTCAACGAAATTTTCAGGCGAAACTGGTCCTTGCCCACGGTGGTCCATCTGGAAGCCGCAACCTTCCTTCCGGCGAATGAGGGCAAAGATTGGCACCGGGCGAAGATTAAAACGTGAACGCAACGCGCCCGGCGACTTGCCCGTGACGCAACTCATCGAGGACCTCATTGGCATGGGCCAGCGGGCGGGGCGTCACCTGGCAGCGAATTTTTCCCTCGCTGGCCATCGCCAGCACTTCACGAACGTCTTGACGGGTCCCCACCGCGCTCGCTCGGATGTGAACTTCTTTTGCACTCATCAGGATCGGAGGGAAGCAGAGGTTCTCGGAAGGTAAACCGACGACCAGCAAGGTTCCCGTGGGACGCAAGCAGGAGAAGGCCACGTCATAAGCCGCCTTTGCCGCCGATGTCACAAGGGCCACATGAACGCCGCCTTTCGCTCGCAATTCCTTAATGACGTTCGTCGAAGAAATGTTGAGGCCGCTCGTGGCCCCCAAGGTTCTCGCAAGTTCGAGCTTCCGTTCGGAGACGTCAACGGCAATGATCTCGGCCCCGAGTTCTCGCGCAAGCTGCACGGCAATATGCCCCAGTCCGCCGATGCCAAAAACCGCCAGCCGCTCACCAGACGACATTCTGGCCTGCTTTAGCGCCCGATGCACCGTCACACCGGCGCAAAACAGCGGCGCCACTTCAACCGAAGAAAGCCCCTCGGGAATCTTCAGGGCGTGGCTCGCCGGGGCTTTCAGAAACTCTGCGAAGCCACCGTCCACGGTCACTCCGGTAATCTTCTGCCTCAGACAAAGGTTTTCATAGCCTTCCTGGCAGAAGGCGCACTCACCACAGGTCCAGTGAATCCAGGGTACGCCGGCGCGGTCACCAACCTGCAAATCGCGAACGGCGGCGCCTCGCCCGACAACGCGGCCGGCGATCTCGTGGCCGAGGATCAGGGGTTTTTTGACAATGGCAGCAAGTTGCGGCCAATCTCCATCGGCGAGATGCAAATCGGAGTGACAGACGCCGCAGGCCTCGACCTGGATGAGAACCTCGTGGGCTTCCAGTTCCGGCCGCGGAACCTCCTCGAGCACCAAAGGTTTCTTGAATTCCTGCAGAATCGCGGCCTTCATGCTCACCTCGGTGGGAATGAGGCCATCAGCGGGTCTCCGCGTGGGACCAAAAGGAAGGGAGCGTCGAGAGCAGCGAGTCTTCTCCTTCCTGCTGGTCCCTTAGGGCTGCGCACCCTCGAGAAAGAACGCCACCGCGCTGCGCACCCGTTCGCTCAAACTATGGGGCCCGGAGAGATCGACCGCCCAGCGCCGCACAACCGTGGTGTAAAGCCCTTCGAGAAACTCCGCCATATGAGCCGGCGGAAACTTCTTCGTTAGCTCACCGCGCTTCTGGCCTTCCTCGAGGACGGCCTTCAGGAGAGCGCACGCGACTTCGTCCGCGCGCCGCATGTGCGGCGAACGCACGGGGTCCATCGCCCCTGAGAGCACGATGGCTCTCCACAGCGGCCGGTCGGATTCCACCTCACGAGCCATGTCCACATACATGCGCTCGAGGCGCTCGGCGGTCGTGGCATCGCTCGAGAGCTCCGTTTCGAGGTGCTCCTTGAGGCAGTTGAAGCCCCGCCGCCCGACCTCTCGGAGGACCGCATCCTTGCTCGGAAAGTAGCGGAAAAAAGTAGGCTGACTGATTTCGAGGATCTGCACGATGTCCTCGACCCTGGTGTTTTCGTATCCGCGTTTGCGGAACAGGCGAATGGAAGTGTCAATGATCTGTTGCCGCAACCGCGCCTTCTTGCGCTCGCGTAGTCCCAGCTCTTGACTGGCTTCCGCCGTGGCCTTGCGCAACAGCCACCCCGGAGAACCTGGATTTGCCCGAAGGCGCGAGGCCCTTCCCGCGCGGACAGGCCAAGCCTTGCGAATGCTTTTTGTGGGCATAACCGGGTATTCTCCTCGACTGATTGCGGCGGCGCACCGATCAGGGCCATAGGCCAAAAGCAAGAGTTACTCTAACATGATAGAAACCCACGTCAAGACGGCAACTTCGCTTACGGGCCGCGTTTATGAAGCCTTTGACTCAGCTTTTTTACTCCGTCCAGGGCTCAAAATGCTCGAGCGTATGGTGCATGCTCGCCATGCGCCAACGCTCGTTGGACTTGCGGCAAAGCGCCATGCCGCGGCCGCTCAACGAGCCATGCGCGGACTTGATCGTGAACTCGTATTCGTACCACACGGCTTCGCCGATAGGGTGAAAAGCGCCCTCCCGGACCGCCAGCGTCGCCGCCGGTTTCTGATGAAAATAGGTTTCCCGGAAATACTGAACCACCGCATCGCGCCCGGTCAGCGCCCGATCCTTGGTGAAGAGCACGATTTCCGGCTCCAGGCAGTCAGTGAAGGCGCGCTCATCGGAATCATTAAAAGCCGTGACGCAGCGCACCATCTCCTGATGCATCTCCCCCGCTAGTCGCATGCCGCGCTCATCATCTGCGGTCGCCAGGTGCATCGTTTGGCGCCGAAGGTCAATCGTGGCGCCCAACCTCGCGAGCAGATCGACGCCGAGGACGCCGTCAATCTTGCGGCCGCAAGCCTTGCCTATGGCCGACAGGTCGATGGCGGGCAGTTTCAATATGATGAGCTTGGTTTGACCAACCACGATCTCATTGACGCTAACTTCGCGCGCGCTGGTCGCGAGCGTTCCGGTCCAGGAGGTGATGCGTACGTCGCGGGTGCGGCCTTCGGCGAAGGATTTGAGATTCAGTAGCGAGGTCGCGGCCGTATCCACCAGGAAGTGCATCGCCCGGCCGTCGACCGCGACCTCGACGAGGGGCAGAGAATCACAGGGCTCCAAAGGGATCTCTTGCGCACGGGCGCGGCCGGACGTGCCAAGAGCGAGGAGCACGGCGAACCTCGCTAGCCGGCAGGCAAAGGCACGGTGAAGCATCGACCCTCCCGGTTCGGGGAGTCTATCATAAAACACGAACGTTCGTGCTATTTAAATGTTTTGTGCTAAGCTCTTCGTATGCCTCAGACGCTGCGCTCCCGGAGAAAGACGGTTGTGTCTCGGCGGGCTCGCGGGCTCAGGACGCGAACGGCGATCCTCCGGCGAGCGGTGGACCTTGCTTCGGCGGAAGGACTAGAAGGCCTCACGGTCGGCCGACTGGCCGATGATTTAGGGATGAGCAAGAGCGGCTTGTTTGCGCATTTTGGTTCAAAGGAAGAGCTCCAGCTCGCGACCGTGGAAACGGCGCGCCAAATCTTCATCGATCAGATCACGCGACCCGCGCTGTCAGCGCCAAGGGGTATGCCGCGTTTATGGTCGATCATCGACCGGTGGCTCGCTTATATTGAAGAGGGGATTTTCAAGGGCGGCTGCTTTTTCACCGCCGCGTCGTTTGAATTCGACAGCCGGCGCGGGCCCGTACGCGACCGCATTGTTGCGATTATGCGCGAGTGGATCGCCGTATTGGTGCGTGCCTTGGAGCAGGCTCAGAAGGAAGGGCACATTGCCACGAATATTGACGCGACCCACTTGGCGTTCGAGATCCAGTCCATCGCCATCGGCGGCCACTGGGCCAGTCAGCTGCTCGACGATCCCGAGTCGTACTCGCGTTCGCGGGCGGTCATGCTCGACAGACTACAGAGCGTCGCGACTTCCCGATGTCCATCCCTTCCTTCTGCAACAATCTCTGCCCGGCGTAAACCCCTCAAAACCTTCGTCCATCCGGCGTCGTCGAACCGCTGACGGTTTGGCGTCGGAATCCGGAGCGCTCGATTCCTATGGATTCTTGCTGAGGCGTCTGTAGTACTCGGCGACAGATTCCTGATACTCCGCCGGAACAGCGTAGGACTTTCCGGTACGCGCTTCGCTCGCCGCACCGTCGCGCCGTAACAGGAGTTCCAACCTGTCAAACGAGCTGAGTAGTTCACGTTGCATTCGCTCTACCATCGCGGGGTTGCCGGGGAAGCGGCTGGGATCGAGCCGCTGCATTTGCCGCGTCAGCTCCGCCACCTCTTTCGCGGCTTGCGGATCGTTTTGGACCGTGCGCCGGAGCTGGTCGAGGTCTCGCATCCCCTGCTCGAAAATACGCTCGGTATCCTCGCCCGAGGGTCCGGCGGGCGTAGGCCGCTCTCCCGGCGCTCCGTAACGATTGTTGCCGGTGTTGATGTTGCCCCATGCGGTGCCATCCGTGGCGCCCCCATCGCTTGAGCGCATATCGCCGCTCGGGTCACCGTGGTTGTTATCGCGGTGAAGGCCGTCGGCGCCAGCCTGCCCTGCCGGCACTCGTTGCTGTCGCGAGCTCTGTCCGGCGTCCCCACGGCTGCCGCGCGAAGCCGTCATAGCCTCGAGCTGGCTGCGCAGGCGCTCCACCTGGTCAAGCGCCGCAGTCGCGGCAGGCTTGTCGGAGTCGGGCTGCCCCGCCTTGCCGTTTCCGATTCCCTTCTGCGCTTCCTGGAGCTGCCGTTCGAGTTTCTCAAGACCCCCTGCGATCTCTTTTTCCGTACCGTTTGAATTGGGATCGATTCCGCGCCGCAACCAGTCCGCAGTTCTTTGCACGTGATTATCGAGATCGGACTCATCCATCTCGGTCAGCGCTTCGCGCAATTTCTGAGCAACTTCCGGTTGAGCGGAAGCCATTTCGCGTGCCGTGTCGCGAATGTTTCCCTGCAATCTCGAGAGGTCATCGGAGAGCCGCTGCCGCCCCTCTGCCAGGCGGTTGCGCTCGTGAACTCGCGCCGTCACGCCGTCCAGATTTGTCGCGTTGGACTCGCCTTGCTGGTTGACAAACTTGCTGATCTGATCGGCTTCGGCGCGTTCCTGCTGCGTCAACCGGCTGGCCTCGCGCGCTAGAGAGTCCATCCTGCCCGAGGCGAGCCGCTGCTGTGTGCCAGCCAGCAGATTCGCCGCTTGACGAAGCTGCTCGGCGGCCCGCTGGCCGGCCGCGTTCGCGCCCTGCTCGGACCCGTCAGCGCGTTTCATCGCATCCGTCGCTTGCCGCAAACGTTCGAGCGCCTGCTCGGTCCGTGGATCTCCGGAGCGGTTTGGCGCCGAGCCCGAACCGCTCTCGGACGACGCGTTCGCTTGCGACCCATTCGCACCTTGCTGCCCGCTCCGCGCCATCTGCCCGATCTGCCGCTGTAGTTGTTCGGCCTCGCGACGCAACATCTCCTGTTGCCAACGTTCCTGGAAACTCTGCTGCGGGTTGCGTTGCTGGTTGGCCAAGTCCTCCTGGCGCTTCGCCAAAGCGTCCAGCTTCTGGAGCGCGTCCTCCACATCCTTTTCGTGCTGCTCGGCAGGAGACGCTTTTTGTGCGGTCTCATACTGGTTTTTTTCGGTGTCCAATTCCAGATCGAACAGGCTGGCGAGGTCGCGGCCGGCACTGCCACCCCCTGCGCCACCAGCGCCGCGTTGGCCGAAGGCAATCTCGATCTTTCGGAACGTGGCTTCCGCTCGCAGCAGCGCCTGCAGCGCTTTCTGCTCCCACTGGATCGCATCCTTCCACTGCATGTTTCCTAGCTTTTCGGCCGAGGGCACCATGGCCGCAGCCGCATCCTGGATGTCTTTGTGGAAATCGGAGAACTCATCATTCGCCTCCGAAAGGTCACGGGTTTGCATACGAACCGAGAGCGCCATCACCTGGTCGCGAAGCTTCCGCTGGGCATCGGAAAGGAACAGCCCGGCCGCCGACGCCTCCTTCGGGCTCGAAGTTTTGTCGTTCTGCTGCTTCCAGGTAGCGGCGATCAGTTCCTTTTCCCGCCTGGAAATCTCCGTCTGGTTGCCGTTCGGAGCGCCGCCGCCCCCGCCTCCGCTTTGTTGCGACTGTGAAAACTGGCGCTCAAAGGGCTCCACCTGGATGAAGCGAATGTCGGTGCGAGCCTCGCTGTGACCGTCGCGGGCGGTCGCGTAGAGGCTCACCAAATCGCCGGGTATCAGCTGGTATTCCTCGAGCGGCAGCATGTAGGAGCCGTCGGCGTTCCTGGTGCCGGGCGATTTGAGCAGGTTTACGTCGTGATCCGGCCCGCCGTTCACGGAATAATGTAGCTGAACGCCTCCGAGCCCGAACGGGTCCCGCGCGGTCACCCCGACGGTGACCTCCTCGATCGGGCTGGCCCGGTAATCGCCGCCCGGCCGATCAATCGCGACCTCCGGCGGCATCGCCTTCTCGGTTGCGATGAAGTAGTCCTCCGATAGCCGCACCTCTTGGCCACCGTCCGTGTCGGCTACGTGATACGCTCCGTCCCTCTCCAAATGAATCGAGCCCTGGTACCGGTTTCCCGCTCCACCCGCAAGATGAACGATCTGGCCGTTGTCGAGCATGAACCGGCCATCCTTCAAGGGACGATCCATCGCCACTTCAATCGCAGCTTCGGTTCCTTCGATGGCCCGCAGATCGCCCGAATGTTCCTCGATCGCCGGCTTCATTCCCGTCCAGGCCGGGTAGTGGTAAGTAACGCGGATTTGCTTCACAGAAGGCAGGTCCAGCACACGCACTCTGTAGTGCGAAGAGACCAGCGGACCCGCGGCCACATAGTACTCGACATTTTCCGGCAGCCCGGCGAACACGAATTGGTAGCTCGCCCCGCCGCCGGTGTCGCGCTCGTCCTGCATGGCCACCGGTTCCCATCCAGACGTGCTCTCGTAGTGCGCAAAGAGACGTGCTCTGTCGGGATGCATCCCGGTGACATGCGCGGTAATGAGCTGGTCGCTGTGTCGCCGGACGGTGACGTCGCCCGGAGTTACCTCGATGGTGTAGAGCGGAACCGCGTTCCGGTTCGTCCAGAGCACCGAGGCCCCGTATCCGAGGTAACCCGGACCGTCAGCAATCATCCACACCAGCGTGGCAAGGCAAGCCACGCCAGCGCCGCCGAGCGCGAACAGGCGGTTGTCCGGAACCAGCGACTGCGGCTCTGTTTCGCGTGTATGCTTCAACGTATCGGCCGCCAGCAGTTCGAGAAACGGATCGTTGCTCTTGCTGGCGCGCTCCTGGAAGGTCGTGAGCCGTTGTTCCAGGCTGGGATTTGCAGCTTCCGCTTTGCCGACAGCCCGCTCGCGCGTCAGATGAAACACCGGCAACGCAATGCCCAATACGGCCGCCAGGGTAAGCGCGGCGAAGATCGCTAATCGCGCGACGGTGACGCCATGCGTTGGGAAGGCAAAGCGGTTGAGCACGAGGACTAACGCGACGGTAACCGTGAGCGCCGTGGCCGTGAAGATAGCGGCGCCACGCAGCCAAACACCGAGCCGCAGTCTCCGCTGCAGCCTCGCAATATAAAGGTTGAGCTCGCTGCGGTTGTTCATGCTTCCTCCCGTTGCGTGCCCAAGTAGCCGCTGGCTAGGGCCGCTTCCGCCAAAGCGACCACCAATAGAAGCAGCATAACGTACCACCACAGGCTTGAGGAGCGGCTTTTCACTCGAGCGGCCTCGGCGCCCGCCGAATGCGGCGCTCCGCTGCCGGAGCTTCCGCTCCACAGGTTCTGCATTTCCTGGGCCATCGCCGCGAGATCCGATTCGCGCCGGTCAGGGTTTACGCCGATGACCGCATCTCGTCCGTTCGCAAATCGAATCTGATAGAATCCCGCGCGTTCCAAGCGAAACGATTCCCTCGTTCGCGCTTCGCTTAGTGACAGCGGCCGATGCCCCTGCGGGTCAGTTACCTCGACGCTCCCGACCGCACCTGCCGGTTCAGCCACGCCGCGCAGTTGCACAAACGAATCCACGACCTGCGATCCACTCAGTCGCTCACTGCCCGAGAGATACCGCGCCGTGCGGTCCACAAAAACCACGAAGATGGGATGTAGAGGTAGGTCGTTGGTCAAGTTTTCAAGTCCCGAAGCCAACAGCACCACGTGTCCTTCGCCCACCTGTTTGTCGAGCAGCAGGGGTGTGCCGTCCGCAAGCCGCGCTGCCACGCGGGCTCCCGCTTCCTCCAACACCGCGGCATAAAAAATCTTCACCTCGGCCCAGCCACCGTTATCGCGCCCGGGCTGTGCCTGCTCGAGCGCGGGATAGCTGAAGTCTACCTGCCCGACCGTTGCCGTGCCTCCCGCGCGCGCATAATCCCGCGCATCCTTCACCTCACTGTCCCACAACGGAATCCGCGCATGATGCGCTGCAGCCGTACCCAGTGCAATAAGCACGCGACCACCCCTGGCAACATCCTGCCGCAGCGTTCGCTCAAAAATCGGGGGCAGCATCACTGCGTCCGAAAGCACCACGAAGGCGTATTTCGACGGGTCGAGATCCCTTGCTTGCTCGGCCGTCACGGATTGCAGCACAAACGAACCTTTGGTCCCCGCCGACAAGGCAGATCCAAAATAGAGGGCGGAACGCGTATCGTCCGCAGGGTGGACGAACAGGACTCGTTCGGGGTCGGACCGCCGCACGGCAAAAAAGCTTGCATCATCGGCTGGGAACGCGTCCCGGCCCTCGATCTGTACCTCGCAGCGGTTGAAACCGTATCCCACATCAAGCGGCGCAAACTCCACGGTCACCCGACCGCTGGCGGGCACGTTCACTTGGCGCGTTGCAATCGTTTTGCCGTTCACCAGCAGCGACACCGTTTTCGTTGCCGAGGGAGTGCCGAAACCTGCGACCACCGCCCGGACACGCGATTGCCTCGGATCTTTCGGTTCGGATAGCACGGTCGGGGCTTCGACGCTCTCGACCGTCCAGTTGCCAGGTGCAGCGCCATTCGCGACCGGGTGCAACACTAACTCCACGTTGTTCGGCAGAACGGCATCGGCTAAGTTAGCCGGCATCGCGGTGCGCTGCATATCGCTGAACAGGTGAAGCTCCATTGGCCCGCGTACCGTCTCGGCGAGGCTGCGGATGGCGTGGCCCAGCTCGCCGAAGTTCGCGTGGCCGTCGCCCGGTTCAAGGCTTTCCAGCGCTGCGCGGAGTTGCGTGTCGTCGTTGATCGCCTGGGTCCGGACGTCGAGTTGCCCGCCGAGGCCCATGATCTCGACCTTCTGCGCGGCTGGTTTCCGAGCCAGCAGCCGAAGCGCCTGCTGCTTGGCATCGGCGAAGCGTGTCCCCGCACGCATGCTGAAGGAGGTATCCAGCACCATCAGAAGCAGGCGGCTGTTCAGCTCCGCCGCCGTCCGCTTCACAAACGGGTTTGCAAACGCGAGCACCACCAGCAGCACCAATGCACATCGCAGCGCGAACAGCAGCAGATACCTGAGCCTTCGATGGCGGGTCGAACTCTGCGCGCCTCGCTCGAAAAACATCAGCGAGCTCACCGGCCTTGGCGTGGCTCTGTGACGCCGCAAGAGATGCACAAACACCGGCACCCCCAGCGCCACGAGCCCGGCCAGAAACCATGGTGCGAGAAAGCCCATCAGTTACCCGCCTGTCGCAGCGAAAGATACTCACGCAGCGCCGTGTCGAGCGGTTGGCTCGTGAGAAGCAATTGATAGTCCATTCCCGCCGTCTGAGCGCGCGAGCGAAGCTGTTCGATATGCGCGTCGATCCTCGTGCGGTATGTGGTTTTCGCATATTCGGGGATCACCTCGATCCTGCGATCAGTTTCGAGATCCACCAACAGCGCCGACCCCCGTAGCACCGGACGAACCTCCTGCGGATCGAGGATATGAAACAGCACGACTTCGTTGCCGTGGAAGCGCAACGGTGCGCTCGCCCGCACGATCGTTTCGGGCTCTTCATAAAAATCCGAGATCAGGATGACGATCCCGCGCCGGTGCAGAAAATTCTGAAAGTGCTTGAGCGGTTTGGCGAAATCGGTTAGCGCTTGCGGCTCTGCCCGTTCGAGTCCGGCGAAAAGCCGCGCAAGCTGGCCCGGGCGCGTTGATGGCCTGATGTACTCCCTCACCTCATTGTCGAAAACGATCAGCCCCGCCGCATCGCGCTGATTGTGGATCGCGAGGTAGAAAAGCGAAGCCGCGATGTAACGCGCGTAGTCCATCTTTGTCGGCGGACCGGAGGTGTACTGCATCGAGTTACTCGCGTCCAACAACACCGTGAGCTGGCTGTTCGTCTCGCCTCGATAGCGCTTCAGGTAGCATCGTTCCGTGCGCGCGAACAGGTTCCAGTCCACATGGCGCAGGTCATCCCCTGGCACATAGGGTCGGTACTCCGCGAACTCCTGACTGAAGCCGAAGTCCGGCGAACGATGCAGACCGGCAACGAATCCGTCCACGACCGTCTTCGCCAACAGGTCCAGCGAGGAGATGCCGGCCAACACGTTGGGATCAAGGAACCGTTGCATCAGCTCTCCTTTGGCCGTTCGAGGTGGGAGACGAGCTGCTTGAGGATCTCGTCGGTGTCGATTCGATCCGACTCGGCGTGGAAGTTCAGCAGAACGCGGTGCCGCAGCACCGGCACAACCACGGAAGTGATGTCGTCGTAGCTTACGTGATAGCGCTTATTCGAGAGCGCCCGCGCCTTCGCGGCCAGCACAATGAATTGTGCCGCGCGGACGCTGGCTCCGTAGTTCACGTATTTCTTCACCAGCTCCGCCGCGTTTTCACTCTTTGGCCTGGTGGCGCGCACCAGTCCCACAACGTAACGCGAAAGCGTTTCGGCAATCGGCACCATCCGCACGAGCTGCTGAAAATCGAGCAGATCGTCGGCCGAGGTTACCGCCGCGACTTCGGCCACGCGTGTTGCCGTGGTCCAGTCGATGACCTTGAGTTCGTCTTCAGCGCTCAAGTCGTCCAAGACGGCGTTGAACAGGAAGCGGTCCAATTGCGCCTCGGGTAGCGGATACGTTCCCTCCAGTTCGATCGGGTTCTGAGTCGCCAGCACAAAGAACGGTGCGGGCAGCCGGTGGAGATGCCCCCGCACGGTGCAAGAGTGTTCTTGCATGGCTTCAAGCAGCGCGGACTGGGTCTTCGGAGGCGTGCGGTTGATTTCGTCGGCCAACAGGACGTTGCCGAATATCGGCCCTTCGACGAAGGTCCACTTGCGGCGGCCGGTCGTGAGGTCCTCTTCGATAATGTCCGTGCCGGTGATGTCGGACGGCATCAAGTCAGGCGTGAACTGGATGCGCCGGAACTCGAGGCCGAGGGCATCGGCGATCGTCCGCACCATCAGGGTCTTCGCGGTGCCCGGCAGGCCGGTCATCAGGCAGTGTCCACCCACAAAGATGGCGATCAGGATCTGCTCCAGGACCTCTTGCTGGCCCACGATGACCTGGCGCACTTGGCCGAGGATTTGCTCGCGCACGGTCTGGAAGCGCTCGATGCGCTTCTGGAGAACTGCTGCATCCTGGTTCAATCCGGCAGTCGAGGCCATTGATTTTCCTTTCCCTTTCAGTCCGGTTTTGCGGGCGACCGTTGCAACTCCAGCAACAACTTTTGGGCCGGGCGGTAGCCGGGGGCGTTCTCGAGCGCCGCCAGCACCGCTTCCTCGGCCTTGTCCTTCTGTCCGGCGGCAAAATACGCCTGGGCCAGATTGAACTCCGCGCCGGCCCGGTCGACTGGATTTGAGGCAATCCGGGCGTTGTATTCGCGAATCGCACCCTCATAGTGCTTCTGTGCATACAGCAGATCGCCGAGTCGGCGATGCAGCTCCTCATCTTTGACGGGGTAAATGTAGTTCAGTCGCTCGAGCGTCGCCGCCGCCTCGCCCGGCTTGCCAGCCTCTTCCTCGAGCGTAGCCAGGCGTTTCAGCGCTTCCGGCATCTGCCCCCCTCGGTGTTGGTACTCCGTGAGGATCGAAGCCTCAGACCCGGCATCACCTCGCGCCCTGTCGGCCGCAGCCATGAATAGGTAGACATTCTGATCGTCGACGTATTCCGGATACATCGCCAATACCGCTGGCCCCTGTTCGAACACGGTGTCGTACTGTTTGCGTTGCGCCGCTGCGGCAAGGGCCTTCAGTTTTTCCCGCCATTCGTCGAAGTGCGCCGCTTCCGCTCCATATTTCTGACCGATCCAGGCGAGGTACTGCTTGTCGAACTCCTCGGACGAGAGCCCCAGATCCTGCTGGATCACCTGCGGCGTCGTCTGCGACTTCGAGAAGGAATGGACCAGGTCGAGCAGTTTTTCTTCGCCCCACTTCGCTTTCACAAAGTCACAGATGCTACCGGCCTCGAAGTAGGAGACGATCACTTGAGAGGGGTACTCCGGATAGACAAAGCCGCGATCGAGCTTGGCTACCGGCAGGAATTTTCGGTCACGAATGGCGACGAGCACCTCGGGAGTCAAGCGGTCCCTCCACTCCGGCGAACGCTCCCCTTCTTCGTGCACCGCAAGTCCTTCCGTGAACCAGCGGGGCACGCGGTGATTGGTCGTGGTGAGGATGAACACGTGACTCATCTCGTGCCAAAGCGTGGATCCCCAATTGAAGTCTCCGGGTTTGCCCGCCGAGGGGCTGTCCATCGCCACCACCTCGCCGAAGGTAACGCCAAGCGCCCCGAGCCCCGGCATCCCCGTGGTGCGCACGGCAAAGTCTTCGTGGTCCGGATAGACTTCTACCTGCACCGGCCCCGGAAGCTTCATGCGGTATTTTCTTTCGTAGGTCGCAAGAATGGTATGCAGTTCCGCCCGCATATACGGGAGCAGCACCGCGGCCTCCGTCTTGTGCAACCTCAAAATCGTGGCATCGTCGCGAAAGGTAGCGAAGTTCTTATAGCTATCGAGCAGCCGCAGGCTGTTCACCGTCGCTTTATCGCGATAGCCGTTGTTGTAGCTCAATTCAAGCTCTCTGAACGGCTCTTCCTCTTTGCCTAATCGCATGAGGCCGATTCCGAGCGCCGAATGTGCGCTCCACAAGTGTGGATCGGCCTCGATTGCTTTGCGGTAGTACGTTACTGCGTCCTCGTAGCGATAGTGCAATTCGAGCTGGCGCGCTACTCGAGCATAGGCCTCGCCGTAGCGGGGATTGATGGTGCGGATCTTTGCGAACCATGCATCGGGAGAGCGGTCGGCGAGCAGTTCGACGGCCGCGTGAACGGCCATCGCGTCCAGCGCGTCCTTTTCGAGCGCCAGGGCCTTGTCGGCCTCGGCCACGGCCAGGTCGCTATCGTCGTTCGTGAGCGCAACGTCGGCCATCAGCTCGTGCGCCCCGGCCAGCTGGGGATCGAGTTCCATGGCCTTGGTCAGATACGCAGCGGCTTTGCCATCGAAACCGTCCGCCGACACCATGGCCAGTCCGAGATAAGCTTCGGCATTCGACGGGTTCTTCGCGAGCGCCTCGCGAAACAGACCAGCGGCATCGCCGTCATTGAAGCGCTCGTGCAGCAACATTCCCCATCGCACTTTGTAAAGGTCTTTGCTGTTTGCGGGCTCGGTGGCGAGGCGGAACTGTTCGTTCGACTGCTCCCACTCCTCGAGCCCCCAGAACCCCTCGGCGCGGAAGTACGCGTCGCCACTCCGGGTTAGCGTCTCGAAACAGGCTTTCGCTTCGGCGCTCTGTCCGTGCTTGCGCAGCGCCAAGCAGTCTGCGGGGTCAGCGGCGCGGACGGACAGAGCGCATGCCAGTCCGAAAGCCGGGATGACAGCGAGAAGCTTCATTTGTCCAGCTCCTCCTGTACCTTGGCGAGCTCGACCAGCGCGTCGGTCAATTGCTTCTTGTAATCCTGCGGGTCCATCGCGGCCTTCTGGTATTTCAGCGTGTCGATCCTTTGTTCCAGTTCGTCCTTTCTATCGAGCAACGCACGTTTGGCGGGATCGTTGGCCGTTTGCTGGTTGGTGCCGATGCGTAACAGAGTGAAGGTCGACATCAGCATGCCTTGACCGTTTCCGGATTCGCGCACCGGTTCACCTCTGCCGGTATCGTTGAAAACCGCGTGCTCGGTCGCAAGGCGCTTCTGGGAATCGTAAAAAGCCGCGGTCTTCTTGGCAGCGTAGCGAAACGCCTCCATCGCGCTGATGGAGTCGCTCTTGTCCGTATCGGCCGTCGGATCTTCGAGTGCCTCGACCCAGTAGCGCGCGAAAACGGTCGCGTTTTTCTCCGTTCCCGATTTCGTCGCCGCAATCACAGCGCGGCCCGGGCGCTCGAGAACCTCGACCGCGCCCCCACTGGCGCTCGTGGTGTCCACGATCAGCTGCCGCCGTGCGACGATGCGGTCGCACATCGCGGCGATCTCCCGCGCCGTTACGTCCGGGCCAACAAGATTGAACTTGTATTCGGCACCGTCGAAAGAGCCGTGGCCAATGAGGATCAGCGCAAAGTCGTCGTCCACTTTGGCCGCGCGAGCCACTGCGCTCAGTGTTTCTGCCAATTGCTTTGCGGTCGCTTGCGCCCCTGCCAGCGTGTAGACGTGTGCGGTCGAGCCTGCCGCTAGGAAGATGCGATCCAGATCTTTCGCCGCAGCCGTGAAGCGCTGTTCGTAATCGGCCTCGCCACCGAGCCCGGCGACGACGACGTAGTAGGTCGCAGCACGGGTGGGGAAAGCGAATATGCAGGCCGTCGCCAGCAGCAAAGGGAGTTTCATATCACGCCCCACTTCCGACGCAACAACCATCCGGCGATCGGCACGCCGAGCAGGAGCAGGAAGACGATCGGCATATCCCACAACTCCTTGGTGCTGCGAACGGAGATGCCGGCTTCCGAGTACGAGATATCTCGCGGGAGACTCTTCAACTCCGACGGTTTCCAATAACGCCCGCCGGTGTCGGATGCGAGTTGTTCGAGCAAGCGCCGATTCTGCTCGGTGTGGAAGTTTTCAGCCACCCCGTTTTCGCGCTGGACCGTGAGCACGTCACGACCGAGTTCCCGTGGTTGACTCCCTCGAGGGGATTCTGCAGTGACTTCGACGACATAAGTCCCAGGCTTCTCCGCGGTCCATTCGGTTTGGTAAAGTCCCGGAGTGTTCTCCGAGGGCATCAGATCCGTCAGCGCGTTGCTTCCGTCGGGCCCGATGATGTGGGCCGTTACCTGTGCGTTTGCCGCTCGCTCGAACTGCTGGTCTCGCACTTGCGCCCTCAGCTCGATCCGCCCTTCGTCCATGAGCAGGCGCTCGGAGGCGGAAGCGACCACCGGCCCGGGCGACTCCGCGACCAACCAGCGCAAAAGCTGTTGCCAGAAAAGGTCGTGCGACGGATCGCCAAGGGCTTCGCTCATCTGCCAGCGCCAGGTGCCACCCGTCGCCAGAATGGCCGTGCGGCCGTGGCCGTAGCTTTGTGTGATCAGCAGGGGCAGTTTGCGGCGGCCCGCATGGAGATTCGCAAGCACGGTGGCGCCGGGCTTAGGTGCACCGGCATCCTCATAATCGGCGAGAAAGGTCAGTTTTCTCCAGCGCTGGGCGTTCTTCCCCGGATCATCGAGCAGTTGGGTAATGGGCGAGTCCAGACCCTGCGCTGTCAACTCAACGGTTGCAGCGTTACGGTGGAAGTTGTGATTTCCCGAGGGAAGAAAGGTCGGCAGCACGTCGTTCAAGGTCGAAGCTCCCCAGCCTCCATCGCTCAGCGAAAAGCGGCCGCCGAGGAACAGGATGCCGCCTCCTCGGCGATCGACATACTCGCGCAGCAGTTCCTGCTGCAGGGGCGTGAAGTAACCCGCGTCGACCGAGCCAATGATGATGCCCGCATAACCGAAGAGATCCTCCGGCCGCACCGGAAAGCCACCCGCCAGCTCACCCGGATCGCTGATACCCTGCCGGTAGATCTTGTTTTCACTCGTGCGCAGCATGGAGACGAGTTGCACCGTCGGATCCTCTGCTTCCGCCCGCCGGATGAATTTGTATTCCCAGCGCGGCTCGCCTTCGACATACAGAATCCTTCGTTTGGCATCGCTCACAAGGATGGGGCGGGCCACCGCATTGTTGGCTGGGTTTTCTTCGCCGGGCAGCGGATCGATGCCGAAGGTGAGGCTCTTGGCACCCGCTGCGCCCGCGGAAAAGAAAAGCGGCTCGGTTTGAATGCGCCCATCGGCCGCCAAGGTGATCTCGCGCTCGGCGAGCGCCTTAGCCCCATCGCGCACCGTCAGTTTCGCCGGCTGACCCGCGTAACCCCGCTGGGTCACGCTGACCGTCGCCGCGATGCGGCTATTGGCGATTGCGTTCGCAGCCATGCCGACGTCTTCGATCTCGACGTCATGGCTGCTCTCCTCCCTGCCGAATCCTACGGTGTGCACCGGGAGGCGGCGGTTCCGCAACGCCTCGAGCGCTTCGCGGCTGATGCCCGAGCCGCCGGTCCCCGCCGTGTTCTGGCCGCCGTCGCTCAGTAGCACGATCGCTCCCACGGGCAATTCCGAAGTCTCCGTCGCGAGCCGCTTCAGGTTATCGCCAATGCGCGTGGCCGGTTCGACCGCCGCTATTTCTCGAGGCCCTTCGACTCGAGTGAGTTCACTGCCGAGCCGGTAGAGGCGCGTTTGGAAACGCTGCCGCAGCCCGGCGAGAACACCTCCCTCGAGTGCCGCAACCGCTACAGCCTCTCGCGTCCTGCCATCGCTGTCCGCAATACTCATACTGCGCGAGTCGTCCACTACCACGGCAATGATGTTCTGCTGCGAACTGAGCTCGGCCACGATGATTGCCGGTTGCCAGAGCAGAAAGAGGACCAGGGCCAGGAACGCTGACTGCATTCCCCAAACCGCCCAGGCTCGCCAATTTCGTACTTCGGGGGCGGCGTTCTGGAGTCTCCAACGAATCAGCAGTGCAAGTCCGACGACGGCTGCACCGGTCACCACGACCAGAAGCCACGCAGGCCACTTCCCGAGCAGCACGAATTGGCCTTTTCTGAAGACCGCGCTCGGGTATTTGAAGAGAAGCTCGAACATGAACTCTTCCGGTCCTCAATCAACGCGTGGCGGTCGCTGTTTTCAGCCTTTCATCCCGTTCGCCATCAGGCGAATGCCATCCCTAATGGGTCATACCATACAAGATGTAGTCCAGTCCCACGCGAAACGCCATGGACGCGAAAGTCTCCGGATAGTTTGGGTCGTCGGCCCACTCCCAGGCGTCCCCGAGATGCATGTTGTGGCAGATGGCAACGATAATGCGGCCTTTGCGGTCCCGAATGGCGCGCCATTTGGGCTGATAACCGTCCTTCTCGTAGGTCCGGCCGGACCAAACATACTGTTCGCCGGGTATCTGCATCTTGTCATCGATGTCATAAAGGGTGTGGAAGATCTCGTCGCCACTTTGCAGGTCCTCGACCGTATAATCGGGCAGCACCTGCCGCATGCCGTTCATGAAATTCTCCCAATCCTCGGTTCCATGGAAGTCATCCACCATCAGAAAGCCGCCCTTCAGCAGGTATTCGCGCAATCGGCTGGCTTCCCTGTCGGTGAATGTCCAAGTCTCTACCTGAACCGCATAAATCCAGGGATAGTTGAATATCTCATCCGAATCAAGGGTGACCACCTGCTCGGTCGGCCGCCCGTCGATGCGCGTCAACCGGTGCATGGCGATGAGAAACTGGCGGTCGGCCTTCGGATAGTCGCGCGACCAAGAACTCCGCCAGGCCTGTCGCCCGTAGCCGCCGAAGTTACTGGCTATACTTGTCGAGTAGGCCAGACGGGACCAGTAGAACTCCGCCTTGATGTTGGTTGGGGAGTCGTCGTTGCCGAAGCCGAAGTCCCCGGTGCGCTGCGCCCATAGCGCCATGCCGCAAGCCAGGGCTGCCAAAGTCGTTACGGTGATGTGCCGAAACCTCATCGAAAAGCCCCGCGCAAGCCGCTTCACGCGAGAATCAGTTAGACGATGAAACCATTCGGTTGGTTGCAGTTAGGTCGACTTGCGCCTTGCTTGTCCGGGCCGCTTTCGGCGTGAGACGATCGAGACAGGTCCAGCTTCCCGAGGAGCGGCATTACGGTGAATAGGCGCGGTCTCCTTAAACTCGGCGGCATCGCTCTGGCGCAGGCTGGCGTGGCGCGGTTGCCGATCGGTCGAAACGCCGCCTCGCTCGGGTCGCTGACCGGCCAGGCTCAGGAGATCGCTGCCGATTACTCGCTTCGCATTGCGCCGGTCACTGTCGAACTCGATCGCTCGCACATTCTGTCGACGATCGGCTACAACGGCAGTGCACCCGGACCGCTGCTACGGATGCGGGCGGGCAAGCGGGTCACGGTCGAAGTCATCAATGACACGGACGCGCCGGAGTTTGTCCATTGGCACGGCATGCTGATTCCCTCGGAAGTTGATGGCACCGGGGAGGAGGGCTCCCCTTTCGTACCGGCGCATGGGCGGCGACGCTTCGAACTCACGCCTGGCCCGGCAGGAAGCCGCTGGTATCACTCGCACGCCATGGCCATGGATGACCTGCACAGAGGTCCCTACACGGGCCAGTTCGGATTCGTCCACGTCGACGACGGCAACGATCCAGGCCGATACGACCAGCAACTCTTCCTCGCGCTGCGCGATTGGGAGCCGTTTTTTACTCTAACCATGGACGACGAAGACGACGACACCCATCATGGCCCGTTCCTTGAAAAGCCGGCCACGCTCGATACCGACCCGGACGGCCTCGAGGTCAGCTCGGTCACCTACTCGATCAACGACAAGGCGCTCGGAGCGGGCGAGCCGATCCGCGTTCGCGAAGGTCAGCGGCTTTTGATGCACTTCCTGAACGCGAGTGCCATCGAAAACCGGCGCATCGCGCTGCCAGGGCACAAGATGAAGGTGATCGCGCTCGATGGAAACCCGGTGCCGGCTCCGCAGGCGCTCGATTCCATCTTTGTGGGTGCAGGTGAGCGCGTC